>JACMLX010000225.1 GCA_014379355.1 Gemmatimonadaceae bacterium
CGCGGTCTGCGCACGGGCGGCGGACATGCCGGCGCCGGCGTGCAATACCGCCGACGCAAGCGCGGTGGCACAGACACGCAACCTCACGGCTTCACCACCGGCGTCGTGGATGTTCGCAGCGCGCGAGTGCGCTCGGCCAGCTCCACGATCAGTGGCTCGAGCGCCTGCAGGTACACTTCCTCGGTCATCGTGCGCCGACGTGCGCGCAATGCGTCGATGCGCGCCTGCACTTCGGCGCGCGCCGTGAGTGCCGCCGCCACAACGGGATCGGACGTGACGGCACTCGTCGATGCGAGATAGAATGTGCGCGCGCGGCCACCTTCTGCGCCGTCCTCCAGCAGCGGATGTTCGGTCGGCAGCAGGCTGCCCTTCGTGAATACCTGCTCGACTTCATGCTGCGCATACGTGAACGCCTCGAGCAGCGAGATCCGACCGTCCTTGTCCGCGTCACCCACGTCCGTCGTCAGCGCTCGTACGAACGGCCCGGGGAAAATCGTCTCATTCTGCTCGCGTGAGCTCTTTGTGGCGGTGATGATGATGCGACGCGGTCCGGCCAGCGCGGTCGTGAACTCTCCACTCGCGCTCCCGGTCTGGATGAATGCGATGGTCGGCGTCGTCGCCGGCGCGAGTACACGCGCAAAGTCCGACGGAGTCATGTCGGGGCCCGGCAGGTTCACGCGTGTTTCACCGCCGAGATTCGAGCCATGCGCGAGCACGATCACGACCAGCCGGTCCGTGACCGTGAGCGAGCGCGAAAGGCCGCCGAGCACACGTTCGATCGTGGCCTTCGTCGAACGGCCCTGTACGCGACCGGCGTCACGTGTCGAGTCCTGCTCCAGCACGATGACGTGCGCCGGCGTGATCCCGAAGCGCTGCGTCGCGGCGGACGCGAGTGCCATGGTCATACCGTGCCATTCGGTCCCGATCCGTGCTTCACCGCTGACCCCGGCAATGACCACGAGGTGCGTCGCGCCCGCATCCTGGGCGCACGCGCGTGAGAGTGACGCGATCGACAGTACGAGCGGGATGGACAACGCGCGGAGCATCATCATGTCAATCCCCGTCGCCGGCGCAGCGTCCACTCGACCGCGAGCATCGTCATCAACGCAATCAACACGATCGGCGCATCCCACAGGTCGAGTCGTCGCACCGCGGTCGCACCGCTCGTGCTGTAATCGAGGTCGCGCGCCACATCCGTGGCGCGCTGTGGCGTGTACGATCGCCCACCCGTTTCACGCGCCAGCTGCTCCAGCAACACGTCGCGCCGCTCGGCCCCGAAATACTCCTCCACCGGTTCCGCGACACGCACGAATGCAGGCGGCGACAACGTCGTGTCGGCGCCGGCCACGGCACGCACGCGCACTTCGTGCACGCCAGTCACCGCAGGCACGAAGGACGCCGTGTATTCGCCGTCACGATCGACCGCCCAGTCGAAGGCGAGCTCCTGCGCACTGCCGCCTGGACCGAGCACGGTTGCGCTCACCACGGCGCCATTGCGCCGCAGGTAGCCGCTGTCACGCACGATCGCACGAACGGCCACTGCATCACCCGCTCCGGACTGCTCATCGGCCACCACCTCCACGCGATCGGGAACATCGTTCACCATCCAGCGCAGCATCTGCCGCCACAGCAGCTCGTGCGTCGAATCCTCGACCGCAATGTCGGCGTGCATCTGCCAGAGCCAATCGTCCTGCGCGCCAAGCGCGAGCACGCGCCCGCGACCGAATCGCTGCGACGCAAGTAATGGTCGCGTCAGCCCCTGGTCACCCACGCGACCCTGCAGCAGCACCGATGCGGCCGGCTTTGCCCGCGTGAGCAGGTTCACGGTCGTCAGCGGCGGCAATGTGCGCCAGCGCAACGCAAGCAGCGAGTCGGAGCGCGCCAACTGCAACGCCGGATGTCGCAATCCATCCGGGGTCGGCACGGCAGTGACTTCCACCAGGCGGTCATCCTCGCTGCGGGAGCTGACTTCCATCTCGACCGGCAGGACATCCGCGAGCGCCGTGCCCACGTATCCGCCTTCGGCGAACGACTCGCGGCCACCCAGCACCAGCAGGCCGCCACCGCGCTCGGACACGAAGTCACTGATCATGCGAAGCTGATCGCCGGTGAAGAACGATGCCTCGATCGAGCCAAGGACGATTGCGCGGTAACTGAAGAGTTGCGCGCGGGTCGTCGGGAATCCGTTCATCAGTTCCAGTGAATCGTCGACGCCGAGCCGCAGGTACTTGTCGCGCGCGGACCGCAGCAGTGTGACGAGCTGCAGCTGCCGGTCACCATCCACCGCGCGTCGCGCGAATTTCACCTCGGGCCGTGGTTCTCCGTCCACGTACAGCACCTTCTCCCGCCGATCGCGCACCGAGAGCAATGCGCGCCGCACGTTGTTCTCGGCGATCAGTTCACCACGCTGCACCGGCACACGCACGGTGAGCAGTCGCGCACCGGCTTCCGGCGTCGGAACCCGCAATCGCACCGGCGTCGATTCCGCATCCTTCGACAGCCTCACCGTGTCCGTCGCGACGATGCGACCGGAGTCCTCGACCACGATCGGCAACGACGCGCCGTCGTAGCCGCGATGTGTGATCATCACGTCGAGCAGCACGGTGGCGTTCCGCAATGCCTGTCGCGGACCGCCCAGTTCCGAAATCTCGATGTCTCGCGCGAACCGCGTGCTGCCGATGCCGACGGTGTACACCGGAATCCCGCGTGCGCGCAGCGACGCCAGCTGATCGCCGATGGACGGAGCATTCTCGCTGCCGCTGTCGTTCTCCGCGCCGTCGGACAGCACCACGACACCGCTCAGCGGTGTGCCGGAGAGTTCGTCCTCGACACGCGTGACTGCACCGAGCAAGCGAGTCCGGGCGCCATCGAAGCCGAGCGAGTCGACGCGCGAGACGCGGCCAGAGGCACTGGTGCGAAACACACGCACCTGATAGCGACTCGCGAGCGCCCGAAGCAGTGCACTGTCCGGACCACCCGCGAGCGCCCGCACCGACGACGTGCGCGGCTGATCGCCGACATCGGTGATGCGCATCGAGCGCGAGTCATCGACGAGCACCGCCACCAGGTTTCGGTGCTGGAGCGACTCGGCCACGACGAGCACGGGACGGCAGAGACACCAGGCAAGCAGCGCGACGGTGCCGAGTCGGAGCGCGACGAGAATCAAGCGTGAAAGCAGCGAAAGTGTGCGGGCAGACCGCGCGATGGCCCAGACGGCGATGGACAACGCGGCGGCCGCGAGCGCCAGCACTATCCAGATCGGGATGATCGGATCGTAGGCGAGCGTCCCGTTCGCGAAGGCGGCCGGTCGGTACTTGAGAAGAAACTCGGCGACCGCATCCACGTGTGTTGGCTGCCCTCGGAATGAACGAGTACGTCCCGAACAGAACGCGTATACGGCTGCCAACGTTGCATGCGCGGCACGTCGACTTCAGGCAATCTGTCCATGCCGCTGTCTGCGCGACGTACACCGGTGGCGCGGCCGCGTTCTCGCGCCGATACCTCGCCTGCCGCCTTCACCCGCCTTCCGGCGCGCCCTCCCATCCGCCCGATCGTCGTGCTTTTCTGCGACACGAGCGTTCTCGCTCGCGACCGATGCCATCACGCCGGGGCTCGTGCCGTCCGTCCCTGCGATCGTGCCTTCGCGAGAATGGTTGCCGCCACGCTGAACGAAGTCGCGCTGATTCCGCTCTTCTCCAACTTCGAGCGTGGGGTGATTGCGTTCACGGCAGCGCACTGATCGATGCGGGGACCAGCTCGGACGACGCAACAGCGGTTGAGCACGGCGCTCGCCCCGCCGTGCTGCACGCACGCTCGAAATTCGTTATATTCCTTGCACGGCACCGGTACACGGTTGGACACAGGAGCAGCAGCGCTGCGACGTGTCGGCGAATACATCGGCTTGCCTGGTCACCACCATGCCCGTTTCACAGAGCGTGCGCCGATGTCGGCGCCGCCTGCGCGCAAGGTGACGCTCACACGCACTACTGGTTCGCGTTCGGCCGCGCCGGCATCGGATGCCGGCATCGTCGCGTTCCCACCTACGTGTTTTCCTCCATCACACTTTTGCAACTCGGACCATGAACCTCATCATCTGGCTCGTCATCGGTGGTGTCATCGGCTGGCTCGCAAGCATCGTCATGAAGACCAACGGACAGCAGGGCCTCATCCTGAATGTCGTCGTTGGCATCGTTGGTGCGCTGATTGCTGGCTGGCTGATCTCACCGATGGTTGGCGTCGGTACGATCAACCAGAACAATTTCAGTGTACCGGCCTTGCTCGTGTCGTTCCTCGGTGCCGTCGTGCTCCTGGCGGTCGTGAACCTGCTTCGTCGCGGCTCCACAACTTGACACTACAAGCGCGGTGACGCGTAGGTACGACGAAGTTGCTACGGGTACAGACAACCCCCTCGGAAACACTTCCGAGGGGGTTGTCCGTGTTGCCGTGGGGTCACGCAGATGAACTCGTGAGGCGCGACGGATTCGCGCTTGCAATTGATTGGCGAATGACGTAGCCTACCAATGCGGTACGTGCGCGACTGTTGCGCTTGCCAGATCGAACGAGCAGGTAGGCTCGGAAGATGATGGCGCGAGTGGCCCCCGGGCAGCCCGCGCCTTTTTTGCGTCTTCCCCGCGCCGTTTTTCCCGCTCTGCTGAAGCTCGTGCATGCGCTCGATATCCGATCGAGCAGAAACCGTCAGTGCGCCGTGCCTGTGGCGCAGCGACGGCATCGGCGAGTCACACTTCAATTGTATGAGGAGCTCCTGTGTCCAAGCATCTCTCACTGTCTCTGATCACCGCCTTCGCCGCCGTCACGCTGGCGGCACCGTTGTCGGCACAGGGCCGGAGCACCATCGACGCTGGAACGCTCGATGCCGCGGTGTCAGCGAAAGTCGTCAATAGTCGTGCGGTCGTGTCGGCGGCGTTGACATCCAGCACCGCGCTGGCCGTCGCCGCCAACCTGGGCCTGAGCCCCGACGCCGTCGCGTCACGCATTGCAGCGCTCGACGACGCATCAGCGAAAACGGTCGCGGACCAGATTCTCGCTGGCGGTGACGACAGAATCGTGATCAGCACCACCGCGGTCATCATCGGCCTGCTGCTCATCATTCTGCTGACCCGCTGATTGCGCGGTGTTGCAGGTCGGGGCATGCGCACCGGCCGCTGGCTCGTGCTGGGACTGTCGGTGCTGTGCACGTCGTGCGCGACGGGCACGTTGTTCACCGCAAGGACGTCAGGAACGCATGCTGCGGATTCCGTGGCGTTGCCTGTTCCGTACGTCGCCCAATCTGAGTTGCTCTGTGGCGGCGCCGCCATCGCAATGATCGAGCGATGGTGGGGTCGGCGCGGCGTCTATGCCGAGCAGTTCGCGTATCTCGTCGATCGCGCGCAGGGTGGGATCCGCACCACCGACCTGGCGCATGTGATGCGAGAACGTGGATGGGGCGTGCAGGCGGGTCGCACCTCGGCGGCTCTCGTGGAACGGTCCGTCAGCGACAGCGTTCCGGTCGTCGCACTCATTCGCGTCGGCGAGAATCGCTATCACTATGTCGTCGTCGTCGAGTGGAGCGCCACGCGCGTCATCTATCACGACCCGGCAGCGTCACCATCGGTGGAAGTGACACTCGCCGAGTTCATGCGTCGCTGGGCCGGCGCAAATGAGTGGGCGATGCTCGTGCGGCCGACGACAGTTCCGTCGACCGCGGGAACGCCCACAGCCACTCGTCGGCCGGCACTGCCGATCGATTCGCTGCCGTGTCGCCCATGGCTCGATCAGGCGGTCGATGCCGCGTCGCTCGACCGCCTCGACGAAGCGGATCGTCTGCTCGCGACTGCCGTGCTGCAGTGCGCGAACGAGCCGCTGGTGCTTCGCGAGCAGGCGGGCGTGCGTTTCCGGCAGAAACGGATCGCAGACGCGCTGCGACTCGCGACCGAATATTCCGCTCGTGTCCCATCCGATTCGCTGGGCTGGCAGCTGCTGGCGAGCAGTCGTTTCCTCGCTGGCGACGCGGTCGGTGCGCTGCGGGCGTGGAATGTCATCGGACGTCCTGTCGTCGACCTGCTGCGCATCGACGGTCCGAAGCGCATTCGCTACACTGCGCTGTCGAAGGGCATGACCGTGAAGGTGGGCAGTGTACTCTCGCCAACCACTTTCAGTCTTGCGAAGCGTCGTCTCGCAGACTTTCCCTCACTCGTCACGACTCGCGTGGCGTACACGCCGGTTGCGGGTGGCGCCGTCGAAGTGCAGGCGACTGCCGTCGAGCGTCCGGTGCTCGAGCCACCGCGACGATTGCTGATCGGTGCCGCGGTCACGGCGCTCTTCCGTCGCGAAGTGTGGCTCGCCGTTCACTCGCCACTGCGCCTTGGTGACGTCTGGACGGGTCAATGGCGCTGGCAGAGCGCCGATCCCCGCGTGGCAGTGCGTGTCGACATTCCGACGCGCATTGGCGTGCCCGGCACCGTCATGCTCGAGCGCAGCTGGGAAGCGTATCGCTTTTCAGCGGGCCTTCCGGTGGAGCGGCGCAGCGTCTCCACCATCGGTCTCAGCGCCTGGGCGCGTCCCGACCTCGAGCAGCGGGCCGGCGTCCGATTCGAGCGATGGTCGACCACCGGTGACTTCCTGACGCTGACGGCAGGGGGCGCAGTCCACAAGGCCGATGACCGGGTCTCCCTCCGTGTGTCCGTCGAGCATGCCATTCCGCTGACCGGCAATACGGCGTTCAGCCGGGCAAGCGTACGAGGCGCGTGGGCACTGCCCGTGGACCACTGGTCGAACACGTGGTCCATGCGCGTTGGAGCCGATGCGATCGGTGCCGCCGCGCCGCGCGGTCTCTGGCCGCTCGCCGGCGGCGGTCTCGCCCGTGACATCCCGCTGCGTGCACATCCGCGCATCATCGACAACCGGTTGCCGAGTGAGCTCGCGGGGCGGCGCATCATCCACGGCGGGTTCGCTGGTGATCGGCCGGTGTCGACACGGCGCGGCGTCACGCTCGGTGTCGGTGCATTTCTCGACGGCGCGAGTGTGATGGCGTCCGGCAACGGTCTCGATGCCGCGCGATTGTATCTCGACGCCGGCGCCGGCGTGCGACTCGGCACCACCAGCGCGCGCTTTCCCTCCGTGCGGGTCGATCTTGCACGCGGTCTCGTGACGGACCGGCGCTGGGGCCTGAGTGCCGCGTTCTTGCGGCCGTTGCCAGTGAGGCTGTCGACGCTGCGCTGAGCCGTGTCGCTCTGGCGCGCACGATTCGCCGCCAGCATTCTCAGCGGGCGGTGTCCACTTCATGCCGCGTCACTCGAGTCGGGAGATCGGCATGCGGACAACGGCACGGCGCGTGGTGATCGGGGGCCTCGCACTGCTTGTGCAGGCGACAACCCTGCAGGCGCAACGCGCGGTGGCCGCCGTCGGCACCGAGGTCGCCGACCCGCGCGTCCTCACCGCGCAGACCCGCAAGCAGGGCGGCCCGATGCCAGCCGAGCAGCTGGCGCTGGTCTTCGACCACCTGGACCATGCGCTGAAGGTGTTTCCTTCCGAGAAACGCATCGAGGGTGTGACGACACTGACATTCACGACGCGGGCATCGATCCGCACCGTCATCCTCGATTTATATCAGAAGTATACCATTTCAGGCATCCGCATCGACGGCCGCCACGTCCCGCCGTCGATGTACTCGAACCCGGACGGACAGCTGCGTATCGCGCTGCGTACACCATTCGCGCGCGGTGCGACGTTCACGGTCCGGGTGACGTACGCCGGCACGCCGCCCCTCGCGACGCGGCCGCCCTGGGAAGGGGGCACGACGTGGGCGACCACCCCGGGTGGCGAGCCGTGGATCGACACATCGCTGTGGGGCGGCGGGTGCGACCTGCTCTATCCCTGCCTCGACCATCCCACCCTCAAGCCTGCGACCTCCGACCTCCACTACACCGTGCCGACCGGCCTGATGGCCCCTGGCAACGGGTCACTGGTGAGCCGCGTGGAGAAGGATGGCTGGACCACCTGGAACTGGCACGCGCGCAGCATCCACACCTACGGCTCGGTGCTCGACGTCGCGCCGTATAAAGTATTGGAGGGCGACTATCAAAGCCGGTTCGGCAACACCATCCCGATGCGGCTCTACTACATCCCCGGTGAGGAGCGCGATGCCGCCGACCTGTTCGCGGAGTTTCCGCAGGCGCTCGATTTCTGGGAGAACGTGATCGGGCCGTACCCATGGCCGGACCAGAAGATGGGAGTGGTGCGTGTCCCGTTCTCGGGGCTCGAGAACCAGACGCTCATCGGACATAGCGGCGACTATGTGAAATCCCCATTCGGCTGGAACTGGCTGCTCAATCACGAGTTCGCGCACGAGTGGTTCGCCAACCAGCTCTCCAACGCCAACTACGACGACCTCTGGCTGCACGAGGGCCTTGGCTCCTATGCGCAGCCGCTGCTCGCAGAATACCTCGGCGGCGACATGGACTACATGGCGCAACTGCAGTCGCAGCGCATCGGGATTCACAACTGGCAGCCGCTGGTCTCGGGTCGGGAGCGCTCGGAGAAGGAGGTCTACGCCGACACGACGGGACCGCGCGGGGACATCTACACCAAGGGCAGCTGGGTTGCGCACACGCTGCGCAAGCTGATCGGTGACGACGCGTTCTTCACCTCCATCCGCACGCTCGTGTACGGACGCCCCGACCCGCTGCCCGGGAACTTCACGCCGCAATTCGGCACGACCAAGGGATTCCTGCAGATCGTGAATCGCGTGACGGGCAAGGACTACACGTGGTTCTTCGACGTGTACTTCTACCAGGCCGCGCTGCCGAAGGTCATCACGATGCGTGAGAACGGCATGCTCAAGGTCCGATGGGATGTGCCGCGAAATCTGCCGTTCCCGATGCCGCTCGATGTGCGCGTGGATGGCAGACTCGTGACACTGCCGATGACCGATGGGACAGGCGAAACGCCAGCCAGCGCGCGCGCGGGCGTGACGATCGATCCGGCGTCGAAGATTCTCAGGCAGTCCGACGCGGTGGATGCGTATCAGGCGTGGCTGGCGGCGCGCGCGGCGGCAGGTCGACGCTGACCGTCAGTTCCCGCGCGTCGGGTTGACCGACCGCGTCGCACACGGCACGACGTTGTAGTACAGGCGATAGGTGCTGATCGATGCCGTTTCGCGCTCGGCGTACGGCTCCGGCGGCCACGGCACGACGTAGTTCGACGCGGCCGCCAGGTCGACGACGGCATTCACCTGGAACGTGCTCTTCGCCGTCGTCGAACAGGCACTTTCGAGTGACGCCGACGTCGCCGCACGATCGACGGTCAGCGCGGCGAAGGTCATGGTGCCGCCATTGGCCATGCTGCCACCGGTCGTCGGTGTGCCGTTGTCGATCGCGACGGTCGATTCGATGAGCGCACCTGATGTCGCACCGTTCAGTCGCAACGGTGCCAGCTGCGCGATCGCCAGACGCATCGGATTTCCGTTGCCACCGCCCGGCACGAGCTTGTAGCCCGTCTGCATCGTCACGGTGAATCGGATGGTGCAGCGCACGCGACCACGATTGATGGCGATCGGAAACTGCCCCGCCCCGGCCCATTCCGCCGACAGGAACTTACCCGACGCGTCGGCAGCCTGACTGAACGACGTACCGCCGCAGTCTCCAGTCGCCGAGCCGGCAGTGATCGACAGCGACTGTCCCTGCGCGACACACGGCGCAGCTGCCAGCAGCATGATGAACGCGATGCCTCGACGGGACACGACCGCCTCCGATGGGTTGCCGAGGTGACGTCAGTCGCGCGGCGACGCCACGTCGCCGTGCGCCCGCGTGCTCGGGTACGCACGCAGGACGCCTCCGCGAGTGCGGAGCAACATCACGCCGCCCCGCGTTGCTCCTCGACACGACCCAATTCGTCGCGGTGCACGACGGATCGCAACGCCGCGAGGAGGTTCTGGCCGGCGTCGCTCGACAGGATGTCGTCCGCCGCGAGCATGCCGTCACCCGTCACCGTGGGCGTGGCGGAGACGCCATCGATGCCGGCAAAAGCCATGGACCATGCGGCAAAGCTGCGCTCTTCGACGGTATGCAGATGCATGATCGTCACGTCACTGTGGCGCAGGTCGCACTGGATCGACTCGAAGATGTGCTCGACATCCTCTCGTCGCCCCTCGAGCACCTGCGCGAAGCAACCATCGCTGTAGAGCAGGGCGCCCGTCACGTTGTATCTCGGATTGGTCCGTCGCGCCGTCCGCAGGATGGCGGCGATCGAATCCTGCACGTCGGTCGGGGAGCCGACGATCGCATTGCGGCTGAAATACGCGAGGCTGAACAGACGATTGGGCATGTCAGTGATTCTCCATCTTCGGGGAAAAGGTGTGGGCGTAGGCGGCGTGCTCCCGGATCCATTGGCAGACGGCATCTTCGGGCATCGGTTTGTCGAACAGGTAGCCTTGTACGTCTGTCACGCCGGAGAACCTGACGATCTCCGCCTGAAACTCCGTCTCGACACCTTCGGCGACCGTGGTCAGACCAAGTCCGCTGCCGAGGGAGGCAATGGCCTGGATCATCCAGCGGGCATGCAGGTCTTCCGGCGTCGGCGCATCGTCCGTCGCATGCGCCGATGGTACGAGTGCGCGGATGAATGACCGATCGATCTTCAGGCGGTCGAACGGATATTGCGCGAGTTGGCTGAGCGAGGAGTAGCCGGTGCCGAAGTCGTCGAGGGCGAGGCGCACGCCGAGTGCCTTGATCCCCATGAGTGTCTCGAGGGCATCGGTATTCAGGGCACTCTCCGTGATCTCGATTTCGAGTCGGTGCGCCGGCAGGCCGCTCGTGGCGAGTGCGTTCGCGATGGAACCGATCATCGACCGGCCTTCGCGCAGCTGCAACGGCGAGACGTTCACGGCCACCGTGACCGCGCCGTCGGCACTCTCCGGCCACGTCATGGCGGCGCGACATGCCGTGCCGAGCACCCAGTCGCCGAGCAGGCCGATCAGCCCGATTTCCTCAGCGAGCGGAATGAACTCGCCTGATGCGACCATCCCGCGCGTCGGATGCCGCCATCGAACGAGCGCCTCGAAGCCTGTCACTGCTCGTGTGCTGATCGCGACCTGCGGCTGGTAGTATACCTCGAACTGCTGCACACCCATCGTTCGGCGCAATTCGATACGATTCATGGCAAGTGCCGCACGAAGGTCGGTCTCGAGCACCTGACGACCCGCTGCCTGCTCCTGCATCCATGGTTCGAAGCGACACCAACGGTTCTTGCCTTCCTGTTCCGCGCGATGCAATGCAATGTTCGCCGCACGCAGCAATGCATCCGGATCCTCCCCATGCTCGGGAGCGATCGCAAGACCGATGCTGACGCTGAGCGTGACGGCAAACCCATTGACGGCGAACGGTCGGCTGATCAGGTCGAGCAAATGCGCCGCGACACGCTCGCCATGAGTGGCGTTCGGGATGATGACGGCGAATTCGTCACCACTGATGCGCGCGATCACCGCGTCAGGCGGTGCAGCGCTGGCGATGCGTTTCGCAACGCGCACCAGGACACCGTCACCGGTCGCGATCCCGGTGCTGTCGTTGACCGCCTGGAATCGATCGAGATCGAGCGCCAGCAGTGCCGGGTGCTCGCCACGCGCCTGGAGCATCGACAGGTGCGCGTGGAGCGTCGCACGGCTGAACAACCCGGTGAGTGGATCGTATTCGAGCGGGACTGATGCGGCGAGGTCCGCACCACCACTCGTCACCTTGGCGATGGTGCCACTCATGTGACGGACGTCCACGTGCCAACTGGCCACTTCGACACGCGGATTGTCCTTCCCGTAGGAGTATCGGCGATGCGCCGTTCCGGGGAGTTTCGGCAGTCGGCGCGGCGGACTGTAGCTCTTTTGACAAGAAGCCGCGCTACGCCCGCAGCGCCGCTGCCCCCCACCGGCGTCGGATCAGAACGCGCGCTCCCACGGAATCGACAGTCGCAGCGCAGAACTGATCAATCCGACCATGCTGTACGTCTGCACGAAGTTTCCCCACTGCTCGTGCGTCTCCGGATCGATGTGTTCCGCCAGCAGTCCATGCGGATTCCGGCACGCGAGCACGTTCTCGAACAATTCTCGCGCTTCCGTGTCGCGACCGATCGCGGCCAGCGCGTTGATGTACCAGAAGGTGCACGCCAGGAACGCATTTTCCGGCTTGCCGAAATCGTCCTCGCCGACGTACCGGTAGATGAAATCGCCTCGCCGCAGGTCGCGCTCTATGGCGTGCACGGTTGCGACGAAGCGAATGTCGTCGGCGGCGACGAAGCCGACGTCGTGCATCCGCAGGAGCGATGCGTCCAGCGTGTTGCCGTCCATGGTCGCGACGAACGAGCGCATGTCGGCGTTCCAGCACCGATGGCAGATCTCGATGTGCATGCGATCGGCTGTCGCGCGCCAGTGCGCGTGGCGTTCCAGCAGTCCAAGCTGCGCGGCGATGCGCGCGAGCCGATCGCAGCCGGCCCAGCACATGACGCTCGAGAACGTGTGGACGTGCATGCTGCCGCGCAGTTCCCAGATGCCCGCATCGGGTTGGTCGTAGCACGCAGCCGCCCGGTGACCGATGCGCTCGAGACGTTCGAACAGCGCCACGTCGCCGCGATGCTCGAGACGGCGGTCGAAGAAGAGGTGCGTGGCGGCGAGGATCGCAGCGCCGTACACGTCGTGCTGCACCTGCCGGTACGCATCGTTGCCCACGCGGACCGGCCCCATGCCGCGATAGCCGGCCAGTGATGCGACCGTTCGCTCCTCGATGTCCGACCGGCCGCTGATCGTGTACATCGGTTGCAGGTTCCCATCCTCCGCACTTGCGATGACGTTCAGGATGTACGTGAGGAATCGCTCCATCGTGCGGGTCGCGCCGAGTCGGTTGAGCGCATCGACGACGAAATACGCATCACGAATCCAGCAGTAGCGATAGTCCCAGTTCCGCTCGCTGCCTGTGGCCTCGGGGATCGAGGTCGTCATGGCGGCGATGATGGCACCGGTGTCCTCGTGCGCATTCAACTTCAGCACGATCGCCGACTGGATCACCACGTCCTGCCATTCGAACGGAATGGCCAGCGCGCGCACCCAGTTGCGCCAGTACGCCAGCGTCTCCTCGAGAAAACGGCGACCGACAAGTCCCGCGGACTCCGTCACCGTCTCGTCCACACCGAGCAGCAGTGTCACGGTCCCGTCGAGAAAGAACGGCGTCTCCTCGAGGATCGGCGTCAGCGATGCATCGGTGGTCAGTCGCAACACGACATCGCCGCCAATGAAGCGGATGTGATTGCTTCCATACGTGCGCTCGGCCGGAAACTGACCGTACCGGCACATCGGGCGTACGCGGATGCGGATGCGTGGATGTCCGGTGACGGCCGTCACGCGCCGCACGAGCGACATGGGGCAGAAGATGCGCGCGTACTGTTGGAACCGCGGTGAAAAATCGATGATCTCGATGCTCCCGCCAGTCGCATCGTGCATCCGTGTCACGAGCACGGGCGCATTCTCGAGATATTCCTGCTCGACGCGCTCGCATCCGATCAGCTCGACGCTGAAGTGGCCATGCGCGGCGGGCGCCGTGTTCCCGGTCAGCAGCGAGCAGAAGGCGGGATCACCATCGAAGCGCGGGAAACAGGCCCACGTGATGTCCCCATCGTGGGTGATGAGTGCGCTGACGGTGCCGTTTCCGATGAGCGCGAGGTCGAGCGTGTTCTTCATTCGCGCTCTCCGGTCGAGCCGGCCGCAACGGCCGATGACAGCCAGCGACGCACGGTGTGCACGTCCTGCATTCGCCACGTGGCGACGGTGGGGCCAGTGCCGACTTTCACGGAGATTCCTCCCAGCTGGTTGATCACATCGAATCCGTATTCGTCGGTCAGGTCGTCACCGATGAACACGGGCAGTCGTCCGCGAAAGGGCCGTTCGTCCATGAAGGCGCGGATCGCAGTGCCCTTGTCGCGTCCGGCCAGCTTCAGTTCCACGACGCGTTTTCCGCGCTGCACGCAGAAGTCGTCGCCGACGTCGCGCTGCACCTGACCCATCACGCGATGCGCGAAGCTGGCCATCGCCGGCGCCTGTCGGTAATGCAGCGCGAGCGACAATCCCTTGTCCTCGAGCAGGAGACCCGGGTGACGCGCCACCAGCGCGCGCAGTGTCGTGCGAGCCCCGGACAGCACGGCGACGGGCAAGGCCTGTCTCGACAACTCGCCACCAGCGCTCCGACGCTCGAGCCCATGCTGACCCGCCACGGCGACATGCAGATCGGGAAAGAGATGATCGACCTCTGCCACCGGTCGGCCGGTGATGATCGCCACCGCGCCGCCCGAGACGAGCGTCAGCGCACTGACCGTGGCGCGCAACGCGGCGTCGACGAGCACGTCGCCGGGCTGCGACGCGAACTCCAGCAGCGTGCCATCGAGATCGACGAAGTACGCCCA
>JACMLX010000226.1 GCA_014379355.1 Gemmatimonadaceae bacterium
CTTCTACCCCCGGATATCCTTCGCGGTTCCTCCATAGAAATGTCATTTCCGAGTGATAGATGCCGCATCGTTTTTTGCGGGATGTATCCCAAGGTTCGCGGGTTGTGTGGAGAGACCGGGGGTGTAGCTCAGTTGGGAGAGCGCTTGAATGGCATTCAAGAGGTCAGGGGTTCGATTCCCCTCACCTCCATTGACGGGATGGTCCGGCCGGGCGTGCCTGGCTGGGCGGCGGAAGGAACGAGTTGGCAGGCCGACGTGTTGCGGGAATAGCTCAGTTGGTAGAGCACAACCTTGCCAAGGTTGGGGTCGCGGGTTCGAGTCCCGTTTCCCGCTCTGTGTGCGTTTCGAGGAATTGTCGGGCGGTTAGCTCAGTTGGTTAGAGCGCCACGTTGACATCGTGGAGGTCACAAGTTCGAGTCTTGTACCGCTCATCGGGCCCCGGGGTATCGGGGCCCGATTCTCGTTGGGCGGCGTGACGTTACCCAACGAGATCCGAGCAACACAGCATGGTGGTACGAGGACACTGAGGGCACCGAGGACACAAGTACGAAACCGTAGTCGCTGATCCTCCGAGTTGCTTGAAGTGGAAAAAGCACGAACAGATACGTGCGGAGTTTCGGTGCCGGCGACGCGTACCTCCGTGAGCTCGGCGATCTCGCCACCCTGCTTTTGCGATGGAGTGTGGGGAGCGCGACGGTCGTCATATCGCCCCGCAGTCGAAGGAATTCGCGGCTCGCGAATCGGTCATTTCGGGTTGACGCCCCCGCCGTGAGGGCCTAGTTTGCCTCGTCTGTGGCAGGATCGCAGCGCGCTCGTAGCTCAATTGGATAGAGCATCTGACTACGGATCAGAAGGTTGGGAGTTCGAGTCTCTCCGGGCGCATGTCGTGTCGAGAAATGCTTACTGGTTTCGGGGTGTAGCTTAGCCCGGTAGAGCGCCTGCTTCGGGAGCAGGAGGTCGCAGGTTCAAATCCTGTCACCCCGATTGTCGGACCTGCTGGAAGTGCACCGAGAACCAACCGAAGCCCGTGGCCTCTCCGCCGCGGGCTTTCTCGTGTGGATCGCACAGGAGCATGGCATGCACCGGACGCTGCGCGGCATCGGCAGGCAGACCCTGATGACCGGCGCGCTGCTGGCCGCCTGTGTCGTCGGAACGCCCGCGCCCGCAGCCGCCCAGCGGCCCGTCTCCTTCACCACCACCGAAGGCACCTGGATCTCGCTCGACGTGGCGCCGGACGGCCGGACGATCGCGTTCGAGCTGCTGGGCGATGTGTATCTGCTGCCGATCGCGGGTGGTACTGCGTCCCCGATTCTGACCGGCACGGCGTTCCAGTCGCAGCCCCGCTATTCGCCGGACGGCACCCGGCTCGCCTTCATCAGCGACAGCACCGGCAGCGACAACGTGTGGATCGCCGCTGCCGATGGCTCGGGAGCGCGCGCCGTGTCGCGTCTTCCGCGGGCGGTGATGATGTCGACGGCGTGGGCCGCCGATGGATCGGCCATCTACGTGACCGTGCTCGACGGCCGGAGCTCGGCCGATCTCTGGCGCGTCGATGTCGCGACCGGCACCAGTACGAAAGTGATCGCGAATGCGAATGGACCTGCCGCACCGCTCGTCTCCTCCCCTGCGCCGGGGGTGTATTCGGCGCATCCCACAGTCGATGGTCGCTTCATCTACTTCTCGAGCGTCACGCCACGTCCGTACGGCAGTCGGCTCGCTGCATCATCAACGGTGATGCGGCGGAACCTGACGACAGGGCGAGATGAGCCCGTCGTCCTGGACGAACCGGCGGCGATGTCGCCGGTGCTCTCACGCGACGGTCGATGGCTCGTGTACGCCGCGCAGAGTCGCGGCAGGACTGGCCTGCGATTGCGCGACATGCACTCGTCTGCGGAGCGCTGGCTCGCCTGGCCCACGCAGCGCAATGAACTGGAATCGCGCGCGTCGCGCGACGTGATGCCGGGTTATGCGATCACGCCGGACACTCGTGCAGTGGTGGTGGCATTTGGTGGGAAGATGCACCGAATTGCGCTCGCGACCGGCGCCGACGACGTCATCCCCTTCACCGCGACGTATGCGACCAGCATCGCGCCTGCGCCGACGAGCGCGTGGCGGGCAACATCCGACAGTGTGCGCGGCCGCATCGTGCAGCAACTCGCCATGGCCGGCGATGGCCGCCTCGCGTTCTCGATGTTCGCATCGCTGTATGTCGCCGCGGCGCGCGGAGGTGTGCCGCGTCGCGTGACGGTAACGGAGGACGCGCGCGAATTCATGCCGGCGTGGTCGCCGGATGGGAAATACCTCGCATTCGTGACCTGGGGAGCCGACGGCGGACACGTGTGGAAGGTGCGCTCGACGGGCGGCGCACCGGTGCGTCTCTCCGACACGCCGGCGTACTGGATCGATCCGGTGTGGAGTCCGGACGGCCGGGCAGTGTATGCGCTGAAGGCAGCTGTCGGCACGGCACGAACGCAACCGATGCCGTTGCCGACGAATGCGGAGCTCGTGCGGCTGCCGGCGGACGGCGGTCCGGCCACGACACTGGCACCCGCCGCTGGCATGCGGCATCCACATTTCACGCGCGACACCACACGCATCTGGTTCTCATCGCCAGCCGGGCTCGGATCAGTCGACAGGCGTGGGGGAGATCGGCGTCTGCACGCGCGAGCGCCGGTCGGAACGGGGCCGGGCGGTGCACCGCTCACTGCCGACGTGCGCCTCAGTCCCGATGGGCGACAGGTCGCGATGCTCGCCGGCGATCGCGTCTGGCTGCAACCACTTCCTTCGGCGCCGGGCACGGAACCCGTGCCGCTCGACATCCGCTCGGCGATCGACAGCTCCGGACCCGCGAGCACGGGCATGGCGTGGATGCCGGACGGGTCACGACTGGCCTGGATGACGGGTGCCACGATGCACCTGCGCGCGACGGGCACGGACAGCACGATCAGCCGATCGCTTTCGGTGACGCGGCCGCGCGCCAGGCCACGCGGGAGCATCGTGTTGCGCGGGGCACGAGTGATCACCATGCGCGGCAACGAGGTGCTCGAGAACGCCGACATCGTCGTGACGGACGATCACATTGCGAGTATCGGCGCACGCGGTGCAAGCGCACTGCCGACAGGCGTCCGTGTCATCGACGTCACGGGCAAGACGATCATGCCCGGCATCATCGATGTGCATGCGCACTGGGCGCTGCGTCGCGAACTGCTCGAACCCGAGGCGCCATCGACGTACGCGAATCTGGCGTACGGCGTCACGACGATCCGTGACCCGCAAGCCAGTGCGGAAATCTTCGCGTACGCCGACCTGATCGAGGCCAGCGGCCTGCCGAGCCCACGCATCTACTCGACAGGACCGGGACTGTTTGCTGAAACGAACTTCCTGTCGCTCGATGACGCGCGCTGGACACTGCGTGCGTATCGCGACGAGTATCGGACGCACCTGATCAAGAGTTACCTGGTGGGCAACCGTCAGCAACGACAGTGGGTCGCGCGGGCGAGTCGCGACCTGGGTCTGCTCACGACCACCGAGGGCGGCGCCGACACGAAGCTGGACCTGACGCACGCAATTGACGGGTTCCACGGCAACGAGCATGCACTGCCGAATGCGCCGCTCCACGACGACGTCGTGCAGCTGATGGCGCGAAGCGGCATTCACTACACACCGACGTTGCTCGTGTCGTTCGGTGCGGCGCTGCCTGTCTACCGCCTGTTGGCGCAGGAGCGCCCGTTCGACGATCCCAGACTGAATCGTTTCTTTCCGCGCGGTGAGCTGTACCAACGCACGGCGACACGATTGCTCGCCTTTCCGGCCGAGGATTACAACGATCGCGAGACGTCAGCCAGCGCGAATTCGATTCTGCAGGCCGGCGGCCATGTGGCGTTGGGTGGACACGGTGAAATGCAGGGGCTGCAGGTCCACTGGGAAATGCGTTTGCTGGCGGCCGGAGGCATGTCGGCGCACGACGTGCTGCGCGTCGCGACCATCAACAGCGCCGCCGCGATCGGGCTCGATCGTGACCTCGGCAGTATCGATGTCGGCAAGCTGGCCGACCTGCTCGTGCTCGATCGTGATCCGCTCGCCGACATTCGCAATACGACCTCACTGCGGTATGTGATGCAGAACGGTGTGCTGTACAACAGCGAAACGCTCGACCGCGTCGCGCCGACGGTCGCGGCGCTGCCGACGCCGTGGTGGCGTGCCGACGAGCCTGTGGCTGTCGCTGCGGCATCGTTCGATAGGTCTGCCGTCGATCAGGTGGCGCTGGCTGAGATGCGCCGGCAGCAGAGCCCCGGGTTGGGTGTGGCGGTGATCAAGGGTGATCGCGTGCTCATGTCGAAGGGCTACGGCATGGCGAATCTGGAACAGCAGATTCCTGTCACCGACGAGACCATGTTCGAGTCGGGATCGGTCGGGAAGATGTTCACGGCGGCGGGGATCATGGCGCTGGTGGAGGACCACCGCATCGCGCTCGACTCGTCGATCCGTCGGTACCTGCCGGAAGCGCCGGCGTCGTGGCAGGGCATCACCGTTCGTCACCTGCTGTCGCACACGTCGGGCATTCCGGACTACACGGGCGATGCGATGGACTATCGGCGTGACTACACGGAGGCGCAGCTGACGACCATGGCCTTCGCGCTGCCGCTCGAGTTTTCGCCAGGCACTCGCTGGAACTACAGCAACACCGGCTACGTGATGCTCGGCGTGATCATGAGCCGCATCACCGGCGCACCATACTGGCAGTACCTGCGCTCGCGGATCTTCACACCGTCGGGCATGACGACGGCGCGGATCATTTCCGAATCGGAGATCGTGCCGCATCGTGCGTCGGGCTACCTGCCGACCGCGACGGGCTTCGTGCACCAGAACTGGGTGTCGCCGACGCTGAATACCACGGCCGATGGATCGCTGCTGATCAGTGTGCGCGACTTCGTGGCGTGGAGCGCCGTCGTGCGCGAGCGCCGCGTGCTGACGAAGGAAAGCTGGGCGGCGCTGTTCACGCCGATCACGCTGATGAGTGGGCGCACGCATCCGTATGGCTTCGGCTGGTTTCTCGACTCGTTGAACGGGCAGCGCGTGGTGCAGCACGGCGGGTCATGGCAGGGCTTCCGCAATCAGTTCACGCGCTTCGAAGGCAGTGACCTGACGGTGGTGGTGCTCGCGAATTCCGGCGCGTTCTTCCCCGATGTTGCGGCGTCGCGCATCGCCGCCGCCGTGGATTCGACGCTGTCGCCGCCACCGGCTCCGACGGTGGTCATCGCGGATCGTGATCCCGCGACGACAGCGATGCTCGGTGCGGTGCTTGGCAAGACTGCGCGCGGCGAGTTGGCGCTCGGCGACTTCGAGTTCGTCCGCGCGACGGTCGTGCCACGAATGAGTGCGGCGTACGCGCGCCTGCTGCAACCACTTGGCGCGCTGACGAGGCTCGAGCTGCTTTCGACCGGTGTGCTGGCCGATGATCGCACCTTCGTCTATCGCGCCATCTATCCCGACGCCGTCGTGCTGGTGAACGCGCGCGTCGGTCCGCGTGGCGGGCTCACGGGCCTGAGCCTCACGCGTCAGTAGATCGCGTCAGTTGCGGCGACGGACGGCGCGCCCGGGCCGCGCGCCAGTGAGCGTGCCATCACGAATGACCGCCTGACCATTCACGAACAGGTGCACCACCCCTTCCGCGTAATGATGCGGATCGGTGAACGTGGCCCTGTCCACGAATCGCGCGCGATCGAACACCACCAGATCGGCACGCAGGCCGGCACGGAGCATCCCGCGATCACGCAGACCCAGTGCACGCGCCGGAACGCCGGTCATCTTCGCGATCGCCGATTCGAACGTCAGCACATGTCGCTCACCGACGTATCGCGCGATCACTCGTGGAAAGGCGCCGTAGCTGCGCGGGTGCGGAAAGCCCTTGCCGGGCACAACGAGATCGCCGTCCGTGGATACCATCGACCCCGGATGACGCAGGAACGCGTTGATATCACGTTCACTCATCGCGTCCACGGTCGCAGTGAAACCACCGTCGCGCTGCAACTCGATCAGCGCCTCGATGATCGCGTCGAGTGATTGCGGTGCGTTCTGCGCAGCCAGATAGTCGGCGAGCGTCCTGCCGGTGAATTGTGGCGCTTGCGGAATGGTGCGGAAGCGCACACTGGCCGCCGTGCCGCCGGTCTGCGCCAGGAAGATCGGGCGCATCTCCGTCTGCACGCGGCGCAATTGCTCCGCATTCGTGAGTCGCGCGCGTATGGAGTCCGGGCCATCCGCCAGCACCCAGCCAGGAAACAGCACATCCGAGTATGTGCTGTACGCCGCGTACGGATAGACGTCGAACGACACGCGCACACCGCGCGCAGTGGCAGCGTCGATCCGGTGAAGCACCGCAGTGCTCTTTCCCCAGTTGCCTGACCCGGTGCTCTTGATGTGGCTGATGTGCACCGGCTGGCCTGACATCCTCCCGACGTCGATCGCCTCGGCCACCGCCTGTTCGAGCGCGGCACCTTCATCGCGCAGATGGGTGACGTACAGGGAGCCCGGTCGCTTCGCCGCGCGCGCGAGTGCCACCAGTTCCGCCGTCTCCGCATAACGCGCCGGGATGTATTCCAGTCCGGTGCCCAGCCCGAATGCGCCGTCGTCCATGGCGCGCGCGACAAGCGCCGTCATGCTGTCGAGCTCCTGCGTCGTCGGTGCACGATTCTCGCGACCCATGACGCGACTGCGCGCCCACGTGTGACCCGCCGTCCAGAGCGTATTCGGCGCAACATGCAACGTGTCGAGGAACGCGCCGAGGGGATCGGGCTGGTCGAGACTGTGCAGGCTGTTGAAGATCGTGGTGACACCCTGACGCAGAAAGTTTTCGGCATCGGGTTGCTGCGCAATGTCGCTGATGTGTGCGTGGGCATCGATGAACCCCGGCGCCACGACGAGGCCGCTGACGTCGATGACGTGAGTGTCGCGGCCGCCGACGAGGCGTGATGCGACCGCAGAGATCATGCCCTGACGTATCGCAACATCCGCGCGACGCGCTGGCGCGCCGGTGCCGTCGACGACGCTCCCGCCCCGAAGTATGAAATCGGGTGCAGACTGCGCCGCCGCCGCATTGCGGAGGGCGCCAAGAAGGAGCGCGGAGAGGATCGTGGCGAAGCGGCGCACATGACGAGGGCCGAGAGGGCTCGAGCGGTCGTCGGCTGCGGCATGCACGAGCGTGTGCGTGCGATCGTGGGGGTGGCAGAGCTCCGAGGCCGATATCATGCTTACAAAATGCCCTCCTTTTCGCGTCTGCGCCGTCTTGGCGCAACCGTCGTCCTCGGCGTTGTCGCCGCCTTGCCGCTCGCCGGCCAGTCGCTCTTCCCTCCACCGGTGCCGTATCGCGATTCAATCGTCGCGCGGATACGGGATCTCCGGCGAATCAGCACGCCGGAGGGGATCGACACGCTGCAGCAGCTGAGCGTCGACGGCAGCAAGCAATGGATCTCGATTCGAGGACTGAACCGCGACAACCCCATCCTGCTGTTCATTCATGGAGGACCAGGGGCCGCGATGATGGGATCGGCGTGGGCGTATCAGGGGCCCTGGGAGGACTATTTCACCGTCGTCCACTGGGAGCAGCGCGGCGTCGGCAAGAATCATGTGGACGCCGATACCGCGGCACTCGCACCGACGATGTCCGTCGAACGCATGGTCACCGATGCGGAAGCGGTGGTGGCGCAACTACGCCAGCAATTCGGTCGCGACAAGATCGTGGTGATGGGATTCTCCTTCGGCAGTGAAATCGGGATGCGGCTCATCAAGCGTCGCCCGGAGTGGGTGTCGGCCTACGTGGGCGTGGGGCAGGTCGCGGCCGGCGATATCGAAACGGTGGTGTACCGTCGCGTGCTCGAGATCGCGCGGCAGCGGGGCGACGATTCGACTGCGAAGGCGCTGGAGGCACTCGCGCCGTACCCGAGCGTCGGCATGCCGACCCCGCTGCAGAACATCATCGCCGTCCGCCGCGCTGCCCGCGTGTACAACGGTGGCTGGTATGGACGTCCCGATTTCAAGCTCTGGTTCTCGCTGCCCGACTGGGCACCGGAGTACACGGCACCAGAAGTCGAAGCCTTCATGCGCGGTGTGCGATGGGGCGGTGAGCAACTGGCAGCCAAGACGGCGTCGCTCGACCTCAATGATCTGGGCACCGACTTCAAGGTGCCGATCATTTTTCTGCAAGGACGCTACGACCTGCACACGCCATACGAATCAGCGCGGCAGTATTTCGAGACGATTCGTTCACCCCGCAAACGATTCATCACGTTCGAGCGGAGTGCGCATTACCCGATGTTCGAGGAGTCGGGCCGCTTCCTGGTGACGCTCGTCAACGAGGTGCTGCCGCTGACGACGGAGCGCGCCGCGTTCAAGGTGCGGCCGTAGCCGCTTCCATCACGTGCGCGTACAGCACGCACGCGCCCTGGTGGCCCGGCGCCACACGCATTGCCTGGCGAAGCCGATGCACCAAGCGACGCGTCCCCGGTCGCGCCGCACCGGTCTCAGACCAATAGTGATAAGGCGACAGGATCATCGCAGCTTCGGCAGCGAGCGTCTGCGCGTCCGCATCGAGCGGATTCGCATCGGCGAGCCGAGTCATCGCCGCGGCATAGAGCGTGTCGAGCCCGGCCCGAGACGCAGAGGGGTCGGCGGTATATCGCGTGGCCACCGCGCGGACCCACGCTGCCTCCGACACGCTGCCTTCACCGCGCTCGACCAGCGCGCGCGCGCGGAGGATGGCGCTGAGCGCCTGCGACGCCGCGGCACTGTCCATCGGCGCATCGACCGTCGGGCCGAGTGCGATGGCCTCGCCAACGGCGCACATCACACACAGCGGATCCAGTCGACGTGATTCGCGGAACGCGTTCACGGATTCCGCGTGCCGATAGGCGTAATGTCGTGACAGTCCCAGATCGAAATGGTGACTTGCATGTGGCACGGCGGTCTGGATGTCGCGATGAAGGCGCATCCGGACGAAAGCGGACGCGGAATCGGCATGCGCGGCGTTTTCTCCGCGAGAAACAGGCGCGGATTGTGCAGGAAGCGTCTGCGCCGTCAGTGACCCGGCGGCAAGTGACGCGAGACAACCAAACGTGTGAAACATTGATCCAATTCGTCGCGTCAGTGCGTATGACACGTGATGTGCGATGGAGAACATGGGACCTGCAGGTGATGAGGCAGCACTCGAACGTCACGGGAGCGATCGGCGAGACCTCGGTGTATTCCAGGTTGCGCAAAGCTCCCCCGCTTCACGACAGCATCCGCGATGAGCCAGACTCAGCAGACAGACGTCACAGCACTCCTGAGCGCATTGCGCGCAGGGGACCGCGAGGCCGAGGAACGCCTCTTCCCGATCGTGTACGACGAACTCCGACGCGCGGCCGCGCGCATGCTGTCGGGTGAGCGCGTCGGTCACACGTTCAATCCGTCCGACCTGGTCCACGAAGCGTGGATTCGGCTCGGCTTGCGCAGCGAGCACGGTGCCGTCGCGATGCCCGCCGTCGATCGTGCGCACTTTCTCGGCCTGACCATTCGAGCGATGCGACACGTGCTCATCGATCACGCGCGGCGGCGTCTCTCCGAGAAGCGTGGCGCTGGCGTACGACGCGTCACGCTCGATGAGGGTGTCGGGGGGAGCGGGTCGTCACCCGAAGAGTTGCTCGGGTTGTTCGATGCACTCGAAAAGCTGGGGGCGATCGAGCCGCGACTGCGGTATGTCGTGGAGTACCGCTACCTGGCCGGTTTCACGGAGGAGGAAACCGCGCAGGCGCTCTCCGTCACGACCCGCACCGTGCAGCGGGACTGGGTCAAGGCGCGCGCATGGCTGTATCGGCAATTGTATGCCCAGGAGACCGCGCCGTGACACAGTCGTCGTTCGCTGCGCGAGCGCTCGCGTTGTTCGATGCGGCGCTCGATCAGCCGGCAACGGATCGCGCGCGCTGGATCGACGAGCATGCCGAGGGCGACACGGCGCTGGCGAGCGAAGCGCGCCAGCTGCTGCGTGCCGCGGGCACTCGCGCCGGTATTCTCGAACTGTCACCCAACGCGCCCTTTCGGCCGGACCTGGCCGAGTCGATCGCTGCTGCGCTCGATGATCGGTATGACGTGCTGCGGGAGATCGGTCGCGGGGGCATGGCCACCGTGTTCCTCGCACGCGAGCGGAAGCATGATCGCGAGGTCGTGCTCAAGGTCCTGAACCCGATGCTCGCGCAGATGTGCGGTGCGGAACGATTCGAGCGCGAGGTGTTCATCGCCGCGACGCTGTCGCATCCGCACATCGTGCCGCTCATCGATTCCGGCGAAGCCGGCGGCTACCTGTACTACGTGATGCCGTGGATGGATGGGCGCAGCCTGCGTGCCGTCATGCAGGACGAACGGGTGTCGCTCGTCGACGCGCTTCGGATCCTGCACGATGTGGCGACCGCGCTCGAGTTCGCGCATGCGGCGGGCGTCGTGCACCGGGACCTGAAGCCGGAGAATGTGCTGATGGCGTCGGGTCATGCGTACCTGCTGGACTTCGGCATCGCGAAACTCGCGTCCGACGCGACCGAATCCGCGAGCATCACGGCGCCCGGCTTTGCGCTCGGCACGCGTCGCTACATGGCGCCGGAGCAGGTGTTCGCCGCCAGCACCGTCGACGCGCGCGCGGACATCTGGGCGTGGGGTGTGCTGGGCGCCGAGCTGCTGACGGGAGGTCCGTTGGCGGATGGCGAGCCGTCCGTCATTGCCCGGCATGCGCTCGAACGCGAGACTGCGCTGCCGCGCGCCATCGTCTCGCTCCTGATCGATTGCCTCGCGACCGATCCGACGCAGCGCCCGCCCGACATGTCATCTGTACTCGCGCGGCTGACGGCACAACCCGCGCCACGGCGCGTGCGTCACCGACATGCGCGCACGCAGCTGCTCGTGAGCACGGCTATCGGCGTCGTGATACTGGCAGGCGCTGCACGGGTGCTGCGCGGCACACCGCAGGGCTCCGGAGCAGTACTCGCGGAACCGGTGGCGGTGAGTGTGCTCCGCAACGAAACGGGCGACACGTCGCTCACGGTGCTCGGTCGATTCGCCGGTGACCTGATCACGGACGGCCTGCAGCGCCTCGCGGTCGCGAAGGTGGTCCCCTGGTCAGGTGCGCTGCTCGCGTCGGAGCATGCTGCGGCGCACGGTGCGTCGCTCGTGAGCGCGCTGCATGAGGAAACCCAGGCCGGCACCGTCGTCACCGGCAGCTATTATCGGCTGCGGGACTCACTGCATCTGCAGGCACAACTGGTGGACGCACAGTCGGGCGAGCTGGTGTCGCTTTTAGCACCGATCATCGTACCGGCGGCAACACCGGAAGTCGGCGTCGCGCAGTTGCGCGATCGTGTGCTGGGCGCCGTGGCTGCAGCACGTGACGAACGCATTGCTGCGATGCCGGGACTGACGCGCACGCCGCCATCGTTCTCGGCCTACGAAGCGTTCGATCGGGGTCTCGACAACTTTCTCACCCAGAAGTATCCCGCAGCGCTCGATCGTTTCCGGACCGCGTTCGAACGCGACACGACGTTCACCGCCGCAGCGGTCTGGGGAGCGCGCGCGGCACTGAACGTCGATTCCATCTCGACCGCGATGCAGCTCGCGCAGCGCGCGCGCGCGGCCGGGGCCGACCTCGGCGCGTTCAACGATGCGTCGCTGCGCTACATCGAAGCGCGACTGATGGGCGACGGTGCCGCCGCCCGCAGCGCGGCGCAGCAAGCTTCCGCGCTGGCACCGAACTCGCGCGCCGGGTACGACTACGCCGTGGCCCTGCTGAGCGGTGGCTTCACCCGCGCCGCGCGCGAGCAGTTGCTGCGCATGGATCCGGATCGCGGCGAAATGCGTGACTGGAGTTCGTACTGGACGCAACGCGCGAACGTGGCGTACCTGCTCGGCAATCATGTGGAGGAATTGAGCGCGGCGCGTGAGCTGCATCGACGATTTCCCGAGCGGCGTGTGGCGGCGATCCTCGAAGCGCGCGCGCTGGCCGCGCTCGGTGATCATCGCGCACTCGATTCGGCCCTGGCGGCCGGGCAATCGCTTCCGACGAATGTCTACTGGTCACACGGCGCCGCCATGGTCGTGGCGTCCGAGGAGCTGATGCGCCGCGGCAACGAATCGGACGGCCGACGGTACGCAGAGCGTGCGGTCACGTGGTTCGCCGCGCGTCTGGCGGCGGATCCGACCGATCAGGCGCATCGCTACTGGATGGGCAGCGCGCTGTATGACCTCGCGCGGTATCAGGCTGCGCGCCCGTACTTCGAGTCGCTCGCGCGCGAGTACCCGGCCAGACTGGAATACCGTGGCCTTGCCGCGCTGGTGGCGGCGCGCCGACGGGACCTGGACGGCGCGTCGCGATGGCTCGGGCCAGCAGCGCCACACGAAATTCCGCTTCACATGGTGTTCTGCGCACGCATCGCCGCGATCTCCGGCAAGACGGAAAATGCGATCACGTTCCTGACCAGCGCAGCTGATCACGGCATCGAGCACTATCCATGGCTGGCCGGCTCCGCGTTCCGTGACTTCACCGCCGTGGAGCGCGATCCGCGTGGCAAGGCGCTGCTGTCGGGTCGATGACGTCGCGGGTCACGGTTTCTGGAATGACTTCCGGTGGATGATCGTGGTGTCACCGGCGTACACATAGCGGATGTTCTGCATGTACCTTCGCGCGGCCTGCCGCACCGCCGTACTCGACACCGTACGCATGCGACGCGGCAGGTTGTCCGCCAGGCGGTAATCACCCTGCAGCAGTTCGGCATGTGCCAACGCGTCGACCTGCGCGCCGCTGGTGGAGCGGCGAAAGAGGTTCGACAGCGAATTCCTGTCCGACGTGAACGTCGAGCCCGAGGGCAATGAGTCAGGATCCTGCAGCGTCATGATCTGTCGCTGGATCAGGCGCAATACCGTGTCGGGTTTGCCGGTTGTGACGTAGATCATGCCGGTGACGAGGGCACGATCCTCGACGTCCGCGGATGCGGCGTAGCTGAGGCCACGTTTCTCACGCACTTCGGTGGTGATGAGTTGCCCGAGGAAAGACGTGGCGGTGCGAAACGCCGGATAATCCTCATGCGTCTGCGCCGGGCCTTCGAAGACACCGATCAGGTAATTCGTCGCAGTCCGTCGCGGTACGAACGTCACGCTCCCGGTTCGCGTGACGAGCGGCGGCGGTGCCGACCAGGTGAACTGCCCCACAGGCACTCGGCCAAGGGAACGATGGATGGCGGCTTCGACCATCGCGCGCGTTGCGGCGCCCGCCACGATCACGAGGAGCCGCGAGCGGGTCACCTGGGTCTGCACGTACTCCGCGAGTTTCGCGGAATCGAGACGGGCGAGCGCGCTGTCAGTTCCGTATGGCGACAGCCCATACGCGTGACCGGCGAACACCACACTATCCGAGACGGCCGTGACCTCACCGTCCGGAGTCGACCGTCGTCGACGCAGCCCCGAGATCAGTCGGTCACGCGCGACATCGACGGCGTCCGGACGCAGCGTCGGCGCGGTGAGACGTTCCGTGACGATATCCCACGATCGATCGAACTCATCGCGGACACCACGAAATCCGAGCATGGTCCAGTCATTCGTGATTTCGAGCGCCGACTCGCTGCCCGTCATTCCCCACGCTGTGCGGAGTGTGGTGTCGGGGAAACTCCGGGTGCCGTATCGCGACGCGGTTGCGAGCATCGCCTCGATGCCCTGTGTCGCAGCCGTGAGCTGCCGCGAGCCACCGAGCAGGTAGACATTCACGGCGATGACGTCAGTGAACGGATTCAGGCGCTGGACGACGCGCACGCTGTCCACCACGTACGACAGCACCGTCGTATCGTCGGCCACGGACATTCGGTTCGTGTCCGACGAGGGATGTTCACTGCGCGAGCCGCCGCCAAGCAGCGCAACACACGTGCCGAGCACCAGCCACGCGACAGGATGCGTTGCGATCATGGTTCCCTCATGAACGCGATGAATTGCACGAGCGTGCCGCCGACGGCCTGCTCGGTGCCTTCCGGCGTGAGCACGCCGAGGACGTACGGCTTCTTCGCGATGTAGCGACCGGCGAACGCGCTGATGGTCGACGCGGAGCGCGCGCCGACGGCGGCGTCATGGCCGAGAAAGAAGTCGAAACCTGCCGTTGCCCAGATGTCGCCGAGTGAACTCGCGAACGAGGAACTCTCCTCCAGCGCCAGCACCTGCCTCACGCGGCGCCGCTTGTCGGCCGCAGCCAGCGCATTCGCATCGAAGTACGACGGATCGGTGAACTTGCCGAGCTCCGACGCGAGCAGCCCGAGCGCCAGCAACAGCTTGTCCGGTGTGGTGACGCCACGAAACTGCAGCTCACTCCCGTGGCGATACGTCGAGTGGCCGAACGAGGCCGACTGGAAGTTGCCGGTGTCCACCAGCAGACGTTGCATCTGCGAGTCATCGGCATTCAGCAGATCGACGAATGCGTCGGCATCGAGCGCGCCGACGCTGTCACTGCGCAAGTCAGGACCGCGCCAGTTCATCTGCACGGTGACGGTCTGCACCTGGTGTGTGTAGACGTACGCCTGGACCGAATCGAACGGTGGCGGCGGCGGCACCGGGTTCGCCACGAACGGATCGGCGGATCGCTTCCAGCGGCCGAAGTGCTTGCGCGCCTCCCCGAACACTTTCTCTGCCTGCACATCACCCGTGACGATCAGTGCCGAATTGTTCGGTACATACCATTTCTGGTACAACTGCTTGAGTGTGGCGGGATTGACTGAAAAGAGCGACACATCGGTGCCGATCGTGTTCTTGCGCGGGTACCAGCTGCCCCACAAGCCCTGCTCGACCGCAGCTGACAGGAGATACTCGGGATTGGATTGGGCGCGCTGCATCTCGTTGCGCACGACGAACCGTTCCGTCTGCAGATCCTTGTCGAGGAAATTCGGATCGCGCACGAGATCCGCCAGCATCTGCATGCACTCTCCCAGCTTGTCCGACGGCAGCCACATCGTGTACGACACCGATTCGTCACCGGTAGCGCCGTTGTACGCCGCCTTGCTGAGCGACGCATCGCGATCGAAGCCGGAATCGTCCATGCCGCGATAACTCTTGAAAAGCATGTGCTCGAACAGGTGCGGCACACCCTGCAGCTCGGCCGTCTGCGTCATGGCGCCGCCACGGAAGACGACGTGTGCAGTGGCCAGCGCCACGGAATGATTCTCGACGACGATCACCTGCATGCCATTGGCCAGCGAATCGCGCCGGATGATCGAAGCGGCGGGCCGCTGCTGCGCAGCAGCGACGCCTGACGCCGCGGCGATGGCAAGCCCCAGCGCGGTGATGTGCCGCCGTGACACGATAGTGACACGTGCGCCAGCGCCGCATGTGCGTCTCACGAAGAGTGAAGGAGTCATTGTGAACATATTACAGCGAACGGCCGCGTCCGCCAGCGGTCGGGTGTCATTGCGGCGTCGAACGGGCCTTAGGTTGCGGGGATGACCCGCGGCGAGTCTCACCGTTTGCTCCGAGCCACGCTACGTCTCGCCAAGCGCGGCATCCTGCATCTCGCGTCCTTCACCGGCGTCGACTCGAGGGTGCGTGATTCGGAGTGGCGCCGGCGGCGTCTCGCCGTGATCGCCTATCACGGCGTCAGTCGCCGGGATGAACACCTCTGGAATGACGAGCTGTATGTGACGCCGGAACACCTGCGGCGACGCCTGACGTTCCTTCGGGCGGAGGGTTACGTCGTTCTGCCCCTTCGTGAAGGGCTCGAGCGACTGACGGCCGGCACCCTGCCGCCGCGCGCCGTCGCGCTCACCTTCGACGACGGGTTCCGTGATTTCGCGGATATGGCGCTTCCACTCCTGTCGGAATTCAACGCACACGCGACCGCCTTCGTGACGACGCACCACGCCGTAGACGGCCAGCCGGTTTTCCTGCTCGCACTCGACTACCTGTTATGGCACGCGCGTGCGGTTCCCGCCAGAAACGCACTGCTCGGCGGCGCACGCGTGACGCTCGAAACGGGAGATCGCGCCGCGCGATTCCGCACGCGTGAGCGTGTCGAGCAGCAACTTCGGGGGCGTCGCGCTACACCCGCGGATCGGATGCAGCTGCTGGTCGAGGTCGCGCGCGCGCTCGACCTGGACGCGATACAGCTGCTCGGCGCCGACATGATGCGCATCATGACCATCGAGACACTGCGCGCCTTGCCGACGTCACTGGTGGATCTGCAGCTGCACACGCATCGCCATCGCATGCCCGCCGCGGCGGAGGAACTCCAGCGTGAACTCGACGACAACAGGCGCGTGCTGGGCACCGCGATCCCGTCGGAGCGCTGTGTCGATACGCTGTGCTACCCGAGCGGTGAACACGACCCGGCGAGCTTCGACCTGTTGCGCGCATGGGGCGTCAGGCACGCGCTGACCTGTCTGCCCGGTCTTGCATCACCACTCGAGAATCCGCTCATCATTCGGCGATGGACTGACACGATGGGGGTATCCGACCTCATGTTCTCGGCGATGATGTCCGGCGTCGCGACGGCGTTGCCGTCTCGTGCCACCATAGGCCTACCTCAGCCCGCCGCCGTTCCACCACCGCGCCGGAGCGCGTGGAACAGGATGCGCGGCACGCCAAGCGTGCGGTCGGGAACCACACAATCGGTTACGGCGAAGCCTGAACGAGAGTAGGCACGACGCATTTCGGAATCCCGCTGACAGAGTGTGTCACCGATCCAGCCCGGAAGGCGAGTGCCGCTGAGTTCATACAGCACCGTATTGAGGAGCATGCGCGCTCCATACACGCACGATCGCCAGCCTTCAGGCGGCGCGAGCAGATAGTGCAGACCGTACCCAACGCCGTGATACGTGACATGCACCCGACCACCGGGACGCAGCACGCGCGCCCACTCCGCCACTGCGCGTCGTTGATCCGTATACGGCACGACCACCGAACACATCACCACGTCGACGCTGGCGTCCGGCATCGGCAGTGCCTCGGCGGAGCCGAGGTCGACCTCCAGTCCATGACGGCGACCTGCGTCAACGAGGGTCGGATCGATCTCGACGCCTCGGACGCGCGCGCCCACGGCCGCGAGCGCAATCATCAGCTCTCCATTGCCGCAGCCCACGTCCAGAACGTCATCACCCTTGCCGATCCCGGCACGCAGCAGGCGTTGACAGTCTGCGTGAACATCGGTCGGCGAGCGAATGCCCAAACGGGCTTCTGCACGCGCATTCATCACCAGAAGGTAGCGCTCAGGAACGAGCGCGCGAAGGTCGATGCGCCGCATGGCGGCGACGCCCCTCGTGTCAGGCACCGCGGGATCGACACAGCACCACACCCCAGACGATCAGCCACAGCGGCAGCACAGCGTTGTTGACGTCGGCAATCAGTGCCACCGACGGCGCGACATTGCGCCAGAGAGCGATCAGTCCGATCGAGCCGGCCAGCATTCCGAACCCGCTGGCCCAGCGCGGCAGGCGACGATCGAACCACGCAACGACGCTGAACAGCACAAAGGACGCGTTCAGCAGCAGCTCGCCGAGGAACTCGCCGATATACCTGCCGAACATCGTATTGGCGCCGTCGAAGGCGGCGGACAGCGTGACCCGCTGATCAGCCGACGCGGCGCCCCACGCACGCGCCAGTTCCCACTGCAGACTTGGCCAACGCACGAGCCCGAGCATCATGCTCACGCCGGCAAGTGCCGCACACCACTCGGCGATTCGCACGGCGGCCTGGTGTTCGGCATCCGTGTGCAGCGAGGCCGCACCGACGGCTGCCGGAATCAGCAGCAGCGGAATGCAGGCGTACACGGCCCAGACTGCACGCCCCCCGGCACCCAACGCCAGAAGCCGTGGCAGCACGTCACCTGCGGGGCGATCGAGAATGTCCGGATAGCCGAACGAGCCTGCGAGAATGGAGAAGACCGCGATGAAGGCACCGGACGCGAGAATCAGCGAGATGCCGGCGATGATCGGGCCGGAGGTGTGCACGCGTGTGTGCGTCATCGTGACGTTGCCATGCATGGTGGAACGGGTGAGAGCTCGACGTTCATCAATGCGGCGCACACGCCGAGCGTCGCGCCAAGGTGAACGACAGTACTGATGTTGTTGACGATCGGAGCCCAATTCAGGCCGGCGCTCATCTTGCGCGACCGAGTCGCACGTCGAGACCGACCGTGGGATTGATGCGCACTTCGCCATCGAACGTGTTCAGCATGCCGACCCCGATCCGGCCCGCCACAGGACCAGCGATGCGTCCACGCACGCCGGCATCCGTCAGGAACCCGCTGCGGAATCGCTTGTCCAGGCTCACGACCACACTTGGGGAGAGGTAGGCCGCCGTGCCGGTGGCCGCGCTGTACATCGTGGCGCCGAAGCGCAGGAAATTCGTGTTCCTGCCCTTCTTCTCACCGTCTGCCTTGAGGATGGTCGGATAGAAGCCGGCATGCACACCGATCTGCCCGAAGCGCAGCTCGACGCCTGACGAGGGATTGCGGAAGATGGTCAGGTACAGCTGTGGGTCGCTGGCACGTTGCGCGTGTGCCGGGGCCACGACGAAAACGGATGACAGGAAGGCGACGAGTGCGATGCGGCGGAACGGCATGATGGTCTCCAGTTGGAATCAGGGCGGGGCATTCACCCGAATACCCGCGTGATTCAAGGCTAGGATTCATTGGCCTCGCCGACCGTGACCGAACACGCCAGATTCATGGCGCATCGCGCCAGCATGTCGTGCGGCCCTTCACTCGATCCCGCCTGCCTGCGTGCCTGAAACGACCGTTGCCGCATCGATCGTGATCGACATGCTCCAGTATCTCGAGCGTCGCGGCCACGCGCCGGCGGACGTCTGTCGTGACGCGCACCTCGATGTCACGATTCTCGCGCGCCCCGATGACCGCGTGCCCGGGTCGCACATGGAACGGCTCTGGCAGGTGGCGATTACGCTCACCGGTGATCCGCTCGTCGGTGCGCACATGGCGGAGTCGTTTCACCCGGCCGCGCTGGACATCCTTGGCTACGTCGTGCTCACCTGTCGTACGGTGGGCAACGTGCTCGAGGCACTGGTACGATACGCGTCCCTCCTCAACGACGGTCTGCGCGTCGAATTGTCGCACGATGGACCGCGCACGGTCGTGATCCTGCACATCGTGACATCGCATCGCGAGAATGCCCTGGAGCAGAGTTCGAGCCATGCCGTCGACTCGATGTGGATCGGGCTCGCGAAGCAATTGCGCCTCATTGCTCGACACCCGGTCGTGCCGCTCGAAGTCTGGTTTCGGCATGGCGCGGCCGATGCCAGCGAATACCGTCGACTGCTTGGCGCGCCGGTGAAGTTCGGCGCGCGGGACGATCGCTTCATTCTCGCGCGCAACGACCTGTCGCAACCGTTACCATCGGCGAATCCTGCCCTGTTTGCAGTCTTCGAGCAGCACGCCGAACAACTGCTGAACGATCTGGGCAGCCGTCAGACGGCGGTCGGCCGTGTGTCGGGAATCATCGCCGGGCGCCTGCGCGGACGGGTACCAGCGATCGGCGAAGTTGCGTCGGAAATGGCGATGAGCGCGCGCAACCTGCAACGCGCGCTGCAGGCCGAGGATCGCACGTTCCAGCAGGTGCTCGACGACGTGCGAAGCGCGCTGGCCCGACGATATCTCGCCGAACCGTCCAACTCGGTCAGTCAGGTGGCGTTTCTCCTCGGCTTCTCGGAGGCCGCCGCGTTCCATCGTGCATTCAAACGCTGGACAGGGCTCACGCCGACCGCGGCACGCGCCACACCGGGCTGAGCGCGTGCTCGATGAAGCTGAGAAGCGCGAGCCACTTCCGGTTTCGCGAGGGTCGCTTGACGATTATCCTTCGCCTTCCCGCCAGACCATCGGCAACGCGTCTGTAGCTCAGCTGGATAGAGCGTCGGCCTCCGGAGCCGAAGGTCGCAGGTTCGAATCCTGTCAGGCGCATCACACTGTTTCGTCCGCCCGTGTCCTCGCTGGCAAGCCGCTGTGGCTCCTGCCTGCGCGCTCACCGATCCTTCCCCCGGCCGCGTCACTCACGCATGAATGCCGGTATCCGCGACGCGCCTGACGCGACGCGCTCCCAACGAATGCCTGTTGAAACGTCGGAGCTGAAGAAGCTCCATTTCGAAGCACTGGCGGTCCGTGCGGATGCCCTCGGCGTTCCGAACGAGCCGGGCCTGCGCGTGCCCGACCTGATTCACCGCATCGAGCTCGCCATGCTGCGCAATCGTGAGCAGCTGGTGGCCGAAGGCGTGCTCGATCTCGAGAAGGGCGGCCACGGCTTCATCCGATACCAGGACTGGAACTTCGCGCCAAGCCCGGATGATGTGTACGTATCGTCCGCCCAGGTACGCCGGTTCAACCTGCGGGCGGGCGACTGGCTGCGCGGCACGATCCGGCCACCGCGCCAGTGGGAGAAGTTTCTCGCACTGCTGCGGCTGGAGCTTGTCAACGGCGCGGAGCCCGAGATCGGTCCCACGCGCGCGGAGTTCGATGCGCTGCCGGTCAAGTATCCCGACGAGCGGCTGCGGCTCGAGTATCCCGACTGCCCGTTGTCACTGCGCGTCGTGGATCTCGTGTCGCCCATCGGCAAGGGACAGCGCGGCCTGATCGTCGCACCGCCGCGCACCGGCAAGACGATCATGCTGCACCAGATCGCGACCTCGATCCGGCGCAACTATCCCGAGATCGCAGTGATCGTGCTGTTGATCGACGAGCGTCCGGAGGAAGTCACCGACTTCCGCGCCACCGTGCCCGGCGCGCAGGTCATCAGTTCGACGTTCGACGAGCCACCGTCGCGACACGTCCACGTTGGCGACCTCGCCATCGAGCGCGCCAAGCGTCTCGTCGAGCAGGGCAAGGACGTCGTGCTGCTGCTCGACTCCATCACACGATTCGGACGCGCGCACAACAACGTGCTCCCGAACAACGGGCGCATCATGAGCGGTGGTGTCGACGCCCGCGCGCTGCAGAAGCCGAAGAAGTTCTTCGGCTCGGCGCGACGTATCGCCGGCGGCGGTTCGCTGACGATCGTCGCGACGGCACTGATTCACACCGGGTCGCGCATGGACGAAGTGATCTTCGAGGAGTTCAAGGGCACCGGCAACATGGAGATCGTGCTCGACCGAGGCATCGCGGCGAGCCGGGTGTTCCCGGCCATCGACATCGGCAAGTCCGGCACTCGCCGCGATGAGATGCTGCTTGACCAGGTGGAGCAGAATCGCATCATGTTGTTGCGCAGTTATCTCGGTGACATGGAGAGGGAGGATGCGATGGCGTTCCTCATTCAGCGCCTGAGGCGCACGGCCTCCAATCGCGAGTTCTTTGCGGACATGGAACGCTGACCGATGGGTCGCCTGGTCGGTGTGGACTGGGGCGAGCGTCGCATCGGCCTCGCGGCCAGTGACGAATTGCGCATGATCGCATCGCCGGCCGGCGTGATCACGCGCCGAGCGGGTAAGCGTCCTCCGGTGGCCGAACTGCTTCGAAGGATGGCGGAGATTGGCGACGTCGATGCGGTGGTCATGGGCATGCCGCTCGATGGAAACGGCGATGAAACGCCGCGCTGCGCCGAGGTCCGCGACGTGGCACGCGCGATCACCGAGCGCAGTGGCCGCCGTGTCTCGTTCGTGGATGAGCGCTACAGCACCGCGCGCACGCATCGGGCCGTCCACGAGGCAGGCGGCAAGGTGGGTGACCATCGCCACGACATGGATGCGCTGACGGCCGCGCTGCTGCTGCAGGGCGTACTGAATGGTGGCGCCGTGATGCCGCCGGACGACGCGGCGGACCAGGGCTGATCATGGCACGGCGTCGACGAATCTGGCCGGCGTTTCTCACGCTGCTGCTCGTGAGTGCGGCAGCGGTGGCCGGATTGGTGATGATCAACACACGCGTCGCCCGCGCCGGCGTCGCGGCCAAGGTCGTGATTCCGAACGGTGCGACACTCGGCGAAGCGGCCGACAGCCTGCGCAGCGCGCGGGTGATCCGCTCCGCCACCGTGTTTCAGCTGGTGGCGTTGTTCACCGGCGATGGCGGCGGCGAGATCACCTACGGACGCTACTTCATCCGACGCGGCGCCGGCACATCGGAGATTCTCGCGCAATTGCATTCCGGTGCGGGCCGATTTCATCGGCTGACGATTCCCGAAGGGTGGGCGATCCAGCAGATCGCGCGCCTGATGCGTGATTCGCTTGGTATTCCCGTCGATTCCATCGTGGCCGCGTCGCGGGATTCGGCGCGTCGCGCGCGAATGCAGACGCCGGCGGCCGACGTGGAAGGATATCTCTTTCCGGCGACGTACGATTTCATCGATGGCACCGCAGCCGGCGCCGTGGTGGACACGATGCTGCTGACATTCGACCGTCGATGGAAGAGTGCGTGGGATACGACACTCCGGCGGGACGGGCGCGCGCGACATGCGGTGGTGACACTGGCGTCGATCGTGGAGAAGGAAGCCGGGCGCAGCAGCGATCGTCCGATGATTGCCGCCGTCTACATGAACCGGCTGCGACAGGGCATGCGATTGCAGGCCGATCCGACGGTGCTGTATGCCATGGGGCTCGTGGCGAAACGTGTGATGTTCGCGGATTTGCGCATCGAGTCACCGTACAACACGTATCGCGTGAGCGGCCTGCCACCCGGTCCGATCGCGTCGCCGGGAACGGCGAGTATTGCGGCAGCGGTCCAGCCCGCGGATACGGATGTGATGTTCTTCGTGGCGTTCCCGGATGGACATTCGCAGTTCACGCATACGTTCGCGGAACACTCGGCAGCGGTGAAAGTCGCGCACGCCGCTCGCGATTCAGCCGCGGCACGCTGACTTGCGCGTGATCAGCCGCTGACCAGGTCTGGACGAAGCACCTGCGCGCCGCGCAGATAGACGGGCTTGAGCGGACTGGCGCCATATCCGCGCCAGACGAACAGCAGCACCCGGAGACAGAGTGGCACATCGTCGTCCGTGACCATCTCCGCGAGGCAGAGGAACTGTGTCTCATTCCAGCCGGCGCGCCGCGCTGCAGCGGCAGGTTTGGCAGCGGTAAGGTCGTGGGTTGCGGTGAAGATGGCGAGTTGCACAGCCGGCGCACCACAGTCGTTGCGATCGAGAAAGATCTCGAGCAGTTCGCGAACGGCTTCGTCGATTGCCGCCGCACTGTTTTCGCGGCAGGTTGTGGCGAGTCGGACGGGTACTACCGGGCCGAGAAGATATTCACTGCCCCACATGTGCACCCCGGTGACATGACCGCCAACGATGACCAGCGCCTGAGACTTGTTGCGATCACCGACGACCTTCGCGACGGCGTCGACGGTCTTGTGAGCCGTGCGCGCAGTGCTGAACGCGGCGGCACGACCATGGTGCTGCTGCGGCTGAAACATGCAGATGCCCGCACACTGGTGGAAGTCGGGCGCGCGCTGGTGACGGCGCTGCGCATTCCGGTGCTGATCAGCGAGCGTCTCGATGTGGCGCTGGCATGTGGTGCCGCGGGCGTGCACTTGAGCGCGTCCAGCGTACCGGTGATGGCGGTGCGACCGCATGTTCCGGTGGACTTCCTCATCGGCGGCTCGATATCGTCGCCGTCCGATCTGGCTCGTGCGCGCGACGCGGACTTCGTGACGATTGGTCCGGTGTATGGTGTGGGTACCGCGGCTCTCGGCGCGGACGGCTTTGGCGACCTCGCACGCTCGTGCGCTCGGCCAGCCATCGCGATCGGTGGTCTCGACACGTCGTCCGTGGCGGGCATCGGAGCGGCGGGGGCGCGCGGGATTGCGGTGATACGGGCGGTGCTTGGAGCGACGGATCCGGAACAGGCGGCGGCGGCATTGCGGGCGGCGTTCGACGCGCAGCTGCCGTCCGGCCCGTCCTGAGATAATGCGAGGTTGACGGGCGTGACAACGACCCTTGTCACGCGGAGTGATCAGGGGTGGTCATGCAGTGCCCTCGCCATGAACGCTCGCAACATCCGTGATACCGCAGTGGTTTGCGCCGTGCCAGACGACACTCCTGGCACGGCGGCTGCCCCCGCGACTATCACTCGGCCCATCGAAAATGAACCGTGCTCGTGCCTCGGACGCGCATGATTGCTCCGCTCAGCGCCGTACCTCGAAGATCAGATTGAAGGGCGTCTCCGCAGCGCGCCTGAAGTGGCTGAACCCCGCCTTTCGAAAGACGTCGGCCAGGCGCTGCGGACCTGCCTGCGCGCCGAGCACGAGCGTGCCGCCCTCGGAGATGGCATGCGCACAGCAAATCAACGACGAGCCGGAATAGTACAGCTGTCCGACTGGCGAAAGGTTGTCCTCGACGCGGTCATGCGCGAACGGCTCCACCAGCAGCACCGTGCCGCCCGGCGCCAGGACTGCAGCTGCATGCTGCGCGGCCGCGACGGGATCGCCGAGGTCGTGCAGCGTGTCGAAAAAGCAGATCAGCCCATAACGCTCATCGGGATAGTTCACTGCGTTGGCCACGCTGAAGTCCACGCGCTGCTCGACCCCCTCAGCCGTCGCGTTGAGCCGCGCTTCATCGATCGATTTTGCGTGCGTGTCGAAACCGAAGAATCGTGAGTTCGGGAACGCCTGCGCCATCAGGAGGGTCGAGTGTCCGTAGCCGCAGCCTACATCGGCCACAGCGATGCCAGCCTTCAGCTGCTCCACCACTCCATCCAGCGCTGGCAGCCACTGCGGCACAAGGCTCGCGCGATATCCATTGCGATAGAACGCGGCCACGCCGCATGACATGCGCGTGTGGTGGTCGCCCCAGGCCACGCCGCGGCCAGTGCGGAACGCATCGAGCGCCTTGTCCTCGTCGAACCACATCGCCGCCGGCACATTCCACGCATGCGGCAGGAAGTAGGGGCTGTCCTCGTCGGCAAGCACCATCGCCTGCTCTGGTGACAGCTCGAACGTGTCGCTGATGGCGTGGTAGTCGACGTAGCCGCCCGCCGCCTGAGCACTGAGCCATTCTCGCACGTAGCGCTCGGCGCAGCCTGCGCGCGCGGCGAGTTCCCCGGCACTGAGCGGACCAGCAGAAGCCATCGCGTGGTACAAGCCGAGCTTGTGCCCAAGGCTGACCATCACGCCGGTGTAGCCGGCCGTGAGATCGCTCATTGCGCGCATGACGAACCCTTCGAGTTTCGCCGAATCGATCATTGTGGTGCCCATGGTGCGTAGGTCCTCGCCTGGTGGTGGTGCGGATGGATGTCAGATCGTGAGACGAGGCGAGTGCGCGCACGCGGAAGCATCGTAACGCTTCCGGATTCGACTCTCCGCCCCGTCGGGCCGTCGTGCAGTCATGCAGTCATGCAGTCATGCAGTCATGCCGTGCATGAATTGTTGCGGCGCGGCTGGATGCGTGGCAGAGTTGAAATCGCCCGGAATCGGTTCGTTCGTGCCACCCATGTCGGAACGCGCAATGCCCAAATCGTCACCAGCACAGGCGTCGCCCAGCGCTGGAGCGCGTCTGCACGTCGCCGTGCTGGCGCTGCCCGATGCGGTCGTATCCACGCTCGCAGGCATCTATGACGTGATGAACGCGCCGGCGATGATGGCAGTATCCGCAGTCGTCGCGCGCAATCCATTTCATGTCGAGATTGTCGGCGAAGCTGTCGGCCCGCTCGAATTGGCGAGCCGCGTGCCGATCCACGTGCAACGATCGATCGACACTCTCGAGTTCAGCGACATCGTGATCGTGCCGTCGGTGCTGCTGCGCCAGCCCTCCTGGGAGAAGGGCCGCTACCCACATCTCGTCGCCTGGCTGCGACGAATGCATGCCCGCGGCGCGGTCTTATGCTCGGCGTGCTCCGGCATTTTCCTGCTCGCCGAGACGGGGCTGTTCGACGGCAACGACGCGACGGTGCACTTCAGCTACGCCGAACAATTCGCGGTCGCGCATCCCGCGGTTCCGATTCATCCGGAGCGTGTGCTCGTCATCTCGGGGCTGCGAGAGGAGCTGGTCAGCTCAGGTGCGTCGACGACGTGGCACGATATGGCGTTGTACCTCATCGCTCGCTTTGCCGGCGCCACCGACGCGCAGGAAGTGGCACGAATGTATGCGCTGCAATGGCATCAGGACGGATTGGCGCCGTACATCACATTCGCCGGCAAGACGGACCACGGCGACGCCGAGATTCAGGGCGCGCAGCACTGGTTGCGCACGCATTTCGCGGTCGCGAATCCGGTCGAGGAAATGATGAAGCGATCGAATCTCGCTGAGCGCACATTCAAGCGGCGCTTCACCGCATCAACCGGGCTCGCGCCGATCGCATACGTTCAGCGCTTGCGCATCGAGGACGCGAAGCGGCGACTCGAGCGCACCGATGCATCGGTCGACGAGATCAGCTGGCGTGTCGGCTACGAGGATCCCGCGTTCTTCCGCCGCCTCTTCAAGCGTACCACAGGTCTCCCACCCGGCGCGTATCGCAAGCGGTTTCGCATCCCCGAGTTTGCCCGCCCACGTCTGGCGCCCCACGGGTAAGAGCCACGCGAACGGCGCGGAACAGGTGCGTCGGCTACCGAGCCGGCGTGGCCGGAAACGACAAAGCCCCTGATCACATGCAGTGATCAGGGGCTTTGTACAAGGTGCCGGCGACGGCCTACTCTCCCGCGACCTCGCGGCCGGAGTACCATCGGCGCTGTCGGGCTTAACGATCGTGTTCGGAATGGGAAC
>JACMLX010000227.1 GCA_014379355.1 Gemmatimonadaceae bacterium
CGCTGCTGCAGGCGGCAGGGACACCTGCGCTCGTCGCGGAGATGCGCCCCGCGGCGCGTGCGGCGCTCGCGGAGTTCGCGACGATTCTCGGTGCATTGCGCGAGATGGCCGCTGACTCGGCAGTGAACGAGTTGCTCGAGGCGCTCATCGCTCGCATCGGCTACCTCGACCTGCTGCGCGCGGAAGGCCCCGAGGGACTCGATCGCATCGACAACGTGCGTGAGCTCGTCAGCAGCGGGGCCGAGGCGCTCGCCGATGACGACGGTGAAGTCGGCCTCACGCCCCTCGATCGATTCCTGCAGAAGGCGATGCTCGTGGCCGGCCCGGATGCACTCGATCCGACGGCGGATGCCGTCACCATGATGACACTGCACAATGCGAAAGGCCTCGAATATCCGGTCGTGTATCTGACGGGCCTCGAGGATGGGCTCTTCCCGCTCGCCCGCGCGTACGACGATCCGTCCAAGCTCGAGGAGGAGCGGCGGCTGTTCTACGTGGGCATCACGCGCGCCGAGTCGGTGTTGATTCTGTCGCACGCCGAGACGCGTCGGCGGAACGGCGAGACGATGATGTCACGCCCGTCGAGTTTTCTCGAATCGTTGCCGGCGGACTTGCTGGAGATGGCGACGACGCCGCGTGCGCGCAGTCAGGGCCGCAGCAACTACACCGGCGGTGACGACGGCGGTGCCTGGGGACGCAGCGGTGGGTCCGGCGGACGCTGGACGCCTCGCGAGCCACAGCCCGCGCCGCGCATCAGCGAAGGCGCCTTCAACGGGATCACCTCGTCGCGCTACTCCGCCAAGCCGACTGCGGCGATCGACGATCAGGTCGAGGCCGTGCAGATCTCGCTTGGTGCGCGCGTGCGGCATCGCAAGTTCGGCGTCGGCACGGTCGCCGAAGTGACGGGTGCGGGGCGCGACATGAAGGTGCGCATCGATTTCGATGATGAGGAGATCGGGCGCAAGACGTTGGTGGTTGCACAGGCGAATCTCGAACCGGAGCATGAATAGATGGCGGTTTCCGACGCGGATGTGCTGCATGTCGCGGCGCTCGCACGACTGGCGATCGCGCCCGAGCGCGTTCCTGCACTCGTGCGTGAGCTGAACGGTATTCTCGATCACATGGCCGTGCTCGAGACGGTGGACGTCTCCACCGTCGATGACGATGCGCGCGACGCGATGCCACGTCGCGACGATGTCGTGGCGCCAATTCCCCTCGACCGCCCGCTGGCCGACTTCGCGCCGTCTCCGCGTGATGGCTTTCTGCTCGTGCCGCGCCTCAGCACGCACAGCCAGCTCGGTGCGTCGGAAGGCGAGGAATGAACGGGGAAGGCACGCTCGACTTGAGTGCGTCGGCGACTGCCGAGGCGATTCTTGCGCAGTCGGCGTCGGCGCCGGACGTCGTCGCGGCCGCGCGGGCGCGTGCGGAATCGCAAGCGAGGTTGAATGCCTTCATCACGCTGGCCTCCGCAGACGACCTGCGAGCTGCCGCGGCGTCCGCGCCCGCAGGCGTGTTGCGCGGCGTGCCCATCGCGGTGAAGGACAACATTGCGACCACGACGCTCAGCACCAGCTGCGGATCACGGATCCTCGACGGCTGGGTGAGCCCGTACGAAGCCACTGCCGTCTCGAAGTTGCGCGCTGCCGGCGCCGTGATCATCGGCAAGACGAACATGGATGAATTCGCGATGGGTTCGTCCACCGAAAATTCGGCGTACGGCCCGACGCTCAATCCGCTCGACCTGACGCGTGTGCCCGGCGGCTCGAGCGGCGGCTCGGCGGCTGCGGTCGCGGCCGGGATCTGTCGCATCTCGTACGGCTCGGAAACCGGCGGGTCGGTCCGTCAGCCGGCGGCCTTCTGCGGCATCGTCGGCGTCAAGCCGACGTACGGTCGCGTCAGTCGTTTCGGGCTCGTCGCGTTCGCCTCGTCACTCGATCACATCGGCGTCTTCGGGAAGTCCGTCGACGATGCCGCGCTCGGATTGCAGGTGATCGCCGGGCACGACACACGCGATGCAACGACAGTGGACACGCCGGTGGATGATTATCGCGCCGAATCCGCGAAGCCGCTCGCCGGTCTCGTCGTCGGTGTCCCCACCGAATATTTTCCGGTCACACTCGATGAACGCATTCGCGCCCGCTGTCATCGTGCGATCGGTGTGCTGCGCGATCTCGGCGCTGAAATCCGGACGGTGTCACTGCCGCACACGGACTACGCCATTCCCGTCTACTACATCCTCGCGCCGGCCGAGGCCTCGTCGAACCTCGCGCGCTTCGACGGTGTGCGATACGGCCCGCGGGCCGAGTCCGACGACCTGCGCGGCATGTACGAACGCACGCGCTCGCACGGCTTCGGTCCCGAGGTCACACGTCGCATCATCCTCGGCACGTACGTGCTCTCGCAGGGGCACTACGACGCCTACTACCGCAAGGCGATGCTCGTGCGCGAGAAGATCACGCAGGATTTCACGAAGGTGTTTGCGGGTGGTGTGCACGTGCTGTTCACGCCGACCACACCGTCGCCCGCCTTCACCTTCGGATCCAAGTCCGATCCGCTCGAGATGTACCTGAGCGACATCTTCACTGCGACGGCCAATCTGGCCGGTGTGCCGGCCATGTCGCAGCCCATCGGACTCGTGGACGGCTTGCCGGTGGGTGGTCAGTTGCTGGCTGGGCACTTCCGCGAGGCCGACATGTTCCGCGCCGCCTACGCGCTCGAAAAGGCACTCGGATCGGAGGCACTGTCATGACTACACCGGTCGCTGCAGACGTGACGGCAGGATTCGAGATGGTCGTCGGTCTCGAGGTCCACGTGCAACTCAAGACCGCCAGCAAGGCGTTCTGTGGCTGTTCGACGAACTTCGGCGCGCCGCCGAACCAGAACACCTGTCCGGTGTGCCTGGCACTGCCGGGCGCGCTGCCGGTGCTCAATGCACGCGCCGTGGAACTGGCGCTGCGCGTCGCGCTCGGATTCGGGTTCTCCGTCAATCCGCGCTCGATCTTCGCGCGCAAGAACTACTTCTATCCCGACCTGCCGAAGGGATATCAGATCTCGCAGCACGACAAGCCGATCGCCGAACATGGATCACTCGATATCGGGCTGACGGTGAATGGTGCACCGCGGATCGTCGGTATCACGCGTGCGCACATGGAAGAGGATGCGGGCAAATCCGTTCACGATCGTTATGAGGGTGCCACAGCGGTGGACCTGAATCGCAGCGGTGTGCCGCTCGTCGAAATCGTCAGCGAACCGGACATGCGGTCGCCGGAGGAAGCGGGCGCCTACCTGCGTACCTTGAAACAGATCCTGCTGTATCTCGACGTCAGCGACTGCAACATGGAAGAGGGCAGTCTTCGCGTCGATGCGAATGTGAGCGCGCGGCCGTTCGGTCAGGTGAAGCTCGGTACGAAATGCGAAGTGAAGAACATGAATTCCTTCTCCGGTGTCGAGAAGGCACTGGCGGCGGAGTTCCGTCGGCAGTGTGGTGTCCTCGCGGACGGTGGCACGGTGCAGCAGCAGACGCTGTTGTGGGATGGGCACAAGAACGAGATCCGGCCCGCGCGCAGCAAGGAAGGATCGAGCGACTACCGGTATTTCCCGGAGCCGGACCTGCCGCCGCTGGTCGTCACCGACGCCGAGCTGTCGCATGTCCGGGCGTCACTGCCGGAACTTCCCGTCGCACGTCGCGCTCGATACTCCGCCATGACGTTGTCCGACTATGACGTGAATGAACTCACCGCCGATCCTGCGACCGGTCCGTATTTCGAGTCGGTGCTCGCCTTGCACGGTGATGCCAAGGCAGTCGCGAACTGGGTGACCGGCGAAGTGCGTGCGACGCTCAACGAGACGGGTACTACGTGGAACGCCGTGCCGCTCGATGCGCCGCGATTGTCCGCGCTGCTCGACCTCGTGCGTGACGGCGTCGTGAGCAGCAGTGCGGCGAAGAAGATCTATGCACAGCTGCTCGCCTCGGCCGATTCTCCGCGTGAGATCGCGGAGCGCGAAGGTCTCATCCAGGTGCGGGATGACAACGCGCTCGCTGGCTGGGTCGACGCAGTGCTGTCGGAGAATCCTGCCGAGGCCGCGCGATTCGCCGCCGGCGAGAAGAAACTGCAGGGATTGCTCGTCGGCCTCGTGATGAAGAAGTCGCAGGGCCGCGCGGATCCGAAACTCGTCAATCAGTTGTTGTCGTCGCGCGCGTCGGGATAAAGCGGGATCTCGAGCGTGTCGGCGTGGTGCAGTGTTGACACCGGGAGGCCGAAATGTCGCTCGGCCTCCTCCCGCACGAACGGGTCGCCGCCGCGGCGCAACGCCACGCGACGCAGTCGCTTGGCCAGCCGCAGGGCCTCATCGCCACTCGGGTCGAACTGATATGACTCCGATCGATCGAGTCGCTCGAGCAGGTCCATCACATAGTCGAAGGACCGGATCAGGTGCACTTCGACTTCCGGCCGCGACAGGCCCCACCGGCTGTTGTCCGCCATGATGCGATAGATGCGCTGCCAGCTCTCGCTGTCCGTCACGTGCACCATGCCCCGGAACAATCGGCGATTCGTGCTCGTGCTGAAAATCGTCGGGCTGAGGATGTCGTCGAGGTGTGCGTCCGATCGTGAATGGTCGAGCAGGATCACGTCACGCGCCCGCCGCGCCGCCGCGTCACCGAGATGTGTCTCGAAGCGGCTCTCCCAGTAACTGTGCCCGAGCGCCGACGTGCTGCTGGTGACGGTGAGCTGGCGTGGCACGAAGAAGTTGTGCGCGACCACATCCGCCGCCAGGTGTGACAGATATCCCAGTGCGAACGCGCGCAGCGACTCGTCACCGGCGCGCTCATAGATCTCGAAGCCGACCGCCCACGAATGACAGTGCCTACCCGTGGGCGCGTACTTCTTCGCCATCGAGGTGTCGGCCGCAATGCTGCCGTACAGGAAGTCCTGCGGAAAGGTGCGGAGCAGTGCAGCGGTGCCCGCAGGCAGCAGGGTCAGTGAGCGGAGAACGGCCTCACCGATGTGGATGTGTGTGCCCGGCGTCCACGCAAGAAGGTCGGTCGGTGTGAGTGCTATCCAGAACAGCGCCAGCAGCAGCGGCGCCAGGCAACGCATTGCCGTGCGTCGCGTCACGCGTTGCCGCGATTGCGGATACGTGGCCCACCGCGCCGCGGCGCTCCGCGCGCGACATCATCGCGATCTGGAACTGGCACATCCGTCTCGTCCTCCTCCTCGTCGTCGAAGTCGATGTCGTCGTCCGCATCGCCGTCGTCATCCTCATCCTCATCATCGTCGTCCACGAGGTCATCGTCGTCGTCGTCGTCGTCCTCGTCATCGTCCCACTCGTCGTCGCTCTCGTCATCGTCAGCAGGCACTGGCGCCGCACTTCGTGCCGGACGCGCGGACGCATCGACAATCACGTCGTCGTCATACTCATCATCGTCGTCGGTATCGTCGTCGCGCTCCGCGAACGCCGCTTCGAGCGCTGCCAGTCGCGCCCGGACATCATCCTCGTCCAGCGCAACCGTGTCATCGTCACGGATGGATCGGCGCGTGCGAGCGCGTGGGGTGGACGAACCGTTCCGGCGGAACAGGCTCGAGACCATCGACCCGGCGCCGGTTCGCAATCCACGCATCGCACCTGTCGCCGATGCCACGGTCGCCTGGGCTTCGTCCTGCACCGCGTCGAGAAGCGTGCCGAACTGCGCCAGCCGCGACTCGCCTGCGTCGACCGCATCGCGTACGGCGTCGTCCACCACGCCGATCGTGCCGGAGAGTCGCCGTAGTTCGCCGCGCGCCTCGGTCGTGAAATCGGAGAGTTGCGTCGCGATCTGATTGAGGTTCCGCGCGAGTGGCACGATCTCGTCCGCCAGCTTCTGCATCCGGCCGCCAAGATTCGATTCGGCACCCTTGAGTGCGCGCGCCATCCCCATCAACGCCACCGCGATGCCGAGCAACAGCAGCGTCACGATGATGCTCAGGATACCGGTTGCCACACTGTACCATGGCGCCGGCACAGCGACTGGGCGAACGAGCAGCGTGTCCGCCGCCAGCGCTAGAACAGGGATCATCATCATGCTGAAAAGTATCCGCCGATCAAGGTGGAACGCACCCCTGCGGCTTGACCTGCTGCCATGAGTCCGGCACCTTCACGCGCTCAACTGATCCTCTCCGGAGCGTATGAATGGCCGCACTGCGGTATGTCGTGGAAGGTGGACGTCAGCTCTCCGGTACCATCCGGCCCGCTGGCAACAAGAACGCCGCACTTCCGATCGTGGCCGCCGCGCTGCTCACGGCCGACGAAGTATTTCTCGAGAATGTGCCGCGCATCCGCGACATCGAAACGCTCGTATTGCTGCTGCGCTCGGTCGGTGCGGAGGCCGAGTGGACCGGTCCGAACGCGCTGCGCATCAAGGCCAGTGACATTCATGCCGGTACGCTCGATCCGGTCCTGTGTGAAAAGATCCGCGGTGCAATCCTGCTCGCCGGACCACTCCTCGCACGATGCGGCAGCGTCACGTTGCCGCCTCCCGGCGGGGACGTCATCGGGCGTCGCCGGCTCGATACCCACTTCCTGGCCTTCGAGGCACTTGGCGCCACGTTCACGGCGGGCGCACAGTTCACGCTCACCGCGAAGGAACTGCGCGGTCGCGATATTTTTCTCGATGAACCGAGCGTCACCGGTACCGAGAATGCCATGTGTGCAGCGTCCCTGGCGAAAGGCACGACGATCTTCCGGAATGCCGCCAGTGAACCGCATGTGCAGGATCTCGCGCACTTCCTCGTCGGCATGGGAGCACGGATCGAAGGCATCGGCACCAACACGCTGACCGTGCATGGCGTCGATCGCCTGCACGGCTGCACCCATCGCATCGGTCCCGATCACATCGAGGTCGGCAGTTTCATCGGTCTCGCCGCCGTCACGCGTTCCGAACTGCGTATCGCCGACGCTGGTGTCGAACACCTGCGCTCCACGCTGATGGGCTTCGAGCGACTCGGGATCTCCTGCATCATCGATGGCAAGGACCTGATCGTGCCGAAGGAACAGTCGCGTCGGATCCGCGATGACCTTGGCGGCCATGTGCCGAAACTCGAGGACCAGCCATGGCCCGCGTTTCCGGCCGACGTGATGTCGATTGCGATCGTCACGGCCACGCAGTGTGAAGGCCTGATCCTGATGCACGAGAAGATGTTCGAATCGCGCATGTTCTTCGTCGACAAGCTGATCTCGATGGGTGCGCGCATCGTGTTGTGCGATCCGCATCGTGCGCTGGTATCCGGACCGTCGCAGCTGCGGGCCGGCAACGTCGAAAGCCCGGACATTCGCGCCGGCATGGCAATGCTGCTCGCCGCACTCTGCGCGACCGGCACCAGCACGATCATGAATGTCGGACAGATCGAACGTGGCTACGAACGCATCGATGAGCGACTGAACGCACTCGGCGCGAAGATCACGCGCATCGAGGGGTGAGCCTTCCGGCGCACCTCGCCATTCCCGATTTTGGTGAGTGGGGGCTGACGGCGTTCACGACGTCGCGAGACGCAGGGACGTTCGGCACGCAGTCGACTGATCCGGCCGTCGATGTGCTCGGACGCTGGAACAGCCTGGTGGCTGCTGCAGTGGAGCTTGGCGCGGAGCGCTTCGCCAGCGGCACGCAGGTGCATGGCTCGGACATCGTGGTGCATCTGCCGGGATGGCGCGGATGGCTCCGGTCGGCCGACGCGGACGGGCATGCCTGGCTCGGGCCGGGCACGGCGGCGGCCGTGACGATCGCCGACTGCGTTCCAGTGTTCATCGCGCATCCCTCCGGCGCGGCAGCGGTGCTGCATTCCGGCTGGCGTGGCACGGCCGCCGGTATCACGGAACGAGCGATCGCCGAGTTCGGCCGGTCCGGTTTCGCGCCAGAGAGCCTCCGGCTGCACCTCGGCCCGTCCATTTGCGGGGCCTGCTACGAAGTGAGCCCGGACGTGGGATTCGCCATTACTGGTTTGGCAGTAACAGGGCCGTGTACGGTCGATCTACGCGCGAATATCGCGGACCGCGCGCGGGCGCTGGGCGTACGGGACATTTCGATCAGCGAGTGGTGTACGCGTTGCCACAATGCGCAGCTGTTTTCGCATCGCGCCGGCGATTCCGGCCGGCAGCTTGGCGTGCTAATCTCGCCGCAGCGCCGCAAGTGACGCCGTGACAGGTGCTTGAACGCACCTGCCCGAGCCGTTATGATCTGTCAAGCAATTCGGTACTACACTGTAAAGTGTGGGGGCCTCCCCGCACTTTTTTGTTTCTGTAAGTTTGCGTGTGAGAGGTCGGGAACGTGGCGGCACCCATTGCAGCAGCTGTGCAGCAGGTGGTCGAATCGGCAGTGTCGCAGGCGGGCTTCGAGCTCTTCTCGCTCACTGGCGGTGGCACCCGTAACCGGCCGTTGCTCGAAGTGCGCATCGACCGCCCCGACGGCGCCAAGGTCACCATCGACGATTGTGCCGTGGTCTCACGCGCGATCGAGGCAGTGCTCGATGGCAGTGTACTGGTGGCGGAAACGTACAGGCTGGAGGTGTCGTCGCCGGGCATGGATCGCCCGCTTCGGCATGCCGCGGATTGGCGGCGGTTCGCCGGACGGCGCGTCACCGTCACGAGCGGGGCGCTCGTCGGCAGTCGCGTGGAAGGGCTGTTGGTCGGCATCGACGAGCACGCCGACGTCGAGACGGGTGTGGTGCGGGATGATCAGGGCACAGAGCATCGGGTGGCACTCGCCGACGTGAAAACCGCGCGGCTGGTTGTCACCTGGAATCGATAGAAGTCTCGAGGCGATCGCGATGGATATTCTGAACGCAATCAAGGAACTCACCAACTCCAAGCAGATGGATCGCGAGGAGCTGCGTGCGCTGCTGCAGGACGGAATTCTGGCCGCCCTGGGCCGGAAGTACGGACCGACGGTGGATGCCGAAGTCGAAATCGACGAGACCAAGGGCGAAATCCGCATCGTGCGCCTGCGCACCGTGTCGGCCGAAGTCCTTGATCCCATTCGCGAGGTCACGCTCGAGGAAGCGCGGTTCCTCGACGAAAGCTTCGAGGTCGGTGACGTCATGGAAACGCCGATCGAATTCGCGGAATTCGGACGCACCGCCGTGCAGGCTGCGAAGCAGCGCATCCTGCAGCGTGTGCGCGAAGGTGAGCGCACCAAGATCAAGGACGAGTTCTCGGGACGTGTCGGCGACCTCTTCTCCGGTGAAGTGCAGCAGATCGAGCGCGGCAAGCTCGTGCTCATGCTGAACCGTCATCGTGAGGCGGAAGCGATCATTCCGTATCGCGAGCAGAATCATCGCGAGCACTACCATCAGGGCGAAACGATCCGCGCGGTGCTCAAGAAGGTAGAGGATACGCCGAAGGGACCGCGACTCGTCTTCTCACGCTCCGATCCGCTGTTCGTGCAGGCGCTGTTCAAGCTCGAAGTGCCCGAGATTCAACAGGGCATCGTCGAGATCAAAGCGGCGGCCCGTGAACATGGCAGCCGCACCAAGATTGCCGTCTAC
>JACMLX010000228.1 GCA_014379355.1 Gemmatimonadaceae bacterium
TCGGCGGGCTCCTCCTCGTCGCCGCCGGCCTGTACCAGTGGACGCCGCTCAAGGGCCGGTGCCTGAGCGAGTGCCGCTCGCCGCTCGGCTTTCTCACGCGCGAGTGGCGCGAGGGCGCGCTGGGCGCGCTCGTCATGGGCGCGCGCCACGGCGCGTTCTGCGTTGGTTGCTGCTGGGTGCTGATGGCGCTGTTGTTCGTGGCCGGCGTGATGAACATGCTCTGGATCGCGGCGCTGGCGATTTACGTCCTGATCGAGAAGGTCGCCCCAGCCGGCGGCTGGCTCGCGCGGGTCGCGGGACTGCTTCTCGTAGCTTGGGGCGGCTGGATGCTGGCCGCGGGCGGATAGGTGTGCCGTGCTGCCCCTCGCGCTGTACGCTACGAAGGGCCTCCGCCGACGCGGTTCGCGTCGCCACCCTCTAGCGGTACTTCATGCCCCGGAGATAGGCGAGGCTCTGCGGCGCGTTGCGGACAGGGTCGGTGGTTTCATCCTCGATATAGAACTCCGTGAACCCGTCGCGCTCAGCGGCCTGCAGCAGTGCGGGCCAGTCCACCTGACCGGCACCGATCGGCACCTTGAGCGAGTCCGCAATCCCGCCGGCGAGGGAGCCGCGCGGCTGTCCGGGCTTCATGTCCTTGATGTGCATCAGCTTGAAGCGACCCGGATACTTGGCGATCAACCCCACGGGGTCCTGGCCCGGCAACCATGTCCACAGCACATCCATCTCGAAGCTGACGAGCGTCGGATCGGTCTCCTTGATGATGAGGTCGAGCAACGTTCCGTCACCGTACGGCACAGGCTCGTAGCCGTGGTTGTGATAGAAGAACTTGAGTCCCACTGCCTTCAGTGTTTTCCCGAACGCGTTGAAGTCCTGCACGGCCTGACGGGCGTTGGCGGGCGTGAAGCCGGTCGAGTCGTGCGGGTACCATGCAATGCCGACGTACTCCACACCGAGCGCCTTGGCGTCGGCGATCACGCTGTCGGGCTTGTTCTTCAAGTCGTCGTAGCCCACGTGCATGGACGTGGCCTTCAAGCCGGCCGTGCGCAACGCCTCGGCGAACTCCGTGCGCGTCTTGCCGTAGAGGCCCGCGGTCTCGACGTGTGTGAAGCCCATGCCACTGATCGTCGACAGCATCGTCGGGACATTCCCCGAGAGCGTGCGAAAACTCCACAGCTGGACCCCGAGTGGCGCACGGAAGTCACCGGCCACAGTCGCGGGCGGCGTGGCAGTCGCCGTCGAATCAGCAGGCGGCGCGGGTGAACGACCGCACCCGGCCATCGCGAAGATCAGTGCGCAGGCGAACGTCAATTCTGTAGCAAGAGACGACTTCATCGGGAAAGGCTCCTGGGCCCCTTGGGTGTGCCGGTGAGGGCGTAAGGTGGCGGCTGCATGCGATGATGATACCGCAGTGAATCCGGTGTCACCTCCAATTCGGGGAATCGGTAATCCTGCGACAACGGTATTTCGGTGACAGTGCACGTTTTCTGAAACGGCTGTCATATGTTCCCGCCCACCGTGACACCCACCTCGTGGATGCCTCACCTACACCCAAGGGATGGCCGCAGCCGTGCCTGTTCACGCTCTGCCCGATCTCGAGGCCGCGCTCCACGCGCTGCACGAGGCGAGCTTCGGCTGGGCACGCTCCTGCTGCAATGGCGATCCCGATGACGCTGCCGACGTGCTTCAGACTTCCTACTGCAAGGTCCTGTCTGGATCGGCCACCTTCTCCGGCCGGTCGAGCTTCCAGACGTGGCTCTTCGGCATCATCCGGTTCACCGCCCTGGAGTACCGGCGCCGCGGCGCCCGCGAACTTCCGTTCGCCGACATCGAAGAACCGGAGAGCCCTTCACCGGCGGCGGACGACCTGATCATCGAGGCCGAGACGGTGGCCGCCCTGCGCTCTGCCCTTGGCACACTCCCGGAACGCCAGCGCGAGGTGTTGCACTTGGTTTTTCAGCATGAGCTCAGCGTCGCGGACGCCGCCGAGGCCATGGGTGTGTCGGTCGGCACCGCACGAGTGCACTATGACCGCGGCAAGAAGCGACTTCGGGCGCTCCTCGCTGTTGGAGATCCCGGACCGCACGATTCCTCGAGCGACGACGACCGATGACAAGCGAACCGGACTTCGACCAGACTCTCCGACGTGACTTTCAGGGCGTCAAGGAGAGCGATGCCCTTCGGGCACCGGACTTCGCACTGCTGATCGCGCGCGCGCGCGCCGAAGCGGCTGCGGCACCGCCCGTGTTGGTACAGGGAACACCCTGGCTTCGGTCAGGGAAGCGTGCGCTGTTCATCGGCGCGCCTCTCGCCGCCGCCGCAGCGCTTGGCCTCTGGTTCCGACCGACCAACACCGCGGATCGGGAGTTCGAGCAGGCGGTCGCCGCATGGTCCCAGACCGCGGCGCGAACCGCGTCGTCACCGACGGATGGCTTGCTGTCGGTGCCTGGGACGGAGTTCCTGCGCGGAACCCCGATCGACGGGACGGGCGCGCGAACTCCACGGAGGGGTTCCTGATGCTGATCGTTTCCCGCACCCTGCTCGTTTCCACACTGTGCTTCGCGGTGTGCGCATCGCGCGTCGCCGGGCAGGCCACGACACCCGCCGCACCACCCGCCACGCTGTCTCTCGGCGATCCGATCGCGCGCGCACTGTTCGAGCCAGAGCTGATCATGAAGCACCGCCGCGCGATCGATCTCACCGATAAGCAGCGAGATGCGATCAGCGGGTTTCTGCGCGAGCTGCAGGGGCAGGTCGTGACGTTGCAGTGGGAACTGCAGGAGCAGGTGGATGCACTGGCCGCCGAACTCGCGCGTCCCCGCATCGACCTCGATCGCGCGCAGGACCGCATGCAGCGCGTGTTGCAGACCGAGCGGCAGATCAAGGCCGGGCACCTCACCCTCCTGATCCGCATCAAGAACCAGCTCACGCTGCCGCAGCAGGAAGCCCTGCGCAAGCTGCGCGGTGATTCCGGCAGCTAGTGGTGTGGAGACGAAGTTCGGTATGCAGTCGCCGGTCTCGGCATCCTGTCTGGCGACGTTCGAAATCTTCGCAATACCCTGAGTCGCTGACGCAGTGTCAGCGACTCAGTTCACGCCTGGCATCACGGCCACCACACGACACCCACACCGAAGCGGAACGATGCCGCCTCGATGTCGAGATTGCGGAGCGCGGTGTTGCCCTGATCGATCTCGGTGAAGGTGCCGCCGGTCCAGCGCAGGCCGGCGTCCAAGGCCCACTTCGGGGTGACGAAGACGGACAGCCCCGTTCCCACGCTGAGCGCCGGTCCGTTGAAGGAGACCTTCCCAGCCGGCGCATTGTTGACGCTTGCATTGTCGATGCTGACCGAACGCGCGCCGACTGACGTTTCGACGTACGGCACCCAGCGCCGCAGGGAGTTGGCAAAATGAAAGCGCGCGCCGATCTCCGCATGCGAGAGTGACCAATCTCCTGCCACGAAGCTGTCGCTCTGCGGGATCTTGACCGTTGACGCGTCGAGATTGATGAAGCCGGTGATCCGCCGGTTGAAGCCGTACCCCACACGGAGCCCGAGCCCGCCACCTTTGTTCTCGTCCCCCTGTTCGACCGTGAGCGACGTGCCGAGTGCATGCAGCCCGATCGACAGTCCACGGCTCGTGGACAGCTGTGCCGATGCGACCACCGGAGACAGGGCAATGACCAGGCCGAGGGTGGTCACGGCGCGCGCATTCATCTGCAGCAACATCTCAGCCTCTCGAATCGAAAAAGGGAATGGCCCCCGGCGGCACTGCCACCGGGGACCTTCAAGCAAGACCGACATCCCGTGCCGTGCAGATTCTCAGAGTAACCACCCCAGCACCACGAGGTTGTCCACCGGCTTCACCAGGTCTTCGACCAGGTCCATGACGCTGTCGGTCATGTCGACGATGTGCATCAGCATGAGCAACTCGCCGCCAGTCAGCTGACCGCCAGTCGGCCCGGTGATCGTGGGACTCTTCGCGTTGCCGGTTGCGGTCGCGAGGAGCTTGCCATTGACCTCGAAGGTGCCGTCGACCGTGCCGTTGCTGCCGAGCATCTTCACGGCCACGCTGCTTGCCGCGTGACGCACGGTCAGTGCGACGGTGCCGTCGCCTGTTGCTTCATCGATGCCGCGCACCTTGCCCAGGATCGAGAACTCACGCCCCTTCACCTGCAGGTCGAAGTCGGCATCGAGGAGGGTCTTGAGCCCGCTCTTCCGCGACGTGACGGCGACGTTGAAGTCGAGTCGCGCTGCGCCGTCGGACATGAAGCCATCGACGCTGATCGATCCGGTCTCACCCGAAATCGTCAGCCGGGTGCGGTAGTCCAGAACCGTCGCCCCCGTGTTCACCACTTGCAGGCGCAGCACGATGGTCTCGCCGGTGGTCGCCCCTTCATCGAGCAGGTCGGCGTACCCCGTTTCCTTCGAGAGAATCGGCTTCCCGGCGGCGTCGATCTCGTAGGTGATGAAACGCACCCCGTTCGCTGGGGCTCCGGCGCGGGTCGGACTCACGGCATACGTGTCCGTGGCCGCGTTGTAGACGAGTGTCATGCCCCGGTGGCGAGTCGAGATGATCTCCTTCAACGCCGTTCCGCCCGAGAGTTCCCTGGCAAGCTGCAGCGTCAGGTCGCGTGAGCTCGCCCCGTCTCGTACGCCGGCCACGCGCGCGCCGACTCCCAGCACACTGCTGGTGCGCAGTCCCGTGCGACCGCCGAGCGCGCGGAAGCCGGCCAGTGCGTCGGTTGCGAGGATCTTGTCCATCGCCGCGTAGTCGCTCAGCGCGAGATTCGGGTCCAGTGCACGTGAGGCGTCCGGACTCGTGGCCGACTCGCATGCCGCGAGTGCCATCAGACCCAGAAGGCCGATTCCCTGTACCACTCGGCGCCCTCGGGCACCTGACATTTTCAGCATCGCTCTGTCTCCTCCCGCCGTCGGGCGGAATCTCGGGTCAACCCAGCCACTTCCTGCGCATGGGTGATCGCGCCGCCCCGGTTGTATGACAGCGGTCCCGACGGTCGAGCCCGGATGTCCTGCTGACGCCTTAAACTTTCAAGGACTCTGACCCATCAACTTTTCAAGGACTCCGACCCTCTGAACGGTCGTCAGGTTACCCGGTCAAGATTCGCGATCAATCGGCGCAGCAGCCCGATCAGCTGAACGCCTTCTTCCTCCGTGAAGCCCGCCATCGCGTCGCGATTGCCCTCGAACAACACCGCGCAGGCGTCCGGCATGCGCGCGCGCGCTGTATCGGTCAGCGATATCTGACGGCTCCGCCCGTCGTCCGGGTCGGCCTCGCGCGCAATCAGTCCGTCCCGCTCCATGCGTGCCAGCATCTGCGCCATCGAAGGCTGCTCGATCCGGGCGAAGCGGGCCAGATCCCGCTGAGTTGCCGCCTGCCCGTCCTGCAGCGCAACCAGCACCGGGAGATGCCCCACCCCGAAGCCCAACGGCTTGAGCCGCGCCTCACTCAGCCGCGCGAAACCACGCGCCGCCAGGCTGATCAGGTGCCCGGGAGTCGACAGGACATCCGACATGGACTTTCGCTGTTGCATAGGTGCCTATCTTAATCGCCTGCGGCACATCCGCGCCACACATCAGACCAATAGAGGCGATCTCGATGCCAGACGAACGCGACATTCTCACACGCATGTATGCCGGCTTCAACGCGCGCGACATCGACGGCGTCCTCGCCGCACTCGCCGACGACGTTGCATGGGCGAATGGAATGGACGGCGGCCATGTGCACGGTCGCGACGCGGTGCGCGAGTACTGGACACGCCAGTGGTCGATCGTCAGTCCGCGCGTCGAGCCCGTGCGCTTCGACAACGCGGCGGACGGCTCGGTTATTGTGCAGGTCCATCAATCGGTGCGCGATCTCGAAGGCCGGCCGCTCGAGGGTCAGGAGCACGGGCTGACTGACAGGATGGTCGGGCATGTGTTCCACTTTGCGGACGGCAAAGTCACGCGGTTCGACATTCAAGACGCCACCACCTGAGGCGGGCCAGGGACATCGATACATCCGAGCACTACCGGCGGAGCGTGACGCCAGCCGAGCCACATGATCAACGTCTCGCTGTCCGGATTGTCGCGATCGCGACTGCGCTCCGGTTCGTTGTCGCCGCGTTGCTTCCGTTGGGCATCGACGAGTCGTACGCGGTGGTCGTGTCGCGCCGGCTCTCGCTGAGCTGGTTCGATCACCCACCCGCGGTGTTCTGGATCGCACATGCCGCCGCAACGCTCGGCGGTGAGTCGCCGATCGCACTCCGCTGGCCGTTCGTGCTGCTCTTCGCACTCACGAGCTGGATGTTGTTCCTGCTCACGTCGCGCCTCTTCAGCGCACGCGCCGGGGTGTGGGCAGTCGTCGCGGCGCAGCTGATCCCGGTCTTCAGCCTCAGCGCCGGCAGCTGGGTACTGCCGGACGGGCCGCTGCTGTGCGCGAGTATCGCCGCGGCGCTGGCGCTCTCGCACGCCGTTCCCGTTGCGGCTGACGATGACGCGAGCACCCTGCAGGCATCGCGTTGGTGGCCGTGGCTCGCGCTCGGCCTCGCACTCGGCGGCGCGGGATTGTCGAAGTACCACGCCGCACTGCTTGGCGCGGGCGTCGCGATGTTCATGCTGTCGGACCTTACAGCGCGCCGCTGGACCACGCGACCGCAGCCATACGTCGCTCTCCTTCTCGCGATCGTCTGCGTGATTCCTGTCTTCGTCTGGAACGCACAACACGACTGGATCTCGTTCCGCTTTCAGACCGGTCGCGCCGCAGGACATGGCAATCCGGTCACCGCGCTGGTGCAGAACCTCGCCGGACAGGCCGGCTACCTCCTGCCGTGGTTCTGGGTGCCGATGATCGTGCTGCTCGCACGCGGTCTGCGCACCGGCCCGCGCGATCGTGCGACGTGGTTCTGCTGCTGTCTCGGCGCATTGCCGATCGTGGTCTTCACACTTGCCTCACTTGGCGGCCGCGCTGGACTGCCGCACTGGCCCGCACCGGGATTCTTCATGCTGCTGCCGATGCTGGGTGCCGCCATCGCGCGCTGGGAAGGGCGCACGGCCGATGTCGTGCGGCAACGCATGCGGCTCGCCGGAATCGTGTACGTCGCGCTGCTGACGATCGTCGTGTCACACGCCGCGACGGGATGGGTCGCGCGCATCGTGCCATCGCTCCGTCGCGCCGACCCGGCATTCGAGTTGCTCGAGTACCGCTCGCTGCGCGACACGCTGAACGCGCGTGGCCTGCTGGCACCGTCGACGTTCGTCGCAACCACCGACTGGCTGCGCGGCTCGAAGATCGGTTACGCGCTGGGGCCGGAGCGCCCGGTGCTCGTGTTCAACGCCGACGCCCGGCACTTCCCGTTCACGGCCGACATGCAGTCGCTGCAGGGCAACAATGGTCTCATGCTGATGCGCATCGCCCGCAACGAATCGGAAGTCGAGATGTGGATCGCTGCGCAGGACTACGTGACGATGTTCGACACACTGCATTTCGAGGGCACGGTGCCGGTGCTGCGCGGTGCGGACACGGCGGTGACGCTCGGTGTGTTTCGCGCGGTCCACCTCAGCGGCACCTTTCACGGTTCGCCCGTGAAATGATCGGGTGGACCAACACCACGACACGAAACAGTCGTGCGCTGCACGCGCAGGTTCAGCGGCGGTTCCGTGACGGCCTCAGATACAGGCTGAGTGATCCGAATGACAGCTTCGCCTTCATCTGGATCAGCGTGTGATCGGCATCGTCGCTGAACCAGAGTTCGGCCTGACCGCCTTCGGAGAAGATGCCTGACGTGCGGATGGTCGGCTTCACGACGATCGTGTTGAACGTCCCTGCCGGCACCGTGATCGATTCCTTGCGCAGCACCTGGATCGTGACCGGATTGGCGCTCGGCCGGAAGTAGCGATTGAACGTCAATGTCTGGCCGACTTCGAGGTTCAGCGTGCGCACGAAGAATATGAATGCGGCATCGTCGAGCGGCTGTGCGACCGTTGGTGCGCGGTCCTTGCCGCGTTCGAGCACGATCGATTCCGCCGGATAGAAGTCGTAGTGCCGACTGTAGCGCTTGGGACCTTCGCTCAAATCCTGCGTGAAGCGCAGGCTGAGCATTTGTGTGACATCGAACCAGCTCTCCATCACGTCGTGCACGCGAAAGAAGGGAATGCCACCGTTGATCTCGTACCGCAGGCGCATCACTTCATGCCCGCGCAGTGAGTCGGGCCCGGTCACCGAGAGCGACCCGCTGCCGACGGAGATCACGCCGAACTTGAGGTCGTATTCGTGATGGTCGCCGGCCCGGAATGGCAGGCGCGTCGCGGACGACTGCGCCTGCAGGGTGTCCGGCAAGGCCATCGGCACAAGCGCCAGCAGGACGAGTGCGGCACGTGCGATCGGGGTACGTCCGCTGCCCTGGTCGCGAGGCCGGCTGCGTCGCTCGAGGCGCTTGGGCAACAGCA
>JACMLX010000229.1 GCA_014379355.1 Gemmatimonadaceae bacterium
AAGGCGTACGACTTCTCGAAGCTGCTCGGCGCAGTTGGCGAGAATGCGACGGCGGCAATCGTGATCTTCGCACTGGCGCTGCTGGTTCCCCTGTATCGCTTCGGCACCGCTCGTCCGAAACCCTGACGCAGACTGCGGTTCAGGATTTCTACATCACCGTGCCGAAAAACTTTTCGCGCGGGGGCGCGGGAAAGCGGGGGCGCTGCGGTCGACCGAGCGGACACAACGATGCGGCGCGAGGCGAAAAAAGGCAGTGCATCCGAATGCGGAGACTGTACGAACCATCCTTCGTAGCCGGAATCGACGTGCGGACTTCACCGTGCCGGTTCGCGAATCGTATGAAAGGATGGATGTTCGATGAAGCATTTCATGACCGCAGTGGCGCTGATGGGCGCTGTCGCACTGGCGCCACGCGCCGTGCAGGCTCAGGGCATGGCGATGGGCGAGAAGGACATCGTCGAAACCGCCGTTGCCGCTGGCACGTTCAATACGCTGGCGAAGGCGTTGACAGTGGCGGGGCTGGTGGAAACGTTGAAGGGAGCAGGCCCGTTCACGGTGTTTGCGCCGACCGATGCGGCGTTCGCGAAGCTGCCGCCCGCAGCGCTGGCTGCGCTGCTCGCGGACAAGGCGAAGCTGACCGCGGTGCTCACGTATCACGTCGTGCCGGGTGCCGTGATGGCCGCGCAGGTCGTCGGGCTGACGGACGCCGCCACCGTGCAGGGCAGCAAGGTCGCGATCAAGGTGCAGGGTGGAAAGGTCGTGCTGAATGGCAACAGCACCGTCACCGCGACCGACATCAAGGCGAAGAACGGCGTCATTCACGTCATCGACACCGTACTGATGCCGCCAGCCGCCATGGGTGGCATGAAGCACTAGTGTTGCCGACGTTCCGCACGCGCTCCGACGCGCGTGTGCGACAGATGCCGGCGGTGCCGGTGTGACACGAAGGCACGGCCCCGTCGATCCCGGATCGGCGGGGCCGTCGCGTTATGAGCGACAGCGCGATAGCGTAGCGTGCAGCGCGCGGCACGTCGGCCGCACTGCCACCACGTCCGCCAGTTCGCCATGCCCTTTGAAATCACGCGCCACGCCGTCATCGCGCACCTCATCGCCCTGTCGTTCGTATCCGCCGCGGCGCTCAGCGCACAGACACCGGCAGCGCGATCCACGCCACCGCGCGCAGAACTGATCCTCACTAACGCACGCATCTACACGGCCGATGATGGGCAGCCGATCGCCGAGGCGCTTGCCGTGAGCGGTGGCAAGCTGCTGTTCGTCGGCAGCACGATCGAGGCGATGGCGCTGAAGGGCGCCGGCACCACGGTCATCGACGCCGGCGGTCGCACCGTCATCCCCGGCATGACAGACGCACACGCGCACCTGTACGGGCTGGGTGTGGAACTGCGCCAGGTCGATCTCACCGGCACGAAGTCGTACGACGAGGTGATCGCGCGCGTGGTGGCGAAGGCCGCCACCGTCGCGAAAGGCACGCCGGTGCTCGGCCGAGGCTGGGACCAGAATGACTGGAGCGACACGCGCCTCCCGACCAATGCGGCCCTGACCGCAGCGACGCCCGATCACCCCGTGCTGCTCACGCGTGTGGACGGCCACGCGTTGCTCGCGAACGCGGCTGCGGTGTCGAAGGCCCGCGTCACGGTCGACACGAAGGATCCCGAGGGCGGTCGCATCCTGCGTGACGCGCGCGGTACGCCGACCGGTGTCTTCGTCGACAACGCGCAAGACCTGATGGAATCGGCGGCCCGCGGCGGTGAAGCGCTCAATCCGCGCGAAGTGCTGCGAAACGCCGTCCGCGAGGCGAATCGCTGGGGCCTGACGGGCGTGCACGAGATGGGCGTGCCCCCGGCGGTCGTCGGGACCTACGAGGCCGCCGCGCAGGCGGGCGAACTGACCCTGCGCGCCTACGTCCTGCTCTCCGGGGACAGCGCGACCGTGAACTGGGCGATGTCCAAGGGTCCCCGCAGCGCGCTGTTCGACGGGCGTCTCTGGGTGCGCAGTATCAAGCTGTATGGCGACGGCGCCCTCGGATCGCGCGGCGCGGCGCTGCTCGATCCCTACGCCGACGACGCGCAGAACAACGGCCTGCTCGTGATGCAGCCGGCGTGGGTCGAGAGTGTCGCCGAGCGCGCATTGAAGACCGGCTGGCAGGTGGCCACGCATGCGATCGGCGATCGCGCCAATCGCCTCGTGCTGGACGCGTACGCCTCCGCGCTCAAGGCGGTACCGACGGCGGACCATCGATTCCGCATCGAACATGCGCAGATCATCCATCATGATGACATCGGCCGGTTCGCGACGCTCGGCGTGATCCCGAGCATGCAGGCCAGCCATCAGACGAGCGACATGTACTGGGCCGGCAATCGACTCGGCGTCGAGCGCCTGCGCGGTGCCTACGCCTGGCGGTCGTTGCTGGCCACGGGCGTGATCATTCCGAACGGCAGCGACTTTCCGGTCGAGTACGTGAATCCGCTACTCAGCTTTCACGCCGCCATCGTGCGGCAGGACGCCGACGATTTCCCGGCCGGCGGCTGGTATCCGGAGCAGCGAATGACGCGCGACGAGGCGCTCCGCTCGATGACCATCTGGCCGGCTCGCGCGTCATTCCAGGAGCACGTCCTTGGCTCGCTCACCGCGGGCAAGTACGCCGACTTCGTGCTGCTCGACCAGGACATCATGCGCGTCGCCCCTGAATTGGTCCTGCGGACGCATGTGCTGCAGACATGGGTGGGCGGCACCAAGGTGTACGAGATGCCGACACGCTGATGTGGTGATGCCTCGGCGCACTGTGACCCGGGGTTGCCGGTGCTCACCATCGCGTCATTCTGAATTAGTCTTCCGTCATGCTCAACGACTCCTCAATTGCGTTCCTGAAAACACTGCTCGACACACCCGGTCCATCGGGCTTCGAGTCTGCGCCGGCAAGGGTCTGGCGCGCAGAGGCATCCACGTTCGCCAGCGTCCGTTCGGACGTGATCGGCAACTCGATCGCGGAGGTCGCCGGCAGCGGCGGGCCGACGATCATGCTGGCGGGACACATCGACGAAATCGGTGTGATCGTGACGTGGATCGACGACAACGGCTTCGTCTACATCGACGGCATCGGCGGTTGGGATACACAGGTGCTGGTCGGCCAGCGCCTTCGCTTCATCGGTCGCCATGGTGAGGTGTACGGCGTGGTCGGCAAGAAGCCGATTCACCTGATGAAGGCGGACGAACGTGAGAAGGTGACCAAGTTCGCCGACATGTGGGTGGACATCGGGGCGCTCAATCGCGCCGAGGCGTCGGAGCGATTGTCGGTGGGTGATTGCGGCGTACTGGATGCGAAGGTGACCGACATGCCCAACAACCGCATCGTCTCGCGCAGCATCGACGATCGGATCGGCGCGTTCGTGGTGCTCGAGGCGCTGCGTCGCTACGCCGCGAATCCCGGCTCGGCGCGCGTGGTGGCGGTGGCCACCTGCCAGGAGGAGATCGGCTATTCCGGTGGCGGCGCGCGTGTCGCAGCGCAGTCGATGGGCCCGCAGATGGCGATCGCCGTCGACGTGACGTTCGCGACGGATCACCCGGGCATCAAGAAGGAGGAAGTCGGGGAGCACAAGCTGGATGGCGGCCCGGTGCTGACCCGCGGCAGTGTGATCAGTCCGGTGGTGTTCCGACTGCTGCAGTCGACGGCCGAATCGCTCGAGATGCCGTATTCACTGCATGCGGCCGCGCGTGCCACGAGTACCGATGCGGACGCGATCCAGCTGTCGCGCGATGGCGTCGCCACCGCGCTGGTGTCGATCCCGAATCGCTACATGCATTCACCGAACGAGATGGTGAGCCTGAACGACCTCGATCGCGCCGCGACGCTGATCGCCGAGGTCTGTCGTCGCGTGGACGCGAACACGGACTTCACCGACCGGTGACGCGCGGGTTCCGGTGCGCTTCGCGCGCATCGGAGCCGGCCCGGCCACGTCCCGATGTCGCTGCACTGCTGGTCGTCACCGCGGTACGCCATCACGCTGCCCGAGGGCCATCGATTTCCGATGGCCAAGTACGCGTTGCTGCGCGATGGCGCGCTGTCGCAGGGGCTCGTGTCACCGGACCACCTGCACGAGCCCGAGCGCATCACGCATGCCGATCTGCACCGTGTGCACACCGTCGACTATGTCGATGGTGTGGAGCATGGTACGCTCGATCCCGCGCATCAACGGCGCATCGGCCTCCCCTGGAGCGAGGCCTTCGTGGAGCGCGCATTCCGGGTCGTGCGCGGCACCGTCGAGGCGAGTGAACACGCCATGCTGCATGGCGTCGCGATGAATCTCGCGGGCGGGACACATCATGCCTTCCCCGATCGCGGTGAAGGCTTCTGCGTCTTCAACGACGTCGCCATTGCCATCCGCCGCCTGCAGGCGCGCGGCCGGATTCGTCGCGCCTGCGTCGTCGATCTCGACGTCCATCAAGGCAATGGCACGAACGCGATCTTCGCCGGTGACGACACCGTCTACACCTTCAACATGCACGGCGCGAAGAACTTTCCGTTCCACAAGGTGAACGGCAGCCGCGACGAGGAACTGACGGACGGCATGGGCGACGACGAATATCTGCGTCGGCTGGCGACTGCGCTTCCTGAGGTATTGCAGGCCGCGCGTGCGGAACTGGTCGTCTACCTTGCCGGCGCGGATCCACACGAAGGTGACCGGCTGGGGCGATTGCGGCTCACATTCGACGGCCTTGCGCGACGCGACGAGTTGGTGCTCCGAACCTGTCGGGAAATCGGCCTGCCGGTGTGCGTCACCATCGCCGGCGGATACGGGCGAGACATCTCCGACACCGTTCGAGTCCACCTGCAGACGGTCTCGATCGCGGGTCGGTACGCATAGAGCTGCAACTGCTGGGCGCGCACACAGTCACGGAGGCACAGAGCGGGCTGTGCGCTGATACGACGATATGTGATGTTCGCAGGTCAGACTGCCTGATGAGGAGCCGCGGGGTCGCGGTGCCTCTGTGCGAGCCATGCAGGCTGTTGCGCGGCACGAACCAACGATTGCCATAGATTCGAGCGATGCCCTTGCCGATTCCCGTCCCGCGTGAAAGCGGAATGACGACCACAACCGGTGCGCCGCTCTACTGGTGCCGGTATGGACGGGACGGCGCGACACCGATGATGGTGCTGCATGGCGGTCCCGGTGCGCATCACGACTATCTGTTGCCGCAGCTGCTGTCGCTCGCGTCGCTCGGTGACGGCTTCGATCTCGTGTTCTACGACCAGCGCGGCGGCGGACGGTCGAAGACCGACGACCCGACACCGATCACCGTGCAGACACACGTCGCGGATTTCGCGGCCGTCAGTGCAGAGTTGGATGTGCGCGGCGCGCCACTCGTCGGATATTCCTGGGGCGCGCTGCTCGCGCTGCATGGCGTCGTCGCCGCGCGTGGATCGCCGGCGTCCATCGCACTGCCGCCATGGCTCGTGCTGATCTCGCCGGCGCCATTTCTCCCGGCGGATCGTGCAGCCTTCGATGGGGAGCTGCAGCGACGGCAACTGTCTCCAGAGGTGGCCGGCCTGCGGACCGCGCTCCAGACGTCCGGACTGCGCGAACAGGATCTGGATGCGTACAAACAGCGCGCCTTCGAGCTTAGTGTCGCCGGCTATTTCGCCCATCCGGAACGCTCCGCCAACCTGACCCCATTCCGTGTCACCGGTCGGGTGCAGCAATCGACGTGGGCGAGCGTGGATGGGCCGGCGCTGCTGGCCGAGCTGCCGTCAGTGCAACTGCCGACTCTCGTCGTCCACGGTGATAGCGATCCGATTCCGCTCGCCAGCGCCGAAACCACCGCCACCGCGCTCGGCACCACCGTCGTCGAGCTGGCCGACTGCGGGCACGTGCCCTACGTGGAGCAGCCGGCCGCGCTGCGGTCGGCGTTGGAGGAGTTCGTGACCGCAAGGCGCGCCTGATCCGGGGTATCGCCGACGGCAATGAGCCCATGTGCATTCAACATCGATGTGCCCTCGGCACGACGGTCGCCGTTCGTGCGCGTTCGGCGAAGCGCTCCAGCTACCACACGCGTCGATCTCCTGCAGGCTTCTTCGCGACGCACCACGTCCCAGCTCACCGCGCTCGCCGCGTGTGATCCTGCGAGACGGGGTCCATCAGGCCGACAGCGGCGATCGTAGCCGCGCTCGAGTATGCTGGAGGACGGCGTTCCTGCGGTAATTCCTTCGGAGAGGACATGCGTGCTCGATTCGTTGCGTGACACTCTGCAGATCGCACTCGGCTCGGCATTCACACTCAAAGCCGAGCTCGGCGGAGGTGGGATGTCGCGGGTGTTCGTGGCGCGCGAAGAAGCGCTGAGCCGCGACGTCGTCGTGAAAGTTCTCGCGCCCGAGATGGCGGAAGGTCTCAACGTCGAGCGATTCACGCGCGAGATCCGGCTTGCCGCCGCCATGCAGGAGCCACACATCGTACCCGTGCTCACGGCCGGTGTGACGCAACTCGGCATGCCGTACTACACGATGCCATTGGTGACCGGCGCATCGCTTCGCGCGCGCCTCGACAAGGCTCCAATCCCCACCGACGAAGCGATTCACATCCTGCGGGACGTTGCCCAGGCGCTGGCGTACGCACATGCGCTGGAGATCGTTCACCGCGATATCAAGCCGGAGAACATCCTGCTTTCGAGCGGTACAGCCATGGTCACCGACTTCGGCATCGCGAAAGCGCTCCGTGTATCACAAACGGACGTCGGACCGCCGGAACCAACGCGCAGAATCACTCGCACCGGTATCTCGCTCGGAACGCCCGCGTACATGGCGCCAGAGCAGGCGTCCGGCGATCCGGACACAGACGCACGAGCGGATGTCTACGCCTGGGGGCTGGTCGCGTACGAGGTTCTCGCGGGGCGACATCCGTTCGCGGATCGTACGACGCCGCAGCAGCTCATCGCCGCGCAGATCGTCGACATGCCCGCAAGCCTCACCGGTGTCCGCGAAGGCATTCCGTCCTTTCTCGGCGCACTGGTCATGCAGTGTCTGTCGAAGGAGCCTTTGGACCGTCCAGTGTCCGGTGCCGCCTTGTTGAGCGTTTTGGACGCAGCGGGCAGCGGCACACCTGAGCGCAGGGCGACACCGCTCCGTCGTAACGCGATGCTGGTCGCCGCATTCGCGGGCGTCTGCGCCGCGGCCATCGTGGGATTTCAGAATCGCGCCAAGCCGCTGGCGCCAGCCCCGATCGACGTTCGCCGAGTCGTCATCATTCCGTGTGAGGACCTGACGAACACCGCTGACCTCGCCCCGCTCGGTCGCGTGGCGGCGGACTACCTCACTCAACAGATACTGTCGATCGACTCCATCAACGTCATCGGTGCGACGACCGTCGCGGCAATCCTCGCCGACACGCTCAGTGCGCAGCGCGACCCCACCAAGCGCATCGCGGCCACGCTGCGGGCGGGCACGATAGTGACGTGCAGCATCGCAAGACTGGGAGATTCCCTTCGTGTCGACGCGCGACTGGTGGATGCCACAACCGGTAGCATCAGGCGTGTGCTTACGCCGGGTATGGGTCCGGTCTCAAGCCCCATGGTTGCCATCGCCGGTGTGCGGGAGCAGTTGCTCGGTGCGATCGTCAGCGGGGACCTGGCGAAACGAGTCATCGTTGCGAAGCAGCCGCCCAAGTACTCCGCCTACGTGGTCTACGTCGAAGCCGCCGAGCGGTTCTTCCGCGATCGGAATTTGCCAGAGGCGAGACGGCTGTCCGCCCGAGCGATCGAGCTTGATTCGACGTTCAGCGACGCGTATGTACTGCTTGCGATGGGATTCGCCAATGCGGGAATGAGTGATGACGCGGAGCGAATTGTAAAGCAGCTGGCTCGGCGACGCGACGAGCTTTCCGCGTATGACCGCCTCAGTGTGGATTGGATGGCAGCCATTTTTCGTGGTGACGTCGAGAACGCAATTCGCGCGACGATGTCACAGGTCAAGCGGGATTCGAGCCCCGTCATGTTGTACAACGTGGGGATGTTTTCGAATACTGTGTTGCGCGGCTCCACGGCACTTCCCGCACTCATGGCCGCTGATTCCTCCATGAATGCGATGGGATGGCTATATCAGCCGCTTGAGTTGGCGAAAGCGCAACATCTGATGGGCGAGCACACGTCCGAACTGGTATCCGTGCGGAGCGGCCGCAAGCGCTTCCCAGCACGATGGGAGTATGTCGCCGCTGAGGTGCGAGCCCTCGCTTGCAACGGTCGGGCGAACGAAGCGCTCAGTCTGGTGGATACCGTGTTCAAATCTATTGCAACTACATCAACGAGTTATGACATCAGCAGCCTGATTATTGCCACCAATTGGTTCTTTTCCAAGGGTGATACCGTGACCGCCCGCGAGCTTGTCCGAATGGTTTCAGGATCGCTGGGTTCTCAGTCTTGGCCGCAAAAGGAACCGGCGTTTCTGGCGCTTATGGCGCTATACACGGATGATCTTGACGCAGCCTCTCGTCATCTTCGTTTACCCAGAAACCGTTCAGACGCGTATTCTGTTTTTCTGAGAGGCGTACTGGCTGCCAGACAAGGAGATACAACTCGCGCTCAGCAGATATCTCACGATCTTGGCAAGGGACAGTATGCTGAGGTTTCCCAGGCCTTGATTCTCGCGACGATGGGCAAACGCGATGAAGCTGTGTCCCGATTGAAGCGGGCAGCGGAAAAGGGGATGGATCAATTCGACTGGAAGGCCGACTTCGCACGCACATCACTGCGGGGATACGCTCAGTTTGAGGCACTGGTCGCTCCAAAATAGTCATAGCGGCGTTGACCGCGAGGCTTGGGGCAACGTGTGGATGCCAGCGTGCGAGGAAGGAAGTCGAGCTCACTCCGCGCTCATGCGGGGGCGGAATCTCTTTCGCGCCAGGGGTCGCCAGCGTGTTCGGCTGGTCAACACGCAACTCCGCCCCGCCCCCCAGGCGGCTTCGATCTTCCAATCCGGCCGACTAGATTGCCTGAATGGATGCCCGCGCTGCCGCACATGTGCTCGCCGAGATCGCCACGCTGCGGCTGCTGCGCGGCGAGGACGAGGTGGAGGCGGCGGCCTTTGACGGGGCGTCGAAGCAGCTCGGCGCGCAACCAACGCGGCCACTGGCTGATGTGATCGCCGGCAGCACGTTTCCCGAGGCGGTCCGTGACGTGCTGCAGGACCTGCTGCGCGAGGGTGATTCGAGCCTGCTGGACGATCTGCGGGAAGAAACGCCGGAAGGCCTGCAGGAAATGCTGCGCGTGCCCGGCCTCGGACCGACGACCATCCATCGCGTGCATGCCGGTCTCGGTGTCGAGACGCTGCAGGAGCTCGAGGATGTAGTGCGTGATGGTCGGCTGGCCGCCCTGCCGCGCTTCGGCCCGCGACTCGTGGGGCGCGTGCGCAATGGCATCGCGCAGCTGCGTGCGACCGGCGCGCCCGTGCTGCTGCCGCATGCCGACGCGGAAGCGGCACGCCTGCTGCACGAAATCGCGTCGCACGACGGCGTCTCGCGCGTGATGGTCAGCGGCACTGTCCGTCGTCGCATCGAGACCGTCAGCGAACTCGCGCTCGTCGTGGAATGTACGATGCAACCGATCGCTGTTGCGGCCGCGCTCACGCACCTGCGCGGTGTCCAGCGTGTGGTGGGCGGCGGGACGCGCGTGATCTCGCTGCATTTCGCCGACGCGACCACCGCCACGTTGCACTGCGTGCATCCGACGCAGTTCACGATCGCGCTGCACCGTACGACGGGCAACGGTGAACATGTGCGCGACGTGATGCAGCGCCTGACGGAACGTCGCTTCCGCGTGGTGGACGACGAGGTGCGCGACAGCACCGGTGCGGTGGTGCCACTGGCTGACGAAGCTGCGCTGTATGCGCTCGCGGGCTTGCCATATATCGCGCCGGAATTGCGCGAAGCCTCGGGTGAGATCGCGGCCGCTGACTCACGCGCGCTGCCGGCGTTGCTCGAGGCGAGCGACATCCGCGGTGTCCTGCATTGTCATTCGTTGTACTCGGATGGCGGATTCGGCATCGGCGACCTGGCGGCGGCAGCGATGGCACGCGGCTGGAGTTACCTCGGCATCAGCGACCACTCACGGTCGGCGCTGAACGCGCACGGCATGTCGGCCGAGGCGGTGCGACAGCAGCACGAGGAGATCGACGACGTGAATGCCTCGCTGGCGGGACGCTTTCGTGTCCTGAAGGGTGTCGAGGCGGACATCCTGCCATGTGGCACCGTGGATTTCGGTGCGCCGCTGCTCGATCGTTTCGACTACGTGATCGCGTCCGTGCACACGCGCTTCGGCATGAACAGCACGCAGATGACCGATCGCGTGTTGAAGGCGATGGACGATCCGCATGTCACGATCATCGGGCATCCCACCGGTCGCCTGCTGCTGACGCGGGAGCCGTATCCGATCGACCTCGCGACGATTCTCGAACGTGCCGCGCACGTCGGCGTGGCGGTCGAATTGAACGCCGACCCGCATCGCCTGGATCTCGACTGGCGGTGGTGCCGCGCCGCGCGTGATGCCGGTGTGCAGGTGGAGCTGGGTCCCGATGCACACTCGATCGCCGGCCTCGATCATGTCGCGCTTGGCGTGTCGATGGCGCGCAAGGGATGGCTGGGTGCGTCGGACGTGCTCAACACGCGCAGCGCCGATGAGGTGCTGGCGTATGCGCGCCGACGGCGTGATGCGGCCCTGACCACCGCGTGACCCCGGCCAGGGCCGGCGGTACGCGGATCGTCCTGCGCAAGCGATTCGCCCGGCTCAAGGGACCGGCACTCCGTGCCCATGCCCTGGCGGTGTACGACGAACTCCATCGCCTGTATCCAACGGCACACTGCGAACTGGACTTTCGCAATCCGTTCGAACTGACGGTCGCCACGATCCTCAGCGCCCAGTGCACAGACAAACGGGTGAACCTGACGACGCCGGCGGTATTCGCGGCATATCCGGACGCCGCCGCATTGGCTGGCGCCGTCCAGGAGGACGTCGAGACGCTGGTGAAAAGCACCGGCTTCTTTCGCGCCAAGTCGAAGAGCCTGATCGGCATGGCCAGGGCCGTGATGGCCAGCCACGGCGGCGCGATACCCTCGACCATGGACGAACTGGTGGTCCTTCCCGGTGTCGGCCGGAAAACCGCCAACGTGGTCCTGGGCAACGCCTTCGGCATCAACCACGGCGTCGTCGTGGACACGCATGTCGGGCGGCTGGCCTATCGACTCGGGCTCACGAAATCCACCGATCCGGTGCAGGTCGAGTCAGACCTGATGCCACTGTTCCCACAGGACAGCTGGACGATGCTGTCGCATCTCCTCATCTGGCATGGGCGGCAGGTCTGCGACGCACGGTCGCCACGGTGCGGCAGCTGCACCCTTCGGCCACGCTGCCCGTCCGCCCCGCTGGACCAGTAAAGCCGACGGGCGCCACAGCGCTGCGAAATTTCGGTAGATTTGTCGCCGAGCGCCGCGGCTCAGACTGCCGGCGGCCGCCGCCATCATTCGATCCATCGCACTCATCGCACTCGGGAGATCACCGTGGCCAAGACCGTCACGTTCGAAACCAACAAGGGCACCATCGTCGCCGAACTGTTCGAGAAGGAAGCACCACTGGCCGCGGCCAACTTCGAGAAGCTCGCGAACGACAAGTTCTACGACGGCGTCAAGTTTCATCGGGTGATTCCCGACTTCGTCGTTCAGGGCGGGGATCCGAAATCGCGCGACCTGCCGGCAGGTCATCGTGAGATTGGCACCGGTGGGCCGGGCTGGACGATCAAGTGCGAAACGGAAGGCAATCCCCACAAGCACAAGCCCGGCGCACTGTCGATGGCGCATGCCGGCAAGAACACGGGTGGCAGCCAGTTCTTCATCGTGCTCAGCGAAGCGAACACGCGTCACCTGAACGGCGTGCACACGGTCTTCGGTCAAGTCACGGAAGGTCTCGATGTGGTGAACAGCATCGCAGGCAACGACGTCATGAACACGGTGCGAGTCAGCTGACCGCCATCACTTTCGATGCCGGGCGGGAACAGACGCCGTCCGGCAGTTCTCTCTCCGGAAATTGCTCATGAGTTCAACGCACGCCGCCCCAGAGAGCGACCGCAAGGCCGCGTTCACCGGCCTCATTGTCGGCGCGGTCGCGGTTTTCATCATCCTGTTCGCGGTGGTGAAGGTGACGAACGATCACTTCGCGGGTGAAGAAGGCGAGAAGGCGGCCGTCGAGACCACGAAGTAAGGTCGGCAGTGATACGCGCCCTGGGATTTTGTCGCGCGACCAGCGTTCCGCGGCTCGGCAGCAACGCTGGGACGCCGGGGTGCGTACCTGTGGCAACTCAACACGGTTGCCATGGCATCTTCCGCTCTCACGCTCGTTACGTCATCCGCCACGCCGGCCTCGGCACAGCGGGGTCGTGTGGCGCGTAAGTCCATGCGGGGGGTTGCCGGTTCGGCGACCGATGCCAAGGCCGCAGCCGACGCGCTGGCGGCGTCCCGTGAGGCTGAGCGCCAGTACGTGCTTGCGGCGCAGGGGGGCGACACCAACGCCTTCGCACAGCTGGTCCGTCGACACCAGCAGCGTGCGTATGCGGTGGCGCGCGCCGTACTCCTCTCGCATGAAGACGCCGAGGACGCGGTCCAGGAAGGGTTCCTGCACGCACATCGTGCGCTGAGCCGCTTCCGGCCCGACCAGCCGTTCGGCGCGTGGCTGCATCGCATCATCAGCAACGCTGCGCTGGACCTGGCGCGCCGCCGCAAGGTGCGCGATACGGACGAACTGGTCGACACTCATGCCAGCCCGTTCCGGGACCCGGCTGAAGCGGATGAGCTGCACGATCGTCTGCGCAGTGCGCTGTCGCAGTTACCCGACCGGCAGCGGTCGGTGCTCGTGCTCCACGATGTCGAGGGTTACAAGCATGCCGAGATCGGCGCGATGCTCGGAATTCCCGAGGGGACCGCGCGATCCGACCTGCACCATGCCAGGGCAGCGATGCGTTCCATTCTCGGAACGCTTCGCCGACCCGCCTGAAGATTCCTGCCATGCATTCCGATGATTTCGACCGCGATCCGGCGGTCACCTTGCAACTCCGTTCGATGCTCCGTCCACCCGCCGACGCGGCGTACTGGGACAGCCTCGAAATTCGCGTCATGGAGCGTATCGCCGCGGAAGCTTCCCCGGCGCAACGCAGTCCGGGTGTGTCCGGTTCGTTCGCGGCCATCACGGGATGGTGGGAACCGTTTGCCGAATGGCGGCGACTGGGTGGCGCGGTCGCGGTGGCCGCGATGGCGCTGACCGCGTGGGGCTTCTGGCACACATCGTCCACCGAGGCGCGCCTGTCGTACGAGGCGGCGGTCGAGGCGCTGTCCATGCCGCTCGACTCGATGGGTCGACCCGTCACGGATTGGCCGCGTGAGAAGACGGTCCCCGATCTCTTCCGGTACTGACGGCGCCGATGTCCAACACGATCCAGCGCACCAAAGCCCAGGCGATCTTTTTCCTGCTGGGCGCGGTGCTGGTGGGTGGGGCGCTCGGCTTCACGGCGAATCGTGCCATCGAGCATCGCGATCCGGGGAAGGATCACCGTTCGTCACGAGCGCAGTTGGCGGATCGGTTGCAGCTGACCAGCGCGCAGCGCCGCATGCTCGATTCCGTGCTCGACTCGCGCAACGACAAGATGAAGCAGCTGCTGTCGCCGGTTCGGCCGCAGCTCGACTCGGTGCGGTTTGCCGCCCGTGCCATGATCCGCTCGCGCCTGACGCCGGAACAGCAGGCGCACTGGGATCTCGTCCTGATTGAAATGACCCGGGACAGCGTGCAGTCGGCCGGCCGCTGACGAGCCTGCCGGGTCACCACTACCCCGCGCCCACTGGCCGAATAGCTTCACGATCGTAGTTCGGCAGGGCATGACGTGACGCCGCCTGAGTTGTTCGTGGGCGGCGTTGTCCGTGCAGGGGCGGTAGGCTGCACTCGCAGTCCGGCGCCATTTCCGTTTCGCTGCGCACGGCTTTGCGGTGCGTGGCATTCCGTATGATTGATCCGCAACCTTCTTTTCCGGCGTCGCCAGCATCGTGCAGTCCCGATACTGCAGCAGACCCAGTGCAGTCCGGCAGCACCGCACCCCCCGACCCCGCGTCGGCGGCTCCAGCGTCACCGGCCGTGCCGCAGCCGCCCGGAGTGACGAACACCACGGCCGATTTCACCGCCGTGGCGAACAGCAATCATCACCACGTCGGTGATCCGGCCACCGGGAAGAAGCTTGCGCTGCTCACGCTGACGGCGCTCGGCGTGGTGTACGGCGACATCGGTACGAGTCCGCTCTACGCGCTCAAGGAATGCTTCAACGCCGTGCATGGTGTCGAACCGACGCCGGCCAACGTCATCGGTGTCCTGTCGATGATCGTCTGGTCACTGATCTGCGTCGTGAGTGTGAAATACATCGGATTCATCCTGCGGGCGGACAATCGCGGCGAAGGCGGCATCCTCGCACTGCTGGCATTGCTGCTGCAGAAAACCGGTGGAGTGCTGCAGGACGAAAAAAAGAAGAAGCGTGTCATCGCGCTGGCACTCTTCGGCGCCGCACTGCTTTACGGTGACGGCATCATCACACCGGCGGTTTCGGTGCTCGGGGCCGTCGAGGGTGTGACCGTGATTGCGCCGGGACTCGAGCGCGTCGTGGTGCCGGTCACGATCGTGCTGCTGCTCGGGCTGTTCGGCGCGCAGCGCTTCGGGACCGATCGCGTCGGCCGGGCGTTCGGCCCGATCATGCTGGTGTGGTTCGTGAGTATCGCCGCACTCGGAATCCCGCACATCGTCCGGCGACCGGAAGTGCTGCAGTCGCTGCTGCCGTGGTACGCGGTGTCATTCATGCTGTCACACGGGTGGCACGCGTTCGTGCTGCTGGGCGCCGTCGTGCTGTCGGTCACCGGAGCCGAGGCGCTGTACGCCGACATGGGACATTTCGGCAAGCGACCGATCCGGCTCGCGTGGGGATTACTCGTCTTCCCCTGCCTGCTGATGAACTACTTCGGACAGGGCGCCGCGATCATGTCGGATGCGAGTGTGCGCGCCAATCCGTTCTATTCGCTGGCGCCATCGGTGCTGCAGATTCCGTTGCTGCTGCTGGCCACGATGGCGGCGATCATCGCCAGTCAGGCCCTGATCTCGGGAGCGTTCTCGCTGACGCAGCAGAGTGTGCAGCTCGGCTACACCCCGCGCGTCACGATCGTCCACACGTCGGAACACCAGTCGGGGCAGATCTACATTCCCGAGATCAACACCCTGCTCGCGCTGGGGACGATCTTCGTCGTGCTCGGGTTCAAGTCGTCGAGCGCGCTCGCAGCCGCCTACGGCATCGCCGTCACCGGCACGATGGCCATCACGACGCTGCTGTTCTACGAGATCTGCATACTGCGCTGGAAATGGCCGAAGTGGCGCGCACTCACATTGTGCGGATTCTTCCTTCTCATCGATCTTGCGTTCCTCGGCGCCAACATGCTGAAGGTCCTGCAGGGTGGGTGGGTGCCGCTGGTTGTGGCGATGGGATTGTTCATCCTCATGACCACCTGGAAGCGTGGGCGCGAAGCGCTCGGGCAGCTGCTGCGCCGCAGCACGCTGCCGACGGATCTCTTCCTGTCGGACATCAAGCGCAAGGAACCGGTACGCGTGGCCGGCACGGCGGTGTTCATGACGTCTGACGCCGACGGCATTCCGCCGGTCCTCCTGCACCATCTGAAGCACAACAAGGTGCTGCATGAGCAGGTGGTGCTGCTGAGCGTGGTGTCGCTGCCGGTGCCGTACATCGACGGCTCGAAGCGCGTCGACGTCGCAACCCTTGGCGCCGGGTTCTGGAGGGTGCGCGCCAACTACGGCTTCATGCAGACGCCGGAGATGCGCGACATCATGACCTACGCGCGCGGCTCCGGCCTGATCTGCTCGACCGGCTCGACGAGTTATTTTCTCGGCCGCGAACAGCTGCTGCCCAACGGTCCCGCGCGCATGTCGCGCTGGCGCAAGAAATTGTTCATCCTCATGGTGCGGAACGCCCGGTCTGCCACGGCCTTCTTCGGAATTCCACCGGGTCGTGTGGTGGAACTCGGCACACAGATCGAACTTTGAATTCCTGATTCCACCCTGCGGTCACGTGCGCGGCGACGCTCCGGCTGCGATCGTTCACGTCTCTTTCGTCACACCGAGGCTTCCTGATGCGCGTGCTGTCCCATCCCATGTCGCTGCTGTGCGCGGCAGCCGTGGCGTCATCCAACGTCCTGGCACAAGCGGAGCCGAGCGCGCCGGCGGGTCCGGCGGCGCAGATCGACACGACGCCCAGCCGCTTGATTCCGGCTCGCGCGTCCACGTATGACGGCAAGCTGACTGTGCCGGAGGGCTTCAAGGTCACGAAATACGCCTCCGTGGCGAATGCCCGCGCCATGATCGTGGCGCCGGACGGCAGCGTGTACGTCAGCACGCCGGGACGCAATGCAATCGTAAGACTCCTGGACCTGAACACCGACGGCGTTGCCGACACGGCCGTCGTCGTGCTGACGGGACTCGATCGCCCGCACGGCATGGCATTCCACAACGGCCGCTTCTTCGTGGCGAACACCGGTGGCGTCGTGCGCTTTGCACTCGATGCGCAAGGCATTCCCACCGGCGCGCCGGAGCAGCTCAACCGCTACGATCCGGGCAAGAACCACTGGACGCGCAGCATCGTGTTCGGTGCCGACAACAAGATGTACGTGTCGATCGGCAGCACGTGCAATCTGTGTGTCGAGACGGCACCGGAGCGTGCGGCGGTGATGCAGTACGACGAAAACGGCCAGAACGGCCGCGTGTTCAGTCGCGGTCTGCGCAACGCCGTAGGGATGGCGGTGAACCCGGTCACGAAACAGATCTGGGTGACGCAACACGAACGCGACAACCTCGCGCCCGACCACCAGAATCTGCCGACGGAAGAGCTCAATCTGCTGTCAGCCGGCAAGGACTACGGATGGCCGTACTGCCATGGCCCGCGCATTCCAAATCCGGAGTATCACGACGCGGCGCGGTGTGCCGCCACGGAATCGCCTGCGTTGCGCATGCAAGCCCACTCCGCGCCCTTGGGCATGACGTTCCTCGACAAGGCGACGGCATTCCCGGCCGACTGGCGTGGCGATGCGTTGGTGGCCTTCCACGGCAGCTGGAACCGTGACACGCCGACCGGCGCGAAAGTGGTTCGCGTCCGCGTGCGCAACGGCAAGCCGGTGAGCTATGAAGATTTCATCACCGGTTGGCAGGGTGAGACGGGTGCGCGCTGGGGGCGTCCGGTGGATTTCGCGGTGCTGCGCGACGGCAGCGTTCTCGTTAGCGACGACGCCGGCGGCACGATCTTCCGCGTCACCGCCACGCGCTGAGAGCGCTCGTACCCGACTGCAAACTGCGGCCTCGCACAGAGCCGCGGAGCCACAGAGGGTTCGGATTCTGGCGCTACACCGTTCACGCGGGGCCCGCGGCGGACGCGGGGAAAGGCACCAGCAAAGGGCTTCTGGAACTGCGCTCGCGAGACGCTGTTCCAGAAGCCCTTTGCTTTTCCCCGCGGTCCTCGCGATCGTCGCGTGAACGGTGTTTCTCAA
>JACMLX010000230.1 GCA_014379355.1 Gemmatimonadaceae bacterium
ACGGCGTGCGCAACGGCCGCTGCGTCAGGTCGAGTGAGGCACGCACGATGGTGACGGTGTCGAGGAAACTCCGCGGCACCTTCACCTTCAGCAGGCTCCGCACGCCGACCAGGCCACCGACCTCCAGCGACCCATCGTTCTGCAACGTGGTCTGATCGCGCACAACGAGCGATTGCGAACGAAAGCGTGACGGCTCCGCGACGCTCCCGTTGTACTGCGTCGACACGGCCCACGCCGCGATGGCGGTGTCGGGCGATGGGTCGTACGTCAGGCGCGGCACGAGGCCGGACGAGTTCACGCTCGGTGCGACGAATCGGATGCTCGCGGAGGTGGGCGAGGTGACCCGCACGCCTAGCCGCAGACGATGCGGGCCGGTGATGTAGCGGAGCATCACCGAGTCGGGGATCGTGACCGCGAACGCGCGCACCGTGACGGCGGACCCGAAATCCGCGATCGTGTCGGCGAAGGCCTCGGTGCGCGTGAATGTGCGCGACGCGATGAGGCGATTGGCAGTGAATCGCGCGCCGAGGATCGCTGCGGTCGTGTCGTCGGTGACCGTCGAATCATCGAGATCGTACAGCGACACCGTCGTGCCGGTCTCCGGGATCGTCGTGCGCGACGTGTCAAGCACCAGCAGCAGCTTGCTGTCGGTCACCGCGGTGATGGCCGTCGTGTCGGAGGACGAGCGCGTGCGCGGGAGCGTGTCGAAGCGAAAGACCTGGCGGATATCCACCGAGTCGCCGCGGCTCACCACCGGCACGAACGTTTCATACAGGTAGCCGATTCCATTCGACGTCGCCAACCCAGGCGCGGGCCATCGCTCGCCGGCGCCGGTGAAGCCGGTGAAGGCGGAGTCGAACGTGACCACGTCGATCGTGGTGTCCTTGAAGACAAGCGTGTTGTCGGCGCAGAGCAGCGGACAGTTCTTGCTCGTATCGAGACGTTCCGAACACGCAGCGACGATGACAATCGCCGCTAACGGCAGGCAGCGGAAAAACTGGCGAGGAGACACGGAAACTGGACGGAGTGAGGCGAGGGATCGCCGTTAGGATACGGCCATCAGGTTCGCCGCGAATGCAGCGGGAAGCAGTGCGTCGAGACGCCAGGTCTGTCGCGCACCGCTGGTCGTGATACTCGTGATCTGGAGCATCGGCGCAAACTCGTGCAACACCTGTCGGCAGATGCCACACGGCGGTGTCGGCACGGCAGCTTCGGTGCAGATCACCAGCTCCGTGAACGTCCGCACGCCATCCGCGACCGCGCGCGAAATCGCCGTGCGCTCCGCACAGATGCCGGCCGGATATGACGAATTCTCGACGTTGCAGCCGGCGTGCACCGTGCCATCGCTGCCGCGCACGGCCGCGCCGACACGAAAGTTCGAATACGGTGCATAGGCACGCCGCATCGCAGCTTCCGCCTCGCGCTCGAGATCCTCGATATTCACGTCACTCATGCCGCCGACACCTGTGCGAGAAAACTCGTGCCGCGCCCGCGCCACGAGAGCCCGAACGCGTCGGCCACCGTGGCGCCGAGATCGGCGAACGTGTGTCGCGGGGCCAGCACACCGGGAGTCACCGACGGCCCCGCGACCAGCAACGGCACGCGTTCGCGTGCGTGATCGGTGCTCGGTGTGGTGGGATCGTTGCCATGATCCGCGGTGATGAACAGCAGGTCGTCACCCCGCAGGGCGTCCAGCAGTGACGGCAACGCCAGATCGAACTCCGCCAGCGCGCCCGCAAAACCCGGCACGTCGTTGCGATGTCCGAACGACTGGTCGAAGTCCACCAGGTTCGCGAACAGGAACCCGTCATCCGCCGAATCGAGCCACTGCTGGATCAGCCCCAGGCCTTCCGCGTTGTCGACGGTGTGCGTCGACGTGATCGCGCGCGACGCGAACAGGTCGTCGACCTTGCCGACACCGGTGCGCGATACGCCGGCGGCGGCGAGGGCGTCGAGCAACGTGTCCGCGATCGGCGCCAGCGAATAGTCGCGACGATTCGCCGTGCGCTGCCACAGACCACGTTCGCCGACGAATGGCCGCGCGATCACGCGCGAGACATCGTTCGGTGCCACCAGCAACGCGCGCGCGAGTTCGCAAGCGCGATACAGCTCTGCCAGCGGCACGACGCCTTCATGCGCCGCGATCTGAAAGACGGAATCGGCCGAGGTGTACACGATCCACGCGCCGCTCGCGACATGGTCCGCCCCGAGTGAATCCAGGATCGCCGTGCCACTCGCGACGCAGTTGCCGATCACGTCGCGTCCCGTGGCGCGCGTGAACGCATCCAGCACGTCGGCCGGAAAGCCGTTCGGGAACGTTGGAAACGGCTGGTCGAGCACCACACCGGCAATCTCCCAGTGTCCGGTGGTCGAATCCTTGCCGGCACTCATCGGCTCGAGCACCGTCACCACGCCGGTCGGCGTCGGCACTGCACTGACGCCGCGCAGGACGCCGACATGTCCGAGTCCGAGTCGCTCCATTGTCGGCAGGGCGAGCGAGGGACACTGCTCGAGCACGTGGCCGAGGGTATTGCTGCCCACATCGCCGTACGCCGCTGCATCCGCTGCTTCGCCGCATCCCACACCATCGAGCACGATCACCGCCACACGCCCCGTCACGCCGCGGCCTCGATCGCGCACTGCGCGTGTCTGCGCGTCGCGCGGGCATGCAATCCCGTCAGCACTTCATATGGCGAGCGACCGGCGTGCGCCGCAAGCGACGCGACGCTCGACTCGGCGTCGCCGCCGATCAGCGTCACGCTGTCGCCTACCTCGCACGGTATGTCGGTCACGTCGCACATCGTCATGTCCATGGTCACGAGTCCCACGACGGGCACCGACCGCTCGTTGATCGTGGCGGTCGCCCGATTCCCTGCCCCGCGCGGATATCCGTCCGCATACCCGACCGCGACGGTAGCGATCCGCCGGGGCCCAGGGGCACGCCAGGTGGCGCCATAACTGACCGTGTCGCCCGCCTCGACCTGCTGCACCTCGACGACCGGCGCCATCAGCGTCACGACCGCGCGAGGAGACCAGGACGCCGGTCCCACGGAGACGCCGTAGAGCGCGATCCCCGGTCGGGCACAATCGAATTTCGACGCGCCACGCTGCAGCATTGCCGCACTGTTCTCGGCATGCACCGATGCCGGACGCACCGGCATCGCCGCGACCACGCCGGCGAATCGCTCTTCCTGCACCAGCATCGAGGCCGGATCCGAATCGGCGGAGTGAAAGTGCGTGAAGACACCATCCGGCTGGCCACCCGCATCGAGCACGGCGCGCAACTGGGCCGGTCGCGCCAGTCGATGCCGGCGCGGTTCATTCCCGTGTCCACCGGAAGCTGCCAGCGGCCACCCAGCGAGGTCCAGCTCGCGACGTGCGCCGGATTCGACAGCGTCAGCGTCAGTTCCGAGTCTCTGGCAACGGGAAATTCGTGGGGCAGCACTGGCGTGAAAACGACGATCGGGCGGGCGATGCCAGCCGCACGCAGTTCACGTCCCTCGGTGACGCTGGCGACGCCGTACGCCAAGGGCGCCTCGCTCTCGAGCGTTCTGGCGACCTCGACCGCACCAAGGCCGTACGCGTCGCCTTTCACCATCGGGAGCAGCGGGACCGCGGCGCGGCGCGCAAGGAGGCGATAATTCTCCCGCACCGCGATGAGGTCCACGGTGAGCATGGCGCTCATGGCGCGGGCGTCGGCGGGAGTGGCGGTCACAGCCTATGAAGTTACCGGGAGCAGGTTCAACGATGCAAGCGAAAGCCAGTCTTGAAGATACCCTCTCACTGATGCGCGATCTCCGCGCACGATGCGACTGGGACGCCGCGCAGACGCACCAGTCGTTGCGCCCGTACCTGATCGAGGAGGCGCATGAAGTGGACGACGCCTTGCGGCTTGGGCAGGACGGACCGCTGCGTGACGAACTCGGCGACCTCCTGCTCCAGGTGCTCTTCCACAGTGTGATCGCTGAAGAGCGCGGCGCGTTCGACCTGCACGACGTGGCCGCTGCGTTGATCGCAAAGATGAAGCGGCGGCACCCGCACCTGTACGGCGATGGTGTGGCGGTACCGTGGGAACGCCAGAAAGCCACCACGCGCGACTCGCTCGCCGACGGCCTTCCCGTGGACCTGCCCGCGCTCCATCGCGCCCATCGACTGCAGGATCGTGCGGCAGGCGTGGGCTTCGACTGGGACGACGTGCAGGGCCCGCTGGCGAAGGTGCGCGAGGAAGTTGACGAAGTGGCCGCAGAAATCGACAGCCCGAACCCGGATGCGGCGGTGGCGCAGGATGCACTCGAGGGTGAACTCGGTGACCTGTTGTTCGCTGTGGTGAACCTGTGCCGCAAGGCGAATGTGCATGCCACGGTCGCACTCGACCGCGCCAACATGAAGTTCGTTCGACGCTTCACCGCGGTTGAGCAGCTTGCCGTGCAGCGCGGTGTGCAGGTGGGTACGGCCACGCTCGCCGAACTCGATGCACTGTGGGATGATGTGAAGCGGAGCGGCGGATGAGCGCCACGAACACGGTCGCACCACCGCGATCACTGACCACCATGCAGCCGTTCTTTCGAGAGCTGTCGGTGAATCGTGAAACGGCGCTCGCGCTGCTCGACGGTCTCGACGCCGCACAGCTCGCATGGCGTCCGAGCGAGGCGCAATGGGGGCTCGCCGAGATCTGCTCGCATCTCGCGACCATCACGACGCTCTACCTTCCAGCGCTCGATGACGCAATTCAGCGCGGTCACGCGGATGCCGCGTACAGCGACCGTCCGTTCCGCGGCAACGTCGTCAGCCGACTGATGGTGTGGAGCATGGAGCCACCGGTCCGCGTGCGCCAGCGTGCGATGAAGATCCTGCTGCCGAAAGCGTCGCAGGATCCGCTGGAATCGCGACAACTCTATCGCGCGGCGCAGGGCGCATTCGAGCTCCGCCTCGAGCGAGCTGCGGGCCTCGACCTCGCTCACATCAGCGTCCGGTTGCCGACACTCAAGCGCCTGCGCTTTGCACTCGGCACCGTGCTGGCGCTGGTGCTCGCGCACGAGCGCCGCCATCTCTGGCAGGCAACGGTCGTTCGCAAGTCGCCCGGTTTTCCGCGACCCGACTGATCGGCAGGCCGACAATCAGGGACGGAGCCGATTCATCAGTCGCGGGAACGGAATGCACTCGCGAATGTGCGGCGTTCCGCACAGCCACGCGACCGTGCGCTCGAGCCCGAGGCCGAATCCACTGTGCACGAACGTCCCATACTTGCGCAGGTCCAGGTACCAGCCGTACGCGTCGACTTCCAGGCCTTCCTCGTGAATGCGGCGCAGCAGCTTGTCGTGGTCGTCCTCGCGCTGCGAACCGCCGATGATTTCGCCGTACCCCTCGGGTGCGAGACAATCGGCGCAGAGCACGGTGCGCGGATCCTCAGGATTCTCCTTCATGTAGAAGGCTTTCGCTTCCTTCGGATAGTTGCAGATGAAGATCGGCGTCGTGTAGTCGGCGACGAGCAGGGCTTCATCTTCGGCGCCGAGATCCTCGCCCCACGTGGTCGTGCTGCCTTTCTGCTGCAACGTGGCAACGGCGTCCGTATACGAAATTCGCGGGAATGGTCCGACGATCGCCTCGAGATGTTTCACGTCGCGTTCCAGCACAACGAGCTCCGGCCGACGACGCTCGATGACACGCTGTGCGATGTACACCAGCAGGTCTTCCTGCAACTGCATGCTGTCGTGCACGTCGTAGAACGCCATTTCCGGCTCGATCATCCAGAATTCCGTCAGATGACGGCGGGTCTTGGACTTTTCGGCGCGAAACGTCGGCCCGAAGGTGTAGATCCGGCCGAGCGCAGCGGCAAGCGCCTCGCCATACAACTGACCCGTCTGTGCGAGATATGCAGTGCCCTCATCGAAGTATTCGGTGCTGAACAGCCCCGAACGCTCGCCGATGGCGGCCGTGAGGATCGGCGTATCGCAGTGGATGAAATCGCGCGCATAGAAGAAATCGTGGATCGCCTGTTCGATCTCATGCCGCACACGCATCAGCGCGACCTGGCGAGGCGCGCGCAGCCAGAGATGCCGATTGTCCATCAGGAAATCGACACCGTGCTCCTTCGGCTGGATCGGATAATCGACCGGACTTGCGCCAAGCACGGTCAGTTCGCTGGCGCCGAGTTCAGCGCCACCGGGTGCGCGCGGTTCGAGACGCACGTCGCCGCTGACCGAGACGGCGGTCTCCAGCGTCAGCGTGCCGAACCGCTCCCACACGTCAGGTGTCACCTGGCTCTTCACGAAGACGCATTGCACGACGCCGGTGCCATCACGCAGCACCAGGAACGCAACCTTGCCCTGTGTGCGTACATGTTGCACCCAGCCGCGCACGGTGACGGTGGTGCCTGCCGCACCCGGAAGTGCAGCGATGTATTCCATCTGACCTGTCATTGTTCTGAACGGCTCCGCTCGCAAGATTGGGGGGCAACGTACCGAGCACTGTAATGTGAGTCAACGCATTGCAGCACCGACGCCTACGCCTCTTTTGTGAGCCCAGTCTACAGTCGTCCGAAACCCACGCTCGAACTTGTGACACACCGTCGCGGTGTGCCGCTGCGTGCGCGACTGATTCTCGGCATGGTGGTTCTGGCGGCGATCCTGACGGCGCCGCTCATACTCACGCGATACTCGCTCAAGCAGTTGATCAGTGAAATCGAGCAGCTGCAGAGTCAGGACTTCCGCGCGTCACTGCTGCTCGGACGGCTGCGCGCCACATCGGACCTGGTGCGTCGCGGCGACGACCAGATCGGTGGGCTCCGTGACAGCTCAGGAGCACCGGCGCTTCGCACGGCTGTCGCCACCTTGCGCGTGCTTTCCGACTCGCTGAGCCATCTCACCGCCGGCGCGTCGTATGCCACGATCGACACCGCCGTCACCGCCGTCGAGCAGCTGTCGAAGCGGAGTCTGGACGCGATGTCGCGCGGACAATTCGACACCGTGGATACGCTGACGCTGCGCAACGTGCGACCCGCGCTGCTCAAGCTTGCCGAGGCAGTCTCCACCGCCGAGTACTCGCTGCGCGGCGAGACGGCACAACGCGTCATCAAGGCGGGCGAAGAAACGGAGCAGGCGCGGCGGGTCTCGACGCTTGCGCTCTGGATGGCGCTGCTGTTCGCGACGATCGTCGCGGCATGGATCATCTTCAGCATTTCGCGCCCTGTTGCCGACCTGCAATACGGCATGGAGCGCGTGGCCGCCGGACAATTCGATCACAAACTGGCCATCGCTTCACGACGCCGAGATGAATTCGGTCGCCTGGCCGAGAGTTATGCGGCGATGGCGCAGCGTCTCGGTGAACTCGATCGCCTGAAGGCAGAATTCGTGTCGATGGCGTCGCACGAACTGAAAACGCCGCTCAACGTCATCCTGGGATACCTGACGCTGCTCGACGACGGGGTCTATGGGCCGCTCAACGACAAGCAGCGCGACGTGGTGCATACCCTCGAGCGGCAGAGTCATTCGCTGAACCGTCTCGTGCGGCAGTTGCTGGACGTCTCGAAGTACGATGCCGGCGGCGCGACGCTGAATCTGCAGCCGCTCAACACGCGCGCCTTCTTCGCCGAGCTCGAGGATTCACTTGTCGTGCTCGCGCACCAGCGCGGCGTGACGTTCAGCGTGACCGCGGCTGTTGGGATGCCGGTTGAAGTCTGGTGGGATCGTGATCGGATGACCGAGGCGATCGGAAATCTCGTGACCAACGCCTGCAAGTTCACCGCACGTGGCGGGGTCGTGGCACTGCACGGCGACGGCGAGCCCGGCTCCGTCCGGATCGAGGTCCGTGACTCCGGGGTCGGCATTCCGGCGCCCGAGCTGCCGCACGTCTTCCGGAAGTTCTTTCAGGCAGGCAATCAGGACGCCGCGAGTGTCGCAGGTACCGGACTCGGCCTTGCAATCGTCAGAGGAATTGTCGAAGCTCATGGCGGCTCGGTGCACGTCTCATCCGAAGTCGGCGTCGGCACGACGTTCACGATCCTGCTTCCCCAGCGCGCTCCCGCCCCCCGGCGACCGGCAGCGGCGGCCGCTGCGGCCGCCCAGCAGGCACCGGTGGCAATTCCGAGCACCACACCATGACCTACCCTGCCCGACATATCGCTTCCCTGCTCATCGCCGCGGCACTCATTGCGTCATGCCGAGGAAGCGCGCCGATCGTGCCCGTCGTCCTGCCACCGCCGGCGCTGCCGTCACCGAGCATTCCTGCACAGTGGCTGGCAACACAGACCGCGGTGCTGGCCTTCGTGAACGAGAACAAGGCCACCCTGGCGGAATCCTCGCTGACGCAGTTTTCGCGGGAGAATCCGCGGACGCCGGAAGGCGATCGGGCCCGCTGGTGGCGGACGCTGATGCGGGTCGACGCGCGCGCGAACTCGGGTGACGCCGCGGTCGCGCTGGCCCAGATCGACTCGCTCCTCGCCGATTCGGTGACCACCGAAGTGCGCGCCGAGGCGACCCTGATGCGCCGCAACATCAACGCCATCGACTCGCTGCGGCGTGCCGAGGTTCGCCGCCGTGTGCAGGCCACCCAACTGGCGACGGATCGGCTCGATGAATTGAAGGTCGCCCGCGATTCGATGGCGAAACTGAACGCGGAAATCAGTCGGCTCAAACGACGGCTCAGCGCGAACTGACCGGCGCCGCTCAGCCGACCCGAAAGAGTTCCAGCGCGCGGCGGTATCGCCCGGTGAGCAGTTCGCGCAGCGCCTGGTGCTCAGGCCTGGCGAGTGTCGGGTCCGACTGGAGCACCTGCTCCGCCGCTGCACGCGCGACGGGAATCAGCGCTTCGTCGCGGAGCGGATCCGCGACAAGGAAACTGGGCAGTCCACTCTGCCGCTCACCGAACAGGTCACCCATGCCGCGCATCCGCATGTCCGCGCGCGCAATCGCGAAACCGTCCTCGGTGCTCACGAATACATCGAGGCGCTCGGCGGACTCGGGACTGACGTCGCCGAGCAGGATGCAATAGCTGTCGTCTGCACCGCGGCCGACCCGGCCGCGCAGCTGATGAAGCTGCGAGAGTCCGAAGCGCTCGGGATGTTCAATCAGCATCACCGAAGCGTTCGGCACATCGATGCCGACCTCGATGACCGTCGTCGCCACCAGCACCTCGATGTCACGCGCGAGAAACGCGCGCATCACGGCATCCTTCTCGTCGCTCTTGAGCCGCCCGTGCAGGAGTCCGACACGACGCGACGCGAACACACCGCCGGACAGTTCCTCCGCCATCTGTGTCGCGGCCCGGAGATCGCTGCGCTCGGATTCCTCGATCACGGGATACACGACGTACGCCTGGCGACCGGCATCGAGCTGCGCATTCACGAAGGTCATCACGCGATCACGCGCCGATTCCGCCCGCATCGTGGTCACGATCGGTATGCGGCCCGGTGGCTTTTCGTCGAGCATGCTGACGTCGAGGTCACCGTAGATGGTGAGTGCCAGGGACCGCGGAATCGGCGTTGCGCTCATCAGCAACACATCCGGTGTCGCACCCTTCGCCTGCAGTGCCTTGCGCTGCTCGACGCCGAATCGATGTTGCTCGTCCACGATCACGAGCCCGAGCCTGCCGAACGATGTCGCGTCCTGCACCAATGCATGCGTGCCGACGACGAGCAGCGGCTCATAGGATGCGAGACGTGTCGCGATCGCGCGTCGCTCGGCGGCACTCATGCGTCCGGTGAACAACGCCGGTGTGATGCCGAGTGGCGCAAGCAGGCGCGTGAACGTGCGCAGATGCTGCTCGGCGAGCAGTTCCGTCGGCGCCATCAAGGCCGCCTGCCAGTCATTCTCCAGTGCCACCATTGCCGCGAACAGCGCGACGATCGTCTTGCCACTGCCGACGTCGCCCTGCAGCAACCGGTGCATGCGCAGCGGGCTGGTCATGTCGACGACGATCTCACGCAGCACTCGCACCTGCGCTGCCGTCAGCGTGAAGGGCAGTTGCGACTTGAGCGCGGTGGTGAACTTCCGGCGATTCACGAACGTGATGCCGTCGCGCGCCGATCGTTCGAGCTGATTCGCACGACGATGCAGCAGTTGCACGCAGAACAGCTCCTCGAACGCCCGGCGCGCCCGGCCGCGCTCGGCGTCCTTGACGCTCGACGGTCGATGCACGAGTCGCAAGGCGTCCGGCAACGCGGGCACACCGGCGGCCTGCAGAATGTTCACGGGCAATGGATCCGTGATCTGCGGCAGCAGCGCATCGAGCTGCGCATCCACCAGCTGGCGCAGCAACTTGGTGGGCAAACCGTCCGTTGCAGGATAGACCGCGAGCACGCGGCCGCCGGCCGTGCCCGCATCATCGGCGCCGAGATTCACGAACTCACGCGGTGCGAGCTGGCGGCCGTGAAAAATCCGTACCGGACCGCTCAGCAGCAGCACATCACCGATGTTGATGGTGCGATCGAGATGTGGCTGACCCGGCCAGCCCACTTCGAGCAGGCCGCTCGCATCCTGAATGACGGCCTGAAAAATTCGCAGGCCACGTCGCGTCGGAATGATGCCCTTGGAAATGACGCGCCCGAGCACGGTCACGTCCTGTCCCGGCTGTGCGCGCGCGACCGGCAGGACCGTCGTGGCATCCTCGTACCGACGCGGCACGTGCATCAGCAGGTCACCGGCAGTGGTGATGCCGAGTCGTGCCAGCAGGTCCGCGCGACGCGGTCCGACGCCCTTCAGGTACGTGACTGGCGTCAGCAGTGTGACCGGCGGTGCGACTCCACCACCGCGTCGTTCACGCCTGGCTGACGCGTCGCCTGTCACTGCTCGAACATCGCCTCGGCAAATTCCGTCGCATTGAAATCGTGCAGGTCGTCGGCGCCTTCACCGGTCCCGATGAATTTGACGGGGACGTCGAGCGCTTCGTGCACGGCCACCACGACACCACCGCGCGCGGTCCCATCGAGCTTCGTCACGACGAGGCCAGTGACCGGAACGGCGGCGGCAAACGTGCGCGCCTGCTGCACCGCATTCTGGCCGATGGTACCATCGAGCACGAGCAACGCTTCATGCGGCGCGCCGGGCAATCGCTTGGCGATCACGCGAACGACTTTCCGCAGTTCATCCATGAGCGAATCGCTCGTATGCAAACGGCCGGCGGTGTCCACGATCACGACATCAACACCACGCGTCACACCGGCGTCAATCGCGTTGAATGCCACCGCAGCCGGATCCGAGCCGGCGGATGCGCTCACGAAATCCGCGCCGCTGCGCGTTGCCCACACGCGCAGCTGCTCGATGGCACCGGCGCGAAACGTGTCACCCGCTGCCACAAGCACACGCTTGCCGTCCTTCCGCAGTTGCGAGGCAAGCTTGCCGATGAAGGTCGTCTTTCCGGCGCCGTTCACGCCGAGGACGAGAATGACCGTCGGCCCGGTGTCCTGGAAGCGCAGAGTCGGATCGGCGTTGCCGGTGCGGAGCGCTACGGCAATCTCCTCCTGCAGGGCGGTCGCGAATTCATCCTCCGTGCGAATCTGCCCCCGACGTGCGCGATCCTCGACCGCGGCCACCAGCTTGAGTGTGACGGCCGGGCCGAAATCCGATTCGAGCAGCACCTGCTCGAGTTGTTCGAGCGACCCCTGGTCCACGCCGCCGCGCAGTGCGACGCGCCAGTTGGTTGTGACGACCGACTTGACCTTCTGCCAGAATGACTTCTTCGGGAGGTCGCCGTCGCGACGAAAGAGACGCGCCATGCGATGAGCTGGAGAGGATACGACGAGAAGAGATCCGCCGTTCAGCGGAGTCCGGCACGACGGCGGAGGAGCCATTCCATCGCCAGAAGCAGCACGGTGGCAAGGTAGATCCAGCTGATCGAGCGCGCACCACGACGCATCGCAATCGCCGGCCCATTCAGGGCGCCGGTGCGCACGGTCGACGCGCGAGGCAACCACTCCCGTGATGCGCTGACGGGAATCACCACGGGAATGCCGTCCACGGTCCCGCGCCATACGCCACCGGCGAGTGCCGGCATCGTCGCCTCGACGAGCGTGCCGAAGACGAGAGAGTCGCGTCGCACCGCCCGGTCACCGTCGCGGGTGAGCACGATGGTCGAGCGCGGTTGCGCACCGCGCCGCCATCGGACGACAGCGCCCGCACGGACGACCTGCGTGGAAAGCACCGGTACCGCGGCGCGACCGCGCGCACCGAGCAGCCAATCGGTCGACGACCCCACGAGCGCCTGAAAGGCGGCTTCACTGACACCGCCGCGAGCACGCCAGCGACTGTATCCTGCTGCAGTGATGACGACGCGTCGCACATCGCCGTCGATGGCCGTGACGATCGTCATGGCGCCGGTCGCGGCCGCACCGGGTGCGGCATTCAGCGCCGCAACACCACCGCGGGCCGGCGACGTCGCCATCAGCGGAGGCAGCGACTCGAGCACGATGCCTGACAACGCCGCCTGAAGCGGTGATGACGGCGCCGCGCGCACCATGAGTTCCGGTGCATCGGCGTCGGGCGGTGCGAGCAGCAGCAGGGCACGCGTCCCGAGACCCGACGGTGCGCCCATCACCGTGGTGTCGCCGTGCAGCACCGCCAGTGTCGCGCCGCGCACCGCGGCACGCACGACCGACTCCTCGACCGGTGCGAAGGTGTTGTCGCGCACCCATCGACCTGCCGCAATGCGAAAATACGCATCGGTCGGCAATGCGACGTTGGCTCGCAGCGACGTTGCCACGTCGCGGAGATCCGCATCCGGCGCCGTGGAAACGATCACGACACGCTGACGGGCGCCACGCCGGAAGGCTGCGGCAAGGGTGTCGTTGCGCGGCTGCATGTCGCCCACCACGAGGCTCGCGCGCAGCACCGCAATGGAATCACCGGGCGGAATGACGATGCGACTCTCGACGACCGCCTCACCACCGGCCGCCAGTGCCGGCACCGGTGATTCCGTGAGTGCGGCGGCATCGAGTGACCAGCGCACGGAAGTCGCCGACGGCGCGGCCGCATCGGCAACGACCCGTGCCTGCACGGTGATGGTGTCGCCGACCCGCCCTTCGGACGGCACGCTGATGTCGGCGAGTGCCCGATCCGCCGTCGGACGGAGCGGAAGCACGACGACACGGGAGCCGGCCACCGCCTGCAGCAGTGCATCAGGATCGTCGAGTCCACCGTCCGTGATGACGACGATGCGCTGGCCGGTCGCCGCCGCGCGCTGGATTGCCGGCGCCACACGCGACGCGAGGTCAGCAGGCTGCGATGGGATTGTGGCATTACGCGCCGAATCGCCGAAGACGACGGTCTGCGCTGCGGTGCCGGCCGCCGCCGCGGAATCGCGTGCCAGACGCCAGCTCGCGGAATCCGCGCCCCGAGTCCAGCTCGCCGACGCGTCGATCGCCACGAGCGGCGCCGGGGGCCGCGCTTCGCCGATCGGCAGGTCGAACAGCAGCGCGAGCACCGCGATCACTGCCAGCACGCGAAGGAACATGAGCAGCGGGCGAATGCGCGGCACGGCGCCCGACGGATATGCGATCCATGCCACGACCAACCCTGCACCGAGCGCGAGCCCCCAACCGATCACAGGACTCACTTCGGCGAACCCGTACCCGTCGGTGCTGGAGTGACCGGAACAGGCGCTGCCGGCGGCGGCGCATCGCCTACGCGCGGGGCGATGACTGCGGTGGCGCGTGCAATCCCGAGGCGCGTGGCGATGGCGTCGCGGGACGCCGCATATTCATTCAAGGCCGGCCCACTCAAGGGCATGCCGCTCGCTTCGCGCAACGTACGTGTGGGTTCTCTGGACACACCGTTCACCAGGGTCTCGAAGTGCAGATGAGGGCCCGTGGATAGACCGGTAGACCCGACGAAGCCAATGACCTGCCCGAGCGTGACGACTCTTCCCTGGGTCAACGATGGTGCGAACGCGCGCAGATGCCCGTATCGCGTCACCATCCCGTCGCGGTGGCGGATCTCGACGAGGTTCCCGAACCCACCGGAATACCCCGCGCGAATCACCGCCCCATCACCCACGGCCCGCACCGGCGTTCCCATCGGCGCCGAGAAGTCGATGCCGGCGTGCCGACGCAGGATGCCGAGCAGCGGATGCACACGCAGGCCGAACGCGCTCGACATTCGACGATACTCAACCGGTGCGGCCAGAAATGATGTCCGCATCGGTCGACCATCCACATCGTAATACTCCGCGGTCCCACCCAGGGTTGTGAATCGGATCGCGTGCATCCAATTGCGCTCGTGAAAAATTGCGCCCGCGAGCAGCGGCCCGATCTCCTCGGCACCAAAGGCCGTGCGCCTGCGCTCGACGACCGTCACGATCGAATCGCCGCGGCGCAGGTCACGACTGACGTCGAGCTTGTATTCGAATGCCTCGGCCAATTCATACGCGGCCTCGAGCCGGCCACGCACGGTGAGAAAGCCGCGGCCGGCGTTGCGCAGCGATTCCACGAGTGACCCGGCGAAGGCCGCCCGCACGGCCACCGTATCGATGCGCCACCGTTCACGGCGTTCCGTCGCGACCCAGGATGAATCGCTGATACGCAGCACCCGGATGCTGCGGTCGTCGGCGACCTGAAATTCGACCTCACGAAACGGTGCGGGCGCACTGTCGGCGAACAGGGCGATCGGGACCTCGCGCGTGGACGTGGCCTTGGTTGCTGATGCGGTCAGCACCGCCTGGGCCACATCTCGCGTCAGCCCGGCGCGCATCAAAGCGACGATGGCATTCTCGCCGTTGTGGATCGTGTCCCGCCGCGCGACCGGCAAGGCGATGGCGACGTCCGCCGAGTCCCGCGGGAGCGCCGGCATCCGTTTGGGCAGCTGCCAGATGGCGAGTGCGGCTCCGCCGAGCACGGTCAGAAAAACCACAGCGCGCGCCCGACGCCGAGCCTGGCGTTCGAGCGCGCGCTGCCGTCGCGTCCGGTATCCTTCTTCCACGGGCGGTGCGTCGGGCATCCATGGATGATCGCCCGATGCGCCTCAGGACTCAATCCATCTGGCGCCGCATGAAGGTCGGAATTTCGAGATCGTCCTGGCTTACGGGCCGCATCGGGCGGGCCGCGCCGGTGGTCGAACGCGGACCGGCCGCGTTCGACGTCGGCGGGTTCACCGGGTTGGACGGCGCCTGACCCTGACCCGGCCGGACGATGCTGCTGGGCTTGGGAACGATGAGCTGCGGCGGCACGGCCCGATGATGGCCGGCGGCCGGTACGATGCCCGGTCGGAAATCCGGGGTGGCGTGACCGAGCGCCCGATCGAAGCCCGTCGCAATCAGCGTCACACGAATCTCGCCTTCCATGGCCGGGTTGCTCGAGTCGCCACCGAAAATGATCTCGGCATCGTCGCCCACCGATTCCTGCACGAGTTCAGCGATCTGCTGCACCTCGCCAAGCTGGAGGTCCGGACCGCCGACGATATTGATGAGCACCGACTGGGCGCCGGAGATCGACACGCTGTCGAGCAGGGGGCTGGCGATCGCCTGCTGCGCCGCTTCCATGGCGCGGTTCTCGCCGCGGCCGACGCCCGAACCCATGAGCGCGGAGCCGCCGTTCTGCATGACGGTGCGCACGTCGGCGAAGTCGACGTTGATGGTGCTCGACGTGTTGATGATGCCGGAAATACCCGAGGTCGCCTGCAGCAATACTTCGTCGGCTTTCTTGAGCGCATCCTGGAACGGCATGCCGCGCCCGACGACGGCCAGCAGGCGTTCGTTCGGCACGACGATCATCGTGTCCACATGTTTGCGGAGCTCACTGATACCGAGCTCAGCCTGACGCATCCGTTTCCGCCCTTCGAAGAGGAAGGGCTTGGTGACGATGCCGACGGTGAGCGCGCCAGCTTCGCGCGCGAGCTCGGCGATGACGGGTGCCGCGCCGGTTCCTGTTCCGCCGCCCATGCCGCAGGTCACGAAGACCAGGTCGGCACCGGTGACGATCCGGCTCACCTCTTCGCGATTCTCCTCGATGGACTGACGGCCGACATCAGGCCGGGCACCGGCGCCCAGTCCATTCGTGAGTTTGCGCCCGATCTGGATCTTGATGTTGGCGCGCGAGTTGTGGAGCGCCTGCGCGTCGGTGTTGACGGAGATGAACTCCACACCGCTGAGGTGCTCCTCGATCATGCGGTTGACCGCGTTGCCACCGCCACCGCCGACGCCGATCACCTTGATGACGGCATTGGATGAATTGCGTTCTTCGAATTCGACGATCATGGCGGACATGAGGCGCTGCGCTCCGCGGTAAGACTGAAGGGAGACCGGCCGGCCGGCTGACGAACTGAGAGAAAAACACGCTGGCCCGGAGACACGATCCCCCGCGACGGCGCGGACAGGCTGAGAGTATAGCAAACAGCTCTTCGCAACGCTATGTCCTGCGCGGCTGACGTCAAGAGGCGCGACACGCGGCAAAGCACCTGGAACACGCCGTCGTGGTCAGCGTGCAACATCCGCGCGCCACGACACTTAGCGAAGGGCGCCTCGTGTAGCTCCACATCTCTGACGCGTGCCGGTCCCTTGCGCTCTCTCACGAGCACGAAATCGCGCATTTGCCTCGAACCACTGGAGCCAATTGCGTCGTTTGCTGCGACACACGAGTCAGGATTCGCGGCGACTTTCGCCTTGTCTGGACTCGCGTGTCGAATTTTGCAGGCCCTGAATGCCTCCGGCGGCGTGCAGAAAAAAACGGGCGCGATCCGGAATGGATCACGCCCGCCATCGAGATTCAGGTCACGCGATGTCGCAGCCGGAGACGACCTCAGCGTGACAATTCATCGCTCGCCACACTGTCGGTCGGCGGTGCATCGCGGCCGCACGTTCACCGATGTAGCCACCCGATCCGACATGTGCGGCCTAGAAGAAGTCCTGAAACCACTCCTTCAGCTTGCCTACGATCTGATTGACGCTCGCCGGAGTGGCGGACGAATTGCGCTTCCCCGCCACCACCGGCTGGAGCATGGCGGCGATCGCGACCTTGCCGGCACCGAACTGCGCCAGACCGACGACACAGGTGAAACGCGGGGCGCTGACCGCCTCCGCCAGGCCATCGATGCTGGTCGGACTGCCGATCCGCACCGTCTGTCCGAACAGGTCGGACGCCAGTTCGGCGATACCCGCAGTGACCGACGCGCCCCCTGTCACGACCACGCCAGCGTTCAGCTGCTTGGCGAATCCGGCGCGTTCGAGGTCGCGCTGGACGTGATCGAAAATCTCGTCCGTGCGCTGCTGGATGATGTGCGCCAGCAGTTCGTACGGGATCTGCCGGTCGCCCTGCGTAACCGTGCTCGGCAGCGTGATGAACTGGCCGGGCTGGATCATCGGTTCGTAGGCGCAGCCGTACTCCTCCTTCAGGCGATCGGCATCGGCCGGCGACACACCGAGTCCGTGAATGATGTCGGCGGTCACATTGTGGCCACCGAGATTGATGGTCGCGACATGCCGGATCTTGCCTTCCAGGAACACGGCGACATCGGTCGTTCCGGACCCCATCTCGACCAGCACGACACCCAGCTCCTTCTCGTCCTCGGTCAGGGTCGCGAGAGCACTGGCGAGCGGCGAGAGGACGAGATCCTTCGTCTTGTATCCCGCCTTCTCGACTGCCTTGCGGATGTTGTTGGCCGGCGACGACCCGACGGTGACGAGATACATCTCCGTCTCGAGCCGTGTGCCGACCATGCCGACCGGATCGCGCACCCCGAGGTTCTTGTCGACCGTGTACTCCTGCGGGATGGCATGCAGCAACTCGCGATCCCGCGGAATCGACTGCGCTCGCGCGACTTCGTTCGCCCGATCGACGTCTGCCCGCGTAATCTCATCGCCGTTCACCGCGACGATGCCCTGACTCGTCATGGTCTGGACGTGTTCACCGGCAATCCCCACGTACAGCGCCTCGACCTTCTGCCCCGCCATGCGCTCCGCCTCGCCGAGCGCCTGCGCGATCGACCGCGTGGTCTCCTCGATGTCGGAAATGATGCCGCGGCGGAAACCCGCGGTCCTGGCGGTGCCCACGCCAAGCACCCTGAGCGTCGGTCGGCGCGGCAACTCGCCCGTCACCTCTGCGATGACGGCGGTGGTGTACGCGGAGCCGATGTCGAGCGCGGCGACAAGGCGATCTGAACTCATGGCAATCGGGCGATGACGAGGTTGCGGAAGCGCAGGTCGAGTTCGGCCGCGCGAATATGTCGACGGGCGAGATCCTGCTCGACCGGAAAGATGTCTGCCAGCCGGGCCAGCGTCACCTGTGGCGTGATGCGCACAATCTGGCGCGAAGTGCGGAGCTGCCATTCGGTCGGAGAGACGCGCCGCGCTTCCTCGATCGCATCGAACAGCGCCGGATCTTTCGCGCGCAGCATACCGAGCAGATTGAAGAGTCGGCGATCGGCGACGGAGTCGCGCGCACCGGCGGGTGGCAGGACCACCGGTGCATCGAAGGCGGACAATGCGGGATCGATGGGCAATCGCGTCCCGGCGGAATCCACACCGCGGAATCCATTCACTGTCGGAATGAGCGCAACCGGCGTGCGTTCGACGATCGTCACGACCAGGGTTCCGGGCAGGCGGCGACGCACGCGCGCGCTGGCGACCAGCGGAATGCTTTCTACCTTCGCAACGAAAAGGTCGCTGTCATCGAAGACGCTGGCAGCGGTATCCGCGCCGAGCGCGGCGATCACCGATGTCGGCGTGAGAAAGCGTGCACCTTCGAGCTGCACGGTCTGGATGTGGAAATAGTCCAGCTCTCGCAACGCCTTCGGCAGTGCCCAGACGAACAACGCCGCGATGACGAGCACCGCGCCGCCCCGCCAGACGGTCTGCCTCCGGGCCGCTTCGGCGTCTGCGACGTCTTCCGTGGCGACACGAGCCGCCGTCGTCATCGCGGAACGCCCCTGAGTGCGGAGAGCAGCTCGGGTCCGACCTGCGTCACGTCACCGGCACCCATGGTGATGACGACGTCGCCAGGCAGGATGATGCCGAGGACCGCGTCGGTCGCGTCGGCTCGCAGTCCGGACCAATCGGGTGCATGACCGGCGCGACCGGCGGCGTCCGCGATCAGCTGCGATGTCACGCCGGCGATCGGCTCCTCACGAGCCTTGTAGATGTCAGTCAGCGCCACGACATCCGCGCCCTCTGCCAATGCGGCTCCGAATTCCTCGGCGAAGTCGCGCGTGCGGGTGTAGAGGTGCGGCTGGAACAGCGCGACGATGCGACGGGTCGGATATGCCGCGCGCGCCGCTTCAAGCGTGGCGCGGACTTCCGTGGGATGATGAGCGTAGTCATCGATGACGAGCACCTGACACTCCTCGCCCTTGCGTTCGAATCGCCGCTCGACCCCACTGAAGGTCTCGAGCCCGCCGCGCAGATCATCGAACGCATACCCCAGCAGCAGGCCGGCGCCGAGCGCTGCGAGCGCGTTCCGCCGGTTGTGATCGCCGGGTACCATCAAGTGAAGACTGCCGAGCGGGGCGCCGTCGAAAATGATGCGCATCGACTCGCCGTGCGTGATGCCGACCAGGCGCGCGTCAGGGTGGTCGAGCCCGTACCGGATCACATCCGCCGCATCCGGCACACGTAGCGAATCAGCGCCGATGTCATCGGCGCAGAGCACGATCCCGCTCGCGCCGGAGAGGTACTGCTCGAACGCACCGACGATGTCGGCGAGGTCGGTATAGATGTCGAGGTGATCAGCCTCGACGTTCGTGACGACGGCGATGGTCGGATGAAGCGCGAGGAACGAGCGGTCATACTCGTCCGCTTCGACGACAACCGTGTTGCCACCGCCCCAGCGCAGGTTGCCGCCCCATCGCTGCACGCGACCGCCAACGATGCCGGTCGGCGAGGCGCTGGTGCCCGCAAGCGCCTCGGTGGTCATGACCGTCGTCGTCGTCTTGCCGTGCGTGCCCGCGATTCCGACGATCTGCATGCCGTCCACCGCGGCACCAAGTGCTTCTGCGCGACGAATGATCGGCAAGCCGTGCGACACTGCGGCGGCGATCTCGACGTGCTCCGCCGGGATCGCGGATGAAGCGATCACGGCGCGCGCGCCCGTCACGAAGGATGCGGCATGCCCGCGATGCACCGTCACCCCGAGCGCTTCGAGATCGGCGTTCCCGCCCGCATTCATGTCGCTGCCCGTGACCGCGACGCCCCGTCGGACGAAGAGTTCAGCGAGAGCGGTCATTCCAGCGCCAGCGATTCCGACAAAGTGCACTGGCCTCGGGTCCGGTTCGCGGAAGAGACGCAGCGCGTCGTCGCGCATACGGGCACTGGTTGTGGAATCAACGGCCATGGCAGTTTGGTCGAAACTACTGGAGGTTCAGCGATGCAAGAATATGTCGTGCAATGATTTGAGCCGCATCAACTCGCGCCCGGTCTCGCGCCGCTCTGCCCATCTCCCCGAGTGCCGACGGGTCGGCGCAGATCGCACTCAGTGTACGCGACAATTCGCCCTGCGACAGGGTGCTCTGCAGAATCATTCGGGCGGCGTTCACACCGGCGAGCGCTGCTGCGTTCTGCGTCTGATGATCCGCTGCCGCTGTCGGCAATGGAATGAGCACCATCGGAATGCCCCATGCGCATAACTCGGCGGTTGACATCGCCCCGGCGCGTGCGACCGCGAGATCGGCCACGGCGTATGCATCGGCCATCGGCTGCTGGTACGCGATGACCTTCACCCGGTCGGACGCGTGGTGCGCCAGTCGGTCGAACTCCGACCGACCCGTCACCCAGACCGCGCCCCACGTCGGCGGGAGGTTCGGAATCCAGGCGGCGAACGCGTCGTTCACGGCACGCGAACCCTGACTCCCGCCGAATACGAGGAGGACGCGCGCGATCGACGGCGCGAAGCCCCACCGGGTGCGAGCGTCCGCGCGATCGGGCAGCGGCGATGGCGGTGGTGTTATCGGATTGCCTGTGACGACGGCGCGCCCGCGCGCCCCATCGGGCAAGGTCGCGCCGGCCTCGGGAAATCCGAGGTACGTTGCGCGAGCGCCGCCACTGAAAAATCGGACGGTCAGGCCCGCGACCGCGTTCTGCTCCTGAAGGAAATACGGCACGCCGTTCAGGCGCGCGTATCCGAGCAGTGCACCAGCGGCGTATCCGCCGGTGCCCAGCGCAGCGATCGGCCGGCCCTGTCTGGCGACCGCACCGATGCGGGCGAACGCAGTCGCCAGGCCGCGCACCGTTTTCCAGTTCTGCCACGGCGCGCTCCGATAGAGCGGGTGCAGGTCGAGCAGCGTGTGGCGCCAGCGCGTGGTCGGCAGCACGGAGCGCTCGATTCCGCGATGCGCGCCGATGAACATGATGTCCAGCTCAGGACGCTCGGTGACCAGCGCATCGGCGATCGCGAGGCCGGGATACAAGTGACCGCCCGTGCCGCCGCCGGCGATGTAGAACGTCCCGGCGCCAGCCATCAGCGTGCGCCGAGCCCGAGAATCGGGTCGGGCATCGCGTCGCTGTACACGCGCTCTCGGGTGCTGCCGATGTTGACCAGCATGCCCGTCATCATCAGCGAGATGAGCAGGTTGCTGCGTCCGTACGAGATGAATGGAAGCGTCAGACCGGTGTTCGGAAACAGGCCGGTGATCACGGCCAGGTGCACGAACGCCGTGGTGACGGTCGTGAGCGTGAGTCCGACCGCCACGAGCTGAAGGAACGGTGTCCGTGCGTCCCGGGCTATCCGGAAGCCGAGCCAGGCGTAGCCACCGAAGAGCGCCACGACGGTGAAGATGCCGACGAATCCCCATTCCTCACCGATGTTGCTGCCGATGAAGTCGGTGTACTGGAATGGAAGGAATCCGCTCTGCTGCCGACCCTCTCCGAACCCGACGCCGAACATCCTGCCGGCGCCGATGGCGATCATCGACTGCCGTGTCTGCAGGTTGATGTCCTGCGCGCAGCCCACGGCACGCGGCTCATCGCGCCAGTCGGCGATGCGGCATTTCACGTAGCCGTTCATGCGTCCCCACGCGAGCGGAATGACGAGCAGGCCGATGAGCAGGAAGTGGCCCACGCGTGCACCCGCGATGAACAGCATCGCGCCCATGAGGGCCATGTAGAACAGCGCCACGGACACGTCGGGCTCGAGAATCGCGAGCACCGCCAGCGCACCATTCACGGCGAAGAACGGCATCAGGCCCTTGCCGAGTCGCCGCAGCTGCTCGCCCTTCTTGGCGGCAAGCATCGCCGTCCAGATGATCACGGCGACCTTGGCGAATTCGGACGGCTGCACGGCGTGACTGAACAGGAATCGCTTCGAGCCGTTGACGTTGGTCGAGAGCACCAGGACCGCCAGCATCGTGACGATTGCCGCAATCATGATGTGCCAGGCCCACCCCCGATACCGCTCGGCATCCACTTTCGCGCAGATCGCGAAGGCAACGATGCCCATGCCGGCGCCGACCAACTGTCGCACGAGGTAGTACGACGGCGTCAGATTCTTCTGCTGCGCGACGATGACGGTCGCGCTGTACACCGTCGCCAGCCCGAGCACGAGCAGGATCGCGGTGATCAGCAACAATGCGCGGGCCTCGACGCCCATGCGCCAGCGTTCACGAACGACTTCGACGGTGATCGCAGCAGTCATGCACCTTCTCCCTGGGCCAGGCGGCGGAACGCGGCGCCACGCTCCTCATAATTCCTGAACATGTCGAAGCTCGAGCAGGCCGGCGACAACAGGATCGCATCGCCGGCGACGGTCAGCGAACGCGCACGGGCGATCACATCTGCGAACGTGCCGTCGACGCGATCCACACGGACCAGCGCGCCAAGATCGCGCACGATTTCATGGGCGGCCTCACCGTACGCGATCACGGATTTTCCGTGTGCGCGAAAGGACTCGGCGAGCGCCGTGTAGGGCTCACCCTTGTGGCGACCGCCGAGCAGCAGCACGAACGGACGCGTCATGCCCTGCACGGCGACCAGTGTCGAGCTCACGTTGGTGGCCTTCGAGTCATTGAGCCAAAGCCGCCCATCCGACGTCGGCACCGGCTCCAGCCGGTGCGGCAGCGCAAGAAAGGAGCGAAGCGCCTCCGCGATGTGCGCTCGTGCCGCATCGGTCGCGAACGCGTCGCTCGCACAACTCACGGCAAGTGCCGCGGTGAGTGCATTGGCGACGTTGTGATCCCCCACGAGGGCGAGTTCATCCCGCTGCAGCAACGGTGATCCCAGCAGGTTCAGCGTTCCGTTCGTGGGGTCGTACCACGCATCCGCCGGTGCACCGATTCGAAAGGTCCGGATCGTGCCGGGCAGTGCCGTGGTGCGACCAAGTCGCCCGTGCAGCTGCATCACCTGCTGATCATCACCGTTCAGCACCCAGATCGATTCGGCGTCAGCGTTCGCGAACAGGCGCGCCTTGTCGGCGTAGTAGTCGTCGACAGATGCGTAGCGATCGAGATGGTCGGGGCTGAGGTTCGTCACGACACCGACGGTCGGATGAATGCCAGGCGTGTCATGCAGCTGAAAGCTCGAGCATTCGAGCGCCGCCCATGCGGGTTGCGGGTCACGCAGCGCGACATCGGCGAGCGCGGTGCCGATGTTGCCTGCGTCGACCGCACTCACACCAAGCGCGCGCAACATGTGTCCGACGAGGGCCGTGGTGGTCGTCTTGCCGTTCGTGCCGGTGATGGCGATGTACTGCAACGCTGGCATGGCACCAAGGGCGACTTCCATCTCACCGACGACAGGCACACCGTGCTCACGTGCCGTGGCCATGGGCGCCGCAGTCGGAGGCACGCCCGGACTGGCGACCACCAGCGCCGCCGCTGCGATGCGCGACAGATCGTGCGAGCCGAGCTGCACATCCACTCCGAGGCCGCGCAACCGGTCCGCGGTCGCCGTGAGCGCTGTCGACGTGCCGCCGTCGGATGCATACACGCGCTCGCCGTCCCGCCGAAGCAGCGTCGACACGGCCGCGCCGGATTTCCCGAGGCCGAGCACGGCGATCTCACCAGGCACTCGGCCGACACGCGCGAACCGTGACGCGCTCATCGAAGCTTCAGCGTACCCAGTGCCAGGAACGCGCAGAGAATACCGATGATCCAGAAGCGAACGACCACCTGCGTTTCCGGCCATCCCTTCATCTCGAAGTGATGATGCAGCGGCGCACGGAGAAACACACGATGCTTCTGCGCGAACTCGAGCCCGAACTTCTTCTTTCGATACTTGAAGACGGCTCGTTGCAGGATGACGGAGATCACCTCGGCCACGAAGACCGCGCCGACGATCGCCAGCAGGAACTCACTCTTGAGCAGGATCGCGACGGCGCCGATCGCACCGCCGAGTGCGAGCGATCCGGTATCGCCCATGAACACCTGCGCCGGGAACGCATTGAACCAGAGGAACCCGATCAGGGCACCGAACATCGCCGCACAGAAAATGGTGAGCTCACCGGCGCCGCGCAGGTAGAACAACTGCAGGTAGCCGCTGACGTCGATGCGGCCCATCGCGTAGGCGTAGATCGCAAACGTGACGGCCGCGATCGCGCACAAGCCGGCGGCCAGTCCATCGAGACCGTCGGTGAAATTCACCGCGTTGCTGGCACCGGTCAGGATGAACGTCACGAATGGGACGTACGTCCACGCGAAGCCGATGGACAGCGGCACGATCAGCACATACTTGAAGAACGGCAGCGTGGTGGACGCACCCGGCAGTGTGCTGATCGGGTCGAGCCAGAGATACAGGCCGAGCGCAACGCCGATCACGACTTGTCCCGCGAGCTTGTAGCGCTCCACGAGGCCCTCGTTCTTCACGCCGAGCCGCTTCTGCCGAAGCTTCAGGTAGTCATCGAGAAACCCGATGCCACCCATCCACGCCATCACGACCAGCGCGAGCAGCACGTAGCGGTTGTTCAGCTTTGCCCACAGCAAGGTCGGGATGATCGTGGCCGCGAGGATGATCAATCCGCCCATCGTCGGCGTGGTGCCTTTCGCCTTGTGCGAATCGGGCGTGCCTTCGCGCACGACCTGATGCAGCGCCATGGAGCGCAGGCGCGCGAGGATGATCGGCCCGACGAGAAATGCCATCAGCAATGCGGTGACGGCAGCGCCGACCGCACGAAAGCTGATGTAGTAGATCAGCCGGAACGGTTCCCAATACGGTTGCAGCGGCGCAAGGAGATGAAACAGCACGTCGGGGAGTCGTGTGTGGGTCAGTCGGCCGAAGTGGCCCAGGCGGTGATCGGCGCGACCAGTCGTTCGAGGCGTGCGCCGCGGGAACCTTTGAGCAAGATCGCGGCCGTGCGCGGCGCGTTCGCAAGCAATTCCGCCTCGGCCAGCGGCGCATCATCGGCGAGTACGAGACGTGGATCGTCCGGCGCGACGCGACGGAATGCCGCCGCGAAATCGCCGACGCCCACGATCAACGTGAGCGGGCGACGCACGGCGTCTCGCGCAATGTCATCGTGCAGTGCATCGGCGCCCGCACCGAGTTCCCGCATCGTGCCGAGGACTGCGATCAGCGGACGTCCCTGCCCCACGGCTTCGAGCAGGTCGAGCGCCGCACGCATGGACGGCGGATTCGCGTTGTAGGCATCGTTCACGAGCAGCGCAGTGCCGAGTGGATCGACGGCCGCTCGCATCGACGGCTGCTGCATGCGCGAGAGGCCGAACTGCATCTGTTCGAGCGATACGCCGAATCCACGCGCGACGGTCACCGCCAGCATGGCGTTGCGCAGATTGTGTGCGCCGCGGAGGGGGATGTGCAGATCGCCGTCGTCGAAGGTCAGCGTTCCGCTGCCGTCGGGCTCGAGCCGCCAGCGCAGCGGGTGCATGTGCCCATCATCGAGTCCCGCGATGACAACCTGCTGCCCGTCGCCCGTGACGCCGGCCGCCACTTCCGGGTGCGCGGATGGCGTGACGACGACCGGCACATCAACGGTGAGTGCCAGCTCCTCGCGCAGCACACCGGCGATGTCGCCGAAGCCTTCGAGATGCTCCTCGCCGATCGACGTGATCACCGTGACATCGGGTGCGATGATCGCACGGAGTCGCGCAATTTCACCCGGACTGTTGCTGCCAGCTTCAATGACGGCGACATCCGCATCGTCGGGCAGTGACAGGAGCGTGAGCGGCACACCGATTTCGTTGTTCAGGTTGCCGATGGTCGCATGCACGTCGTACGCGCCGGCGAGCATCGCGGCGAGCATGGCTTTCGTGCTCGTCTTCCCGTTCGAACCGCCGACCGCGATGACCGGCTTGCCCCACGCGTGGCGGCGGAAGTGTGCCAGCGCGCCGAGTGCTTCACGCGTGTCGCGCACGACGTAGGCGGGGACGCCAATACCCGCGCAACGTTCGGCGTCGCTGACCACGACGGCGGCGGCGCCCGTTCGCACCGCATCGAGAAGAAAGTCGTGCGCATCGAATCGATCGCCGGCCAACGCGACGAACAGCGTACCCGGCGCGATGGTGCGCGTGTCGGTACTCACGGCGTCGAATTCGCGCGCACCCGTTGGCAGCGGCATCGTCGCGCACGTCGCGAGCGCCTGCGCGACACGATCCATGGTCCAGAAGACGCGACCGGTCGACGTGAACGGCACATCACTGGCAAGGGGCGCACGCGGAATCGTCATCGGTCCGCCGTCAGTTCTGCCACGATCTGCGCCTCGTCGAACGGGAAGCTGGTCGTGCCGCGAACCTGATACGTCTCGTGTCCCTTGCCCGCCAGCAGGACGAGATCGTGCGGGCCTGCGAGTTCCACGGCGCGCGCAATCGCGGTGCGTCGGTCTTCCTCACGCACGACGGTCGTCGATGGCATGCCGGCGACGATGTCGTCGATGATGCGCTCCGGATCCTCGGTGCGCGGGTTGTCGCTGGTCACGATACACACGTCTGCAAGTTCGGCCGCGACCTTGCCCATGAGTGGCCGCTTGCCGCGATCACGATCACCGCCGGCGCCGAAGACCACGATGACCTTGCCACTCGCGAACGGCCGTACGGAGTGCAGCGCGCGGGCGAGTGCGTCAGGCGTGTGGGCGTAGTCGCGCAACACCGCTGGCGAGGTGCTCAAGCGCTCGAGCCGACCCGCCACCTGCGGCATCGATGACAGGCGTTCAGCGACCGTCGCGAGTGGCGTGCCGAGTGCCAGGGCAACCGCCGCGACACCAACGGCGTTCTCCACCTGGAAATCACCGAGGAGGGGAAGGTGCACCTTGATTGGTGACGTTGCCGGCGCGTGCAGGGTGAACGCACTGCCGCCTGGTGTGAACTCGATGCGTCGCGCGTACACATCGGCGACGTGCGCACCCGCCGAGAAGCGCGTGACCGGATGGGTCGTCGCCGGCAGATTCGCCCAGGCCGCATCATCGGCATTCACGATCACGCGACCATCGTCCGTGAGCTGATCGAGCAGCATCGACTTGGCGGAGAAGTATGCCTCCATCGACCCGTGATAATCGAGATGATCGCGCGTGAAGTTCGTGAACAACGCGGCGTCGAAACGGAGCCCGTCCAGTCGATGCTGATGCAGTGCGTGCGAGCTCGCTTCCATGGCCACCCAGCGCACGCCGGCGTCGACCAGTTCGCGCAGCAACTTCTGCAGCTCGATCGGCCCGGGCGTCGTGAGCCCGCTGCCGCCCGGATGGAGCGTGCCCTCGGAGCCGATCAGCACACCGAGCGTGCCGATGGACGCGGCCGGCGTGCTGCCGGTGGAGAGCAGGTGCCGCAACATGCTGGCGGACGTCGTCTTGCCATTCGTGCCGGTGACGCCGATCAGGTGCAGCGCGGCGGACGGCGATCCGTACCAGGCGGCAGCGGCCACCGCGACCGCACGACGTGAATCGGTCACGACGATGGCAGGCAGCGATGTGGCGCCAGCATCGACGACGATCACCGCGGCGGCACCCTGTGCCGCGACCTGCGGCAGAAACTCGTGGCCGTCGCGGGCGAAACCCTGCACGGCAATAAACAACGCGCCTGATGCGGCCGCGCGTGAGTCAGCCGTGATCGATGTCAGCGTCGCGGGAAGTACACCGCGCACGTCGACCAGAAGTCCGGCCAGCTGCAGCGCGTTCACGATGTCGCGGGACTGGACCGATGCCGTCATGGCGAACGATGCAGGCGGACGATCGTGCCAGGCACGACCGACGTTCCGGCTGCGGGCGAAGTGCCGCCACCTGCGAGCGAATCGATCACGACACGGAAGCCGTGTTCGTGCAGCGCGAGGAGTGCAGCGCGCATCGACATCCCGGAGACGTGCGGCACGGCGTGCGCGGTGGCCGGCGGCGCGGGCGCGACGCGTCGTTCCGGCGCGATCGC
>JACMLX010000231.1 GCA_014379355.1 Gemmatimonadaceae bacterium
CGTCAGGCACCCTGCGGTACGGGCCTCGGTGGGTGAGGGGTCGATACTGCATGGAATTGCAGGGATTCACGGTGTAGGTCCGTAGCTCAATTGGTAGAGCACCGGTCTCCAAAACCGGGGGTTGCAGGTTCGATTCCTGCCGGGCCTGTGGCGCATCGGGAGCTTGGAGTGGGTGGTGGATTGGGAGGGCGGAGGTGCTGGGCCAATGGTACGACGACGGCGCTATCGTCTAGGGGACTAGGACACGGCCCTCTCAAGGCTGGAACACGGGTTCGAATCCCGTTAGCGCTATGCACGGCAGGTGCGGGTGAGGAGAGCAGGTGTGGCCGGTGGGGTTAGGGAGTCTCGGCCTCGAGGCGCGTTCGTCTAGCGGCTAGGACGGGACCCTTTCAAGGTCCAGAGACGGGTTCGATTCCCGTACGCGCTACGTAGAAGGAAGCGGGTGAGGGCGTGGGTGGCGGGACCTGTCGGAGTATGAGTCCGGTGCTTACGAGCTGGTGCGCGTGGACGACACACAATTGGGGCCGTAGCTCAGTCGGTTAGAGTGCCGCACTGTCACTGCGGAGGTCGCGGGTTCGAGCCCCGTCGGCCCCGTTGGAAGTTTGGGAGACTGGTTGCAGGATGCTGGAGTGGGTTGGGACGCCCTGGTGGTGAAATTGGTAGACACGCCATCTTGAGGGGGTGGTGCCGCAAGGCGTCGCGGTTCGAGTCCGCGTCAGGGCATGGCATTCCTCGGTAGTATTCGCCACAGTAGCTCAGTGGTAGAGCACTCGATTCGTAATCGAGCGGTCAAGGGTTCAATCCCCTTCTGTGGCTCTGCAGGTATCGCATTGTGTGACATTGAGTTAGCTCCTCGACACCACGGCGCCCACCGTGGTGTCTGTCGTTTGTCCGTCGGGCGCCGAGGGGGTCTCGGATCCCGATCCTGCTGATTTTTCACTACCTGCACCACTCTGCGCCGCGAGTTTCCGCTTCACGCGGCCGTCTGGTGACGGCATCCGGTCCGCGATGCGTTGCTGCTCGCCGTCGCGCTCGCGGAGGTAGGAGCCCGAAAGTGTTTTGATGTCGTCATCGTTGAGCCAGAGGCCCGCATCCTTGATGCTGCCGCCCGCCTCGATCACGGTATTCGCCGACGACCGTCGGAATGCATGCATCCCGCGTCCCCGCCGATATGGCACACCGGTCCGACGACACGCCTTGTGCAACGCACTGATCAGCGCCTGATATCCGACGTGCTTGACCGTGCGGCGCGTCTCCTTATCGACTCGCGCCGGCCAGACATACGGTGACGACAGGCCTTCGCTCGCCGCCATCCACCGGATCAGTCGCAGCATCGCCGCCGCCCGCCTCGGCATCGGCTGCCGGTGTTCCTTCCGCAGCTTGTCATGCTCAGCCGGCCAATCGATGAGCGCGCCGCCGCGATAGAAGTGCACGCTCGTCCATTCCAGCGGCAGCATCTGGGACCGCGTGCGTTTTGCACTGGCCGCGGTCATCCAACACAGTGACCAGTGGCGCCAGCTCCACACCAACCCAGACCGACCCACTTTCTTGCCGCGCGGCTTGAGCGCGGCCAGAATCTTCTGGACCTCAATCGGGGTGAACTCCTTGATCCGTTTCGGCTTGTCGCCTGGCAACTTCTCCGGCGAGTACATGGGGATCTTCGATACGACGTGATCGCGCTCGATGCCCCAGCGATAGACCGCCTTCACGCAGGTCAGCATACGAGCGATCTCGCTCGGCTCGTGCTTCAGGTCGCGCAGGAACGCACGCCATTCATCGATCGTATCGAGGGACACGTCGGCCGCCCGGGTCCGACCGCCCACGAAGTCGGCGAACTTCCTCCAGCGCGCATCGTTGTTGCGGCGCGTCGCACGGGCCCAGTTCAGCCCTTTCGCCAGCAGGTACCGCTGCCGCAGTTCGACCAGGGTGATTGGCTCCGGTGGCGTCGGCAGCGCGACGTTCGTGCGGCGCAGCTGCAGCACTGCTGCCTTCGTCTCGGCAAACGCCCGCGCCTGCGATTCTTCTTCGCGGCGCGTGCGCGCGTCGAACGTCTGTTCACGCCGGCGTCCCTCGCGCCAGAATACCACCGTGCGTCGCACGCCACGACGCACCAGCGAGATCACCGTGACCCGCGCCCCGTGGCTGCCATAGGTCGCCAGAATCTGGCGGTCCTTGAGCGGTCGCATCGTCGGCATCAGCTCGACGCCTCACGGCGGGCCGCCGCATCCAGCACGGACTGCGGCACACGCTGCGGAATGATCAGCGCAAGCATGCGCCACTTCCCCTTCTCGCGGATCGCATGCCCAGTGTGCTGATACATGGCGGCGTGCCGGCGCACCTTCGTGATCGTCCAGCCGCTCCGCAGGCGCGCCGTCTCTTCGGTGATCCACGTGACCGCATCCGGCTCGGCCGCTTCGATCGCCTCGGCATCGCGCTGCTTGACGCGCGCCAACTCTTCGGCGCCGTTCCGCCGAAGGACGAAGGCTTCATCCTTCATGGAGCCCACCAGCGCGGCGAGACCGATCATGCGCGTCGCTCCAGAGGGAGCGCAAAGAGCGACGCCGGCGCGGCAGCCACTCGCGCACTCGCTGCCGGATTCAACCACAGGCATTCGACGCGTGGCCGCGCTCCATCCGCAAATGTCGCGCGCCGGACCCGCGTCCAGTCCGGGTACAGGTCGCGATCATACAACGCACAGCTGTAGCCACTCACCAGGACCATGCCCTCGAGTCGATGCAGCGCCCTTGCCAGCGCGCGATGATCCTCATCCGTCATCTCGTGCCGATACGCGTGCTTGACGCCGCCGCGGCTGCCGTCGCGCATCGAGGAGCGCGTGTCATGCGGATACGGCGGATCCACGTAATGCAGCGTAAGCGGCCCATCGTGCTGCGCCATCACATCGACGGCGGGCCGATGCTCGATCACGACGCCACGCAGCCGTTCCGTGAACGTGGCAATCTGCGCCGGCCAGGTCACCCAGTCCGCCGCCGGCGTTGTGCCACTCCGGTCGGTGTTGCTGCGAAAGCCAGTCTTGTGCGTGCGGGTCATCGCCGCTGAGCCGAACCCCATGAAACTTCGGACCACCATGCGATGGGCATCGTCGATCGCATCCACCGGTTCGCCGTACGACCAGGCGAATTCATCCCGGGCATACGCGGTCAGACGCACGCGGCGCTCGAGCTCTACGGCCTGTGCCGGATCCCGCAGCACTCGAAACAAATTCACCACGGCGCCATCGAGATCGTTGTACACCTCGCCGTAACTGCGCGGCTTCCGGAGCAGCACTGACGCGGCGCCGCCGAAGGGTTCGACGTAGGTGCGATGTGGCGGCAGGTGCGCGAGGATCCACGGCGCCAGCTTCCACTTCCCCCCGTGATAGCGCAGCACCGGCCGCGTCGCCGCCATGCGCGTGGAGGTCATCTGGCAGGCTCCGGATGATCCGGGACCACCGCACGATACTGTGTGGTCAAGGCGAGCAGCTCGGTGCCGATCGCAATCGCATCCGCCTGCGACAGCTGCATCACCACCGCGATTTCAGCCGCGGGCTCCCCCACCAGCAACTTTCCCCACACGACCCACCCAAGTTGCGCGTTCCACGCCTGCTGGAACTCCGCCATGCGCGGTGTGAATGCCATGGGAAACCGTCCCAGCATCACCGCGAGGCCAATCAGGTACGTGAACCAGGTACTCGACGTCATCCGCACGAGCACCTGATCCGTCGTCGCCATCATCAGCGTGCGCGCGAATGCCTGCAGCTGATCGGTCGGCGACTCGCCTTTCACGTAGAACACATTCGGGCTAGCCATGCCGCAGACCCTCCGGATACACAAGCCGTGTGAGGCGCACGGACTGCTTGTCCACGTCCTCGATCACGCCAGGCGACCGTAGTTCGCGGAGCTGATTCGAGAAGGTCCCGGTCGTATGCGACACGCCAACCGACTCCGCCAGCTCCGCTTTGCTGACGGGCTTCATTCGTGGTCCGGAGAGCGAGAGGAGCGCGCGAAACATTCGGGCCACCGTGGCCGAAAATTTGGATTCCCAGACACTGTGCAGATCGCTCAGCGTCGAGATGGCCACGCTCGGCGCGGCGTTCTCGCGGCCGACATCCGTGATGCGTAGCCGATCGCCCTGCACCTCGATGCAGCCAGCGTCACGCAATCCGCGCAGCTGATTGCTGAACGTGCCGGTCGTATGCGAGACGCCGGACCAGCCAGCCATCGTACGCTTTTCGGGGAACTCGACGCCCAGCGCATCGAGCTGCACGAGTACGGACAGCATGCGTCGCATCGTGTTCGAAATTGGCGTCGCGCCGGCGCGCGGGTACACCCGGTCAACGACGGCTGGCGGCAGCTGCGTCTTTGTCATGCGACGTTCGCTCGGCGCGTCCGGTAAAGACCGCGCAGGTCGTTCGCCAGATGCGATCGCCGGTGCGCTGGTATGGCGAAGCAGCGACAGTCGCGTCAGCGCGTCGGAGATCTGCTCGTGTGCCTCGGCAATCACGGCGGACACCGCGACGCGGTCGCGCTCCATGGCAGCGCGCACCGCGTCCTCCACCGCCCGCTGCGTCACACCGGGATCCGGCGCCGCCGTGCCACGCTGCACTTGCCGCAGCTGCCCCTGCAGCTCCTTCACCTGGCGCTCCAACGTCTCCACCGTCTTGGCTTCCTGCGCGGCAATCGCCGGCAAATCACCAATCTGCGCGACCAGCGCCAGCACACTCGCACTCGGCGGCGCGTGTGCGGCCGTCAGACTGTTGGCATCCGGATGCGAGGTGATCGCGGGACGCGAACGCACCCGCGTAATCTCGCCGCCGAGCGCCGGACCGTAGCCAAAGAATTCCCCGGGCGTCAGCGTGCGCAGCGCCATCCGATGGTCCTTGTCCATTCCGAGCTCGTCGCCGGCGCGCTTCATGTCGACGTCGAGCCCCGTGCGACCGATCAACTTGTTCAGCAGCTCCGCCGCCGCATCCTTGTGCAGCTTCGAAATGCGCTGCGTCGCCAGCACGGCGCAGAAGCCGCGCTTTCGGCCCTGCGTGCACAACGCGATCACGGATTCCGTGCTCTGCGACTCGCCGCTGCCACGCTCGGGACAGAACAGGTGCGCTTCGTCGAGCACGATCAGCGTCGGCTTCCACAAGGCGCGCGGCAAGGCCATCAGCTCCGTCAAGAACAGCTTCACGAACTCGCGGCGCTCGACCAACGTGAGATCATACAGGTCAATCACGGCCGACGCATTCGCCTCGAGCAGTCGGCGACACAGCACGCGTGCGACCTTCGGGTGCGCCGGCACGTCGCCGTCCTTGCCGGCGAGCACAAAGCCGAACGACTCACGCAACGTCGCAAATTCACCCTCGGGATCGAGCACGATCTGCAGCACCTTGCCATGCGTCTGCTCGAGCATCGCGCGCAGCGCATGCGACTTCCCACCACCGGAATTCGCCTGAATGAGCAGGCGGGTTCGGAGCAGCGTGTCCAGGGAGACGGCGAGCGTGTCAGCCCCCGACGTGCCATCGAATCGAAGCGTGGTCATCGTCCGTCCGGTGTCGCGGTGAGCGCGCTGCGGCACTTCGGACACGTCACGGCGGCATCATTGTACATCGTCACGCTCCAGCGCCGCGGCGCAGGAATGAAGACGCCCCGCGCTCGTTGACAGGCGGTTCGTACACGCCCATCGCCTCGCATCTCCACGACCTTGTGGACCAGCTTCGCGGTGTCGGCCACACCATCCGCGACGGTCACGTGACTTTCTCCGCCTGGCAGCACGGCAGCGGCCCGCGCCGCGGCATACCCACGCATGTCATGTCGCGGTCGATCGACGGTAACACCATAGCGGTTCATCGGCTGGCCTGGTCTGCACTGGACCACGTTCGTCCATGCGTCGTTGATGCAACTTCGCGCGGTCGCGCGACGCCCATTCACTCCTGATCACCCCGTCGCCTGAATCGGCGACGGGGCTGCATGTCGCCGTGCGCCCTACGCCTCCGGGGCGCCGTCGAACACCGGCACGTTCGCGCACGCGGTGTCGATCGTTGCCTTGATTTCGTCAACTGCCGCCAGGCGCACGCGATCCGGACGATGCAGCCGGATGAACCAGCGCACGCTGCCACTCACGACGCGATACGACAGGCGCACCAGGACGACGTAGGGTGCGGCGCCGGCGAAGACGGGAATCGCGATCGTGAAGGCGTTCGGCACCTTGATTGGCGCCCCAGTGCCGTCGCTGTGCTGCTCGTCGTACTTCACGGCATATTCTCCGCTGTCGAGCACACGAATGTCACTGATCTTCGTCCCGACATTCACCGCGAAGTTGCGCGACATCGCGATGAGCGCGCTGGCTCCGGCGAGCCGCAGCTCGAGCTCAGCCACGATCTTCATCAGCTGCTCGTCGCCTTCTTTCAAGTACACATCGACGATGTGCTCGTCGAGGAAATACGCGAACTCGCCCATGTCGAGCCCGCGCTCGACCTGGCTGATCTTCGTCCACGCCAGCCACTCCGGCGATGGCTTGCACGCGTAGATCGCCCGATGCCGACCAAACTTCGCGTCGTCATTGTTCGGGCCCGCCGGGTGATAGTCGTACACCGCGATGAACACGGGCTCGGCGTCCAGGAGCCCCTTCACGAACACCGCGGTCTCCGGCGCCTTGAACCGATTCACGTGTGCACAGAATGCGTCAACGGATTCCATCGTTGCCGTCCCGCGACGACGCTCCGGTGCCTGCAGATACTCGTCCATCAGCGGCTTGATGGACTGCAGCTGGCGACCGACGGGAAGCGCGACGGCAAACGGCGCGCCAGTCCCCGGCAACAGGTCCACCACTTCCAGGCGGCCGTCCGCGCGCACCGCGTCGATGATGGCCTGCGCATCACGGCGCGGTGCGGTCGTCGCGCTGAGCGAGCCCGTTGTGGATCCACTCGGAGGCACTGGCATCAGCGGACGACTCCCATACGGGCTTCGGTGTCAGCAGGGGCGGTGCGCGGCGATTCGCCGGCGGGGAAGAGATCGCCCTGCTTCGGATTGTTGATCGCGAGCGTGTTGTCCTTGAGCGGATACAGGAACGTGGTCGTGCGCTCGCGCTTCGGTTCCTTCGTCTGCACATCGGCCGTGACCATCATGACCTGATTCTCCAGCTTCATGTTGATCTTGACAGTGATGCTGCCTTTCGGCTTGCCGCCCGCCTTGTCGTGCTGCGTGCGCAGGGCGTGCACCACACGCACGACCTGTTCGTCCAATTCGCACAGCAGATTGCCATCTTCTGCCGCGGCCATCAGATCTTCCCAGGGCCGCTTCCCGAGCGGCACCACGGGCTGTCCATTCAACATGCGTGCTCCCTCGCGATCGATGCTGCGTTGCGCTGACGCGATGTGCGTCAGACGATCAAGCCACCACTGGTCATCTGTGACTCCGCGATGTCCCGCGCTTCCGCCAGGACGCGGAGATCCTGCCGCCGCTGCTCGTACGCCACCTGCTGCAACCGGCCGAACTCACTGAGCGCGCCGACGTGACTGATCGCTTCACTCATCTGCGTGGCGACGGCGTTGACGTCCCGCACCACGGTGTGCGCGCGCACCACGCGATCCCGATCGAGCGGATCGACTTCGACGTCGGCGAGCGCGGGGCGGAGCGCGCACAGCATGCCGTCGAGGCGCACGACCATGTACTGCAGCTGCAGCACCGCATCCACCGCCTGCTTGCCGTAGCGCTGCGCGCGCCGTTCGCATTCCTCGACTACCGCGTCCATGGCTGCGCTCCCGTCGTCGCCGGCGCCGTGGTGCACGTGCACGCGGTGGCGTGCGGCGACTGGCCGGCGAGCGATGCACCGCAGCGCATGCAGTAGACGCGTGCCAACACGAACCGGCCGAGGCGTCCACGAAAGCTGAGGCCCTTCCGCTCGTCGATTGGCGGTCCCGTCATTGCTCGGATCACCCGGCCCGTCCGCGCTGATCGAGTGCCGACTGCCGCGTATCGGTCGGATTGCCGTACCCGATGACGAGGGCGATCGCGAGCCCGAGCATGAGACCGATCCAGAAGGCGATGGTGATCACGCGGCCCGTCCGATGTCGATCGGGGCGACGGCGTCGGCGAACGCGCGGAGCGCCAGGTTGATCTCGTAGGCAGTGACGCCGGCGCGGAGTGCTGCATCGATCTCCCGCTGCAGCTTCGGGCAGAGCGGCCGATGGCGCAGGGAATGGCAGGAGCGCCGTGCATCAAGCAGTGTCTCGGGTGGCTGTTTCGCGCGCTTCCGGTACGCGCGCACCAGCGTGTCGGCGAGCTGCCGCGCCGGAAGCGATTCCCGTTCCCGGCGGTAGTCCGCCAGGACGGTGATCGGGGTGATGGCGCCGACGGACAGGGCGCTGGGGCGCTGGGGCATGCGAAAACTCCAGAAGGAAGTCGTGCAGTGCGCACCTGACTCGGCCTCGAGTGCTGGTGCTTCGTTGGGCGCATGCCATCTGCACGCGCCCCACCAACCCGTTCAGCCGCTGGTCACGGCGGCTTCGTCCGACAGCGCGGGAAACACCTCGTGCACCGGGCGGCCGATCGCGTCGGCGATCGCGACAGCCGTCTCGTGCCGCGGCCGCTTGATGCGACCCCGCACCGCTTCCCACACCGACTTCACGTTGGCGCCCGCGGACGCGGCCACTGACCGATATGACTTCTTGCTCTTCTTGAAGAGCTTGACGCGCTCGGAATCGCGCACATGCGCTCCTGCGTGGGTTATCGTTGGGAAACGCGTAGCCCAACGCGTCCGATGTTAGGGCCAAACATCGGACCTGTCAAGTCCAATCTTTGAGTTTTATGCCGAGCCTGCTCGACCTTGTGCAGCGCGCCATCGCTGACGGCGACACAGCGGAGGGGATAGCCACTCGCGCGCGAGTGGCCGGCGATACGGTACGCCGGGTTGTGAAGCGACTGCCGATTCGAAAGGAGTCCGAAGAGAAGCTGCTCGCAGTCCTTGCCCCCAATGATGGGACGCAAGGCGGGACAGTTTCACCTCTCGTGGCACGTCAGATGGCCTGGGCAGAGGAAACGCTGCTGGCATTTTCGCGCGAATACACAGCACGAATTGCGGAAGCGCTCGGCGCCAGCATGGCAGCCGCGATCAGGAACCCCGGATTTCCGACGCCTGGTCAGCATGCAGCTGCAGCCGACGCGTTGCGGTCGGCGCAACTACATCGGGACGCTGAGCAACAGGAGAACTCGCAGCAGAAGAAGCAGAAGCGTGGATAGGCAGCAGCATGCCGAGTTGCTGAAGCAGCTCGATCTCGCGGCACGTGCCGGAAGAGTGCACCACATCGACGCGACCCGTCGACCGGTTCACGATGACATGATCACCAGGGAGGGCGTAGCGACCGCCGATCATGCACGGAATTGCCACCCGTGAGACGACCTCACCGGTCGGCTCCTGAAGTCCTTGCGTTACTTGTCGACTAGTTCGCATTCCAAGCTCCCTTCGGTTCCTCTTCGTGGTGCCGGGGGCGGGAGTCTACACGCAGATCAGGCGAGCGCAACAGCAAACGTCAGTTGTCAGTCATGGCATCGGCTTGTCCACATATCCACACGTTGATCAACGCTCTTGCTCTGTCACGATTTGCATCGTGGGTGCGAAAGCTGCTGCACGCGTCCGTCGCAAAACGCTACGGTGGGAAACTTTTCAACGCTGGCATTCACACGCTGCAAAAGCGCCGGCCGGATGTTTTTATTTAGGTTCGAGTTGGCTGCTATTTGCCTCATTCCTCGCGTGACACGATGCTCCAGATCGCATTACTTTGGGTGCTTTTTGCCATCATCACCGCCACGGTCGCGGATAGAAAAGGTCGTGTTGTGCGGCCGTGGGTACTCTACGCGCTAATTCTGGGTCCCATCGCGTTCATCCACATACTTGTCGCCGCGCCCGATCAGCGAGCGGTCGAGGCGGCGGCTCTTCGCGTGGGCGATCTGCGCAAATGTCCCGCGTGCGCGGAGCTCGTCAAAGTGGAAGCGGTCGTGTGTCGATTTTGTCGCACTTCGCTCCCTGAATACGTGACACCTGCGCGAGCTGCCGATGTCGCGCCGATCAAATCGGACGATCGCGCAGTCGGCATGCAAGTCTTAGGGGTAATCGCCGCGTGCATCGTCGTGTTGTTACTGCTCGCGACACGGTCGACATCCGCTTCTAGATCGAGCGATAGCTACGAGGTGCGCGTGTGCATCGGCCGTGGCGTCGCGTACTTTAAGGAGATCGACTCGTACCCTCTGCTGAGCGATGGACGGAGCGCGGATGCCGTCGCAGGCGAACGATGCCGCCGAGCAACCAGCGCATTCTGATCAGCGACCTGTGACGCGAGACTGACGATTCTCGGTAGGGTAGGGGATGCCCACCCCTGCCGAGCTGATTTTCGCCCTGATCAGTGGCGAGCCCATGACACGGGAAGATCGGCGCGCGGTCGCGCTGCTCGTGCTGAAGCTGACCAGGCGAGCGCGTGAGGCCGAGCACGCCGCGGCCGCGTTACAAGGTCCGCGGCATACCTGACCAAGCGTACAACGCTCGGCGACCATTGGTAGTAGCACGAGGGGTCGCAGCCTACGCCGCGACCCCTCGTGTGCAGCGCCGCAGATACTCAGCGCGCCAAAATGTTGGTCAGCGGGGTGGGATCAGGAACAATCACATCCTGCGGTTTGGGCGATAGCACGGGGAGCCACAGCGGTTCGATCGCTCGACGCAATGACTCCTCTTGCAGGCGTAGGATGTCAACAATGGAACTTTCGAAGCTCTCATTCAGATCCGGCACCTGCGGCGGGCAGTCCGCCTTCGTCGTCTGGCGATGTCCCGTGTTCAGTCGGTGTGTGTTGCGGAGCATGGATGCCACCGGGATCGTGTGGGGTCGGTCGTGGGTCGTTCAGGAACTGCATTTCGCATTCCGCGGTCTCGCCATTCGGCAGATATGCCCCGATGCTGATGAGCATGTCGACCATCGGAACTTCGTCGCCTCGTGCTTGACGAACGCGCGAGAAGATAGTTTCGGCTTCAACCCGATCAATCACGAACCCGTGAGAGGGGTAGAAGCCCATGAGTTTGGTGAGCGACGAATCCGGCAGGTTCTGCCCGATGTGGCTGAGGCGCGCGCCGTAGTACTGGGCGATGCCCATCGCGCGCGCCGCCTCGCCCACGTGAAACGGATCCACTTGCTTGTAGAGCGGCGCAAACAAGCCCGTGGTGAGTCGGACAGCAAAATCACCAGCTGTCGCAACGGTAATGGCTCCCTCAGATTCAATCTCAATTTGCAGCAGGAAGTGTTTGAACGCCGAGTACGCGCGCACGTGCAGGGCCGTCAGCGCAGCGTTCACCGTCAGTCCAGACTGCATCTCGAAGAGATGATCGCGCTTCGACATCTGTACATCAAGTGGCCCGAGCTCGCCATGCGGACCGAAGACGAGTTCGTGCGCACCGCACGCGATCAGCGTTCCTGCGCTCTTGCAATACCCGGTCACTAATACGGTGAAGCGTGTGTAGAGTTCCTGCAGCGCACGCGCGAAGCGATACGCAGCAGCCGGATCGCCACCCGCGGTGACCATTACCAGCAACACGTTTGTCCGACGCGGACGGCTCCGAAGCATTTCGATCGCCTTATACGTATTCAGCGGCGCGATCTGCCCATTGTAATAAAAGATATCGGCATCCAGTGAGTCACTGACCGCGTGCACGATGCGCTTGAATCGTTCCTCAGGTGTGGGCGTCGCACCCTCCGGAATCGTCCCGGTCGCGTCCGTCTTGTTCGGCACTTCGGACGCGCCTGCCGCCGCCGCCGCCTTCACATTGATCGACTTCCTGCGTCGGCGCTTGGCGGGCGACTTGACGACTTCTTCCGATGCGGGCATGGCGAGAGGTTATCAGCGTTCCCCAACAGTCGCAAGTTTGCACTGTGGTGCCACCGCACCAGTTTGGTCACCAATGTTCGCATAGAGACGGAATATGTTGCACAGATGCGACAGCGGTGCAACGGTGCAACGGTGCAACGGTGCAGTGGTATCTCGATGCGAGCACACGACGGCGACGTCAGGCTATGGAGACTGGGCTCCGCAACGCCGTAACTGACCGTTCTGTCGGTGTCGCAGCTACTTAGCGTCGCTGGATACCGTGCGCGCACTGGCGTCGGATGTATCATCGTGTTGCGCCACTTGCCCTTGACAGTCCGCCGGCACAGTATACCCAACACGTATACCCGAACACACCCCGAAGATGGCCGACGTGTCCGTCACATTCCCCGCAGTATTTGCCGACGCCCTGCTACAGCTCGCCCGGGCGACCCCTGGCGAAGCGCTGACGGCGGTCTACGAGCGCATCGCCGGCATGATCGCGGCGTATGGGTCGGCGGCGGATGTGGTGGATGCGATGCGTGCCGGCGCGTTGCCGGTCAGCACGCCGCACGATCCGCTGTTCGTGGCAGACTGCATCGACGCGGCGCTGCGCCTCAGTACGGCGAGGGTCACCGACTGGGATCACGCCGGGCTGCTCTTCCATGCGATCGCGACCACGTCCTATCCGCGCCAGCTCGAGGAAGTCGTGGATCCGCCGGCGTTGTTGTTTCATCAGGGCGATGCGTCCCTGATGCAGGACTTCGGCATCGCGATTGTCGGCACACGCCAGGCGTCTGAGGACGGTATTCGTCGCGCGCAGCGTGCCGCGAAGGTGTTGGTCGATCATGACATTGTCGTGATCTCTGGCATGGCGCTCGGCATCGATGCCGCCGCGCACAGTGCCACGCTCGCCGCCGGCGGCCGCACGATTGCCGTCATGGGCACGCCGATCACGAAGCGCTATCCGAAGGAGAACACGGATCTCGCGACGCAGATTCTCGCGAGTGGTGGCGCGTTGGTCACAGAATTTGCGCCCGATTGGTCGACGCAGCGCTGGGACTTTCTCAGACGCAATCGGACCATGTCTGGGATCGCCGCCGCCACCCTGGTGATCGAAGCCTCCGAAACATCGGGTGCGAAGTCGCAGGCGCTCGCTGCCGTGAAGCATGGGCGGCCCGTCTTCCTGCCGTCGTCGCTCGTGCAGGCGCATGCGTGGGCTGAGCAGCTCGTCCACGTAGGCATCAACGGCGTCTGTGCGATCGAGCTGCGTAACCTCGACTCGCTGGTCGAGCTGCTGGTGTCCGGCCCTGAGCATGACGCTGATCTATCCGTCGTCTAAGGCGCTTGAGATCGTCCAGCCGTTTCGCGGGCAACTGTTCAAGGCAGCGATCGTCAATGCCGCCCTGCAGTGTCCGCACTGCTATGGCATTAAGTCACCGAGTTACGCTATTTGTCGCGGTTGCGAAGCGCTGGATGACGTGACATTCGGTCGCGCCCCATCGTGGTATGGCACCATGGTGGACTACAGCACGCCGCTGTATTGGCAGTTCAACAACTACAAGAAGTTCACGGCCGCCACGCAGCCGCAGCTACTGGTCGTGACCGCGCTGCTGTCGCTGGCGGGGTGGACACACGCGAACGCGATTGCGAAGGCACTCGGCGGCGACCCCACGGCTGTCTGCCCAGTACCATCGTCGCGGGGCACACCGGTGAGCGCGCAGCGACTGAGCAGCGCCATCCAGAAATGCGGGCTCATGAAGGACCACTTTGCAGAGGTCTTGCGAGCGAATCCCGCCATTGTGCGTGCGAAGCGTACGGTGCAGCCGGAGTATTTTGAGCCGACCAAGTCACTCCGTGGGCAGCGCATCGTGCTCATCGAAGACCTGACCGCGTCCGGCTCGACGGCATTCTCTGCGTGGGTCGCCGTCAAGCGCGCCGGCGCCGACGCCGTGATTCTCACAGTCGCGCGCGGCGTGAATCCGTCTTTCCCTGGCGCGAGCAGTGTGATCGAGCAATTGCCAGAGCCGGGCTGGACGAAATATTTCGCGCCAAGCGCACAGCAGGGGTGACGCGGAACCGTCGCGTCACCCCTGCTGCTCTGTTCACTTAAACCGGGGGCGCCTTCGGCTTACGGCGGACCCGGATCCTGAACGCGCGCTTCCCGAAACTGCTGGCATAGATGACCTTGCCATTCCGGGTGCGAAACGAGCGGACAAAAATCCACTCGTACTCGTCGTTCTCAATCATGGTCTGATGAGTGACGGGTCAGGTCTGGGTACAAATACCCGCTTGCGCCCAACGACCCGCCGCCACAGAATTACCCACGCGACAGGGTTTTTCTTGGTTCGGCGGCGAATCGATGGCCACTCGCCCTCCCATTCGGGTGGTGCAAGCGGTCCCCTCAGTGAGGGAACGGTGAACTGGTGAACCACAGCCCGGCGGCTGTCAGACGCCTCCTGGTTGAGCTGGAGAATTGTGGATAGGGCGGGACTCGAACCCGCGGGGAAAGCTTCTCAAGGGCGCCCCCGACACCATGACCCTACCCGAGCAAATCGTACGGAAGTGCGCAGGGGCTGCCCGCCAAGGCAGCCCCTGTTTCGTTTTACAGGAGATCTTCCAGCTGCAGGGCTGGCGTTGGCTCGCCAGCGATTCGGAAGTACTTGCCCTTCGACCGCTGGATCCGCTTTTCGCGAGCGAGACGTCCCAGCTCCCCACCAACGCGCACGGACAATGGCGTCCTCACCCCCGATCCCGAGACGGGCCAGCCGCCCTTGATCAATTCCGCCGTCACATCCTTCGGAAGCCATCGCTTTCTGCTGCTGTCAAGAATCGCATAGATCGCGGATCGAAGACCTGGGGATTGATCAGGGCCATCGGTCTGCGGCGTACTGAATACCGCGGACGGTGATGTCCCGGCTGGTTCAACCTTCGGGCTGAGCGCCGGCTGGTATCCGTAGAACGCCAACAACCCCTCGACGGCCGCCAACTCCGCGCGCAGGCTTTCCGCCGTTTTGCGCAGTTCAGCGACGATTTCCGTTGAAAGCGCCATGTACCAATTCCTCGCGCTGTGAAGACACGTACATCCGATCCGCTGATAAAGCGTGATTCCTAGGACTGACGGTAGCGGGTTTCTGCCGATCGTCAAGACCGGACGAAAGTGTCTTGGTTGCCAATGACTGTAAGGCAGGTGCCTCGTTGGGCGCCGGGGACTCTTCGGGTCATGACCACACGCAGGTAAGCACGCTTAAAAATAGGTGTACCGTGTACGGTGTACGGTCAACCGAATAAGCGCTATGCCACGTCCGACAGAAATCCACGGCTGTGGATCACACGCCCGTGACGGGCACGCGCGAGCGACGGACGTCGGCCACGCCGTCGATCTCCCAGTGCTCGATCGCGAGGACTTCACCAGGTAGGGAGAGCGGCGCCGTGAACTGCGAGACATAGATCGCGGCCGGCTTCCCTCGAGCGAGCGTGTACTGTGCGCTCAGCGCCACGTGCAACGCGCCGGGGACGGGTGCCAGCAGTTGCGTGGCGTCATCGAGCGACCGGAGCTCGAGCGTCAGATTCGTAAGGACCACGACGTCCCCCGACGCTGCGTCGGTCGGGGTGTCGATGAGCCAGCGCTGCAGGCGACCGCGGAGCACGCGACCGGTCACTTCGGGGACAAAGCCTGAGGGCAGGAGCGTCATTCGTCGTCCGGATGGATGGTGGCAGGCAGAGTGGTGAACGCCAGGACATGCGCCGGCGCGTGGGTAGCGACCGTGACCATGGCGTCGCCACGGGCGACCGGCAGCAGCCACCGGCGCGCGCGCATGAGAATTCTGACCGCCGCGGTCGTCTCACCGTCGAAGACGTCGAGGAGTCGGACGCGACCGGTGTGTGCGGTCCACGCCAGCGGCACCACGTGGAACAGGTCTCGTTGTCCGACGCTCCCTCCGGCCGTCACATGCATCTGCAGTCCCGGTGACATTGCCTCGGCCAGGCGCGTCGTGCTGCCGCCGACTGCCAACTGGACGAGCTGCACACCGAGCATGCCACCGCCGAGAGTGAGGCTGCCGCCGTGGGACCCATCGATCGGCGGACGGACTTCCGCGAGCATTTCGCCCAACAGATGCAGGATGCTGCTGTTGTCGACGACGAAGAGGTGCTGCAGGCTCGCACTCGCGCCGTCCAGTCGCACGCTGCCGCTGTGTGGTACGAGTGCCAGCGTTGCCATCGATGCCCACGCGTCGAGCCCGCGCAGGGCGCTGGCATGCGCGGCTGACGCCCGCACGATCGGTGTCGCATTGTCAAGCAGTCGCGCCGCGCCGGTATGCGCCGTTGCCTGCGACAGCGTGTCGAGGAACGCCGCCTCAGTGAGAAGCTGCCCGCCGTGCGAGGCGTCGAGCGGTGGAATGGCTGAGGCGAGCGTCGCGCCGTCTAGGCGCAGCAAGCCGTCGTGTCGCTGACTCGCACTGATCAGCACGAGCACAGTCTCCAGCAAACGCGCGGCGTCGGCGTGGGACGTGACATGCGCGAGCGACGACACCAACGCATCACTGAGACGCAGCTGGCCGCCGTGTGAGGTGCGTTGCGCCGGTGTGACGGTGAGCAGCTCGGTCAGGCGCAGGCTGCCGGCGTGCGATGTCATCGTTGATACCAGCGAGATGACTTGCTCGGTCAGGCGCACCGCGGCGCTGTGCTGCGATGCGTGCGCGAGAGCTGTCGTCACCGACTCGAGGAGTCGGAGCGAACCGCCGTGCGCGCCCATCTGCACGGCCGTGGGCGCGATCTGTCCGGCGAGACTCGTGCTGTTGCTGTGCGCCGTGGTGGCAGCGACCGTCGGTGCATGGCCGCCATTCGACGAATGGGCACCGCCGTTGCTCGTCTGCACGCTTGCCGTGGCGCCGAACGCACAGCCACCAACACTGACGCTGCCGTTATGCCCCGCATTGATGGACGGCGCACTTGATCCACCGAACAGCAGTAGCAGCGACATGTGTTACGCCAGCACGAAGTCGAACACGAACACGACGTTGCCGACGCTGGCCACCGAACCTTGCACGACGCGGCACCCGGTGCCTTCCGAGATGACGATATCGTAGCCCGAGTCTTTCAGGAAATCACCACCGAGAGCCGCCGCCACTGCCGCACCGGCGTTCGTCTCTTCCGTGAAGAACGACGCATGGCCGATCAGTGCACCGGCGGTGGCGCCACCGGTTGGAGCGAGTCGCGCCGTGATGCTGGTGTTCAACGTCGCGGCTCCCGGGTCCAGCTTGCTGATGGTCGCCGCAGTGAGTGAGGTGCCCTCCGTCGTGGAGGCCGTGCCACCCGTCCCGATCGTCGAGGTGCGTGTCAGGTACGCCTGAATGCCGAGCGTGCCTGTGACGGCGGTGTCCAGGTTCGGGAAGACACGCGCCTGCACCAACCGGAGCCCGACGCCCGACCCCGATGCGTTGAACAGATCGAAGAACACCTTGTTCGCGCCCACTGCCGAAGAGGGAACGAACAGTCGATAGGCATCACGCGTGCCGACGATATGCCCACCCGCATCCGCCAGCACCATCGCTTGATACTCCATGGAGTTCGCGAGATGGGTGGCGACCACCGTGCCCGTGGCAGGCAGCGTCGCAGAGTCGTTGGCGAGTGTCATGAGTGTCTCAGGCGGCGCGGAGGGTACGGTTGCGCGTCATCCGGCCAAGGATGCGGCGTGGGACTTGGTTGTCGTTCCGTGGCGGTGGAGCTGGCGACGTCGGGGTGTCGTCGATGTCGATGGTGTCGTAGCGCGACGTGCTGCCGTTGATGAGGAGGCCGAAGAACCCGGTCGTGCGACTCAGCGTCGAGACGTCGATATCTGGCGTGCCGGTGTTCCCATTCAGCCACACGCGCACCCGCGAGCCATCGAGTCGAATCCACGCCGTTGCAGGCGTGAGCGCGGTCAGGCCTGCCGCAGACGCGAGGATGCTGTCGATCCCATTCGACGGGGCTCTGTCCTCAAGGTCTGTTGTTTGCGAGAAGACCGGGTCACCGAAGAAGATCGCACTGCCGTCATTGTTCCAGACTGCGCTACTGGCTTGGCATCGGAAGAAGAATCGGATCTGCCCTGTGAACCCAGCTGGCGGTGTGAACGCCAGCTTGATCGTGCCGTCACCGAACGACGACGTGGGAATGTCGTAGTATCCGTCGCCGGACCCGCCCTGCAATTCACCGGAGCCCGTGAGCGTGCCTTCCGTGCCCGTCGACAACGAGAGCGCGGAGCCCGTCGTCGGCGTGGCCGCGCTGCCGTTGGTGGCGGCAGCGCCGGTGAAGGGGTGCAGGTAGATGCTGGCCATGCGCCGTCAGGGCTTGTAGTAGAGTTGCCGCCCGTCGCCGAGATCGACCGTGCAGTCGCGGGTCGCGTTGATACAGTCACGCGTGAACACTGCGAGGATCGTCTGATCCCACCCGTTCATCCAGTCCGCATGTGCGGATCGTCCACCGCGAATCGACGGCGCGTACATATCACTCGACAGCCGCCATTGCAGCGGGCGTGACGTTTCGGTCACTGGGAAGAAGAAGTTTTCGGAGATGTGTGGCAACGGCACCGGATGCGATGACGGGCACACGCTGGTCCCCGCGCCAGTGTAGGGTGCATACGCCATGTGCGATTGGTGATCCTGCGAATCCAAGTCGCGCCCATTCCAACAGTCTGGAAATTCAACGCTCAGAATCACATGCTCACCAACGGCGCAGTTCGGGATGAAGCCATCGATCACGGCTTGCTGATTCCACGTCCTCGAACAGTTCCAGTTCGCATGCGCCTGCGGGCCGGCGCTGTTGTTCTTGTTTCCCGCGATCATCACTAACCCAGCCGGGATGATCTGCAGGGTTCGCGCGTTGAGGATGTGCGACTTGTAGTACACGTTGAGCTGTGACGGAATTTGCAGCTGACCGCTCACCGCATCGCGCACCGAGGGCACCCAATATCCGGTGCGATTGACCGTGCCGCCCCAACAGGTCGAGTTGCCGGACAGCCGCAGCGACGCCGGCGTGGAGTTCTGATCGAGCCCGATGTTCCCGAAGAACATGTGCTCATGCCCGACATTGACCTGACCGGGATACACAATCGGATCGAACGTGCCGATCCGGCCGATGTTGCACCGCGTCCGAAAGTTGCCCTCGTAATTGATCGTGTTGGGGATCGTCGGGTTATTTCGGATCATCGCGATACTGACGCCGGTGTCGAGCGGCACGCCGTTGGTCCCGCCTGTCGGTGGTGTCACCGGCGGCGGGACGACAGGTGGTGGAGTGACCACAGGCGGCGGGACGGTCGTTGCGCCGCTCTCCACGTAGCGCCACAGTCCTGCGCCGTAATTCGCGGTGATGACGTAGCTATTTGTGCCATCACTGATCGCAATGGCCTGTGACGCACCCTGCCGCATCGCAACCGGCGTTGGCATCGCGCTCCACGCGCCGGTGCCTGGCTGCGCCGCCTTCTGCATGTCCGGCCCGAAGGTAGTATTCAGCCCGCTCGGGTAGCTCAGGCTCGCGAACAACGTCTTCGCCGTGCCGATGACGACGCGCTGGTTGCCATTCGCGCCGCTGACATGCGCCCACGTCTGCCCGTAGTTGGCTGACCGCAGCACGCCCCAGCCGAGCGCCGAGTACGCGCCCGCCATGTAGACCACGCCGCTCGCGTCGGGCTGGTAAATCTCGGAGAAGCCGTGCGGGTGTTCGTTCCGATCGACCTTCACCCACGACGCGCCACCGTTCGCGGTGCGCCACGTCCCGAAGCGGTCGGACTGCTGCGCGATCCACAGGAACGTGGTGCGTGTCGTGCTCGCGACACCAGTATTCACGAAGCTGATCGAATTGGTGCCACCGCCTGACATCATGCCGGACTCCACGCGGATGCTCGTCCACGTCGCGCCACCGTCGAACGACTCGACGAGCAGATCCTGCTCGTGTCCGGCCATGACCAGATGCAGCGGGTCATACGGATCGACACTCGGCGGATACACGTCCTGCCGGTTCGACGGCGCCGGCGCAATCGCGAAGCGCTGCCACGTCAGTCCACGGTCGCGTGAGCGCGAGAGGCCGACCGCCGCACCGCGAATGCACGCGAGGTAGATCGCGCCGTCGCCGCCGATCCGAATGCCGCCCGCGCAGTCGTTCACGCTGGCCGGCGCGATCGGGCCGGTCCACGTCGCGCCGTAGTCCACCGACTTCCACAATCCCTGACAGTGGAAGAACGCATACGCGCTGCCGGGCTGCGTCGGATCGGCCTGCACGTTCTCGACGCCGTAGCTATCGCAACTCAGACGGTTCGTCAGGTCCGCGTTGGCCGGCGTGACGTTGTGCCATGTGCCCACGGTGGGCGGTGGTGGCGGTGGCGGCGGTGGCGGCGGGGGAGAAGTGGGCGTCGTATCGACGGGCGGCGGGGTGATGACGGGACATGGCCGCGGCTTCCTCGCCGCCGCATCGGCCGAGGCGAGCGTGGTGAAGTTCGTGTCGCGTACACGCCAGGCGGTCGACGGTGCGCACGGAGAATCTTCGACGCGGATCCGCCGGCGCGCGGTGGCGGTCTGTGCGTCGACGCTGATGGCCGATGCGGAGAGCAGCGCGATCGCGAGGCCGCAGGTGCGCAGCGAGGAGTAAAGGCGCATCAGTCTGCGACCTCGCTATAGAACTGACCCGTATTGATCTGCGGCGCGATGCCGTTGATGATCTCGAATCCGAATCGCGTCGCCGTGCCACCGCTGACATACGCGCCGTTGCCCACGGATCCCACCAGCTGGAACGTGTCTGTGGTCAGCACAATGATTTTGAACAGACCGTTCGCGGCCGTGTTGCCGGTGACGCCGGCCACGCGCACGAACATGCCGGAGGCCCAGCCATGCCCAGCAATCGTCAGCACGATTGGTGTGGCATTGCTCGCCGCGGTGATCGTCTTCGCCGCGCCGGCATCTGGCAGCACGTTCGCGCGTAGCAGCGATCCACCAGTCAGCGCATCGTACTCGAGGCCATACCCCACATGGCCGCCGGCGCCGCCACCCATCGTCGGAAACACCACGTTCGCGGAGACCGCGCTGCGCCGTGTGGTGCCGGCCGGAGTGGTCGGAGCCGCCATGGTGGCCGGCTGCCGCGCCATCGTGTCATACGTCACTTCGGTCGCTGTCGGCGAGCCGGTGAACACCGGGATGTCAGTGCTGAAACTCAAGTGCGCCGTGTACGCCGCGAAGGCTGTGCCTCGCGCCGTGTTGAGAATTCGGTCCTTCAGGATCTGTGTGGACGGCATGTCTTCCTCAGCGAGAGAGAACGGGGGAGGGGACTACAACGGCGGTCACTGGCGCACGCCCTGAATGAGCGTGAACTGCAGGACGGTCTCGGTGGCGTCGATCGGCGCGACGAGGGTGAGCGTCAGGGTCATGGGCCCGCGCGTCGGCGTGAACAGCGAGCGTGAGAGCGCGATCTGCCAATCGTCCGGATTGGTCGGATCGGTGATGGTGTCGTCGACCAACTCACCTGTGCTGTCGGCGACGGTGTACCGGATCACATCCGGCACGACCGCGACACCGCTGATGTCGTTGACGATGTCCTCGATACGCAGGACGTGATCGCTGGCGGTGCGTGCGGTCAGCGTGGGAATGCCACCGCCACTCGATGCGTTCACGACTTCGCTTGTCCTGGGATACAGCGTGACGAGACAACGCATCGGAGTGGCCACCGTAATGACTGGAATGGAGGGACCACCCGCACCGATGCCGCTCGTGAGCAGCACCAGATCAAGCAGGGGGACCGTGAACAGCATCAGACCACCGCCGTCAGGCCGGCGAGCTTGCCCGTGCTGTCGTAGTAGGCGGTGCGCGTACCGAGCGTCCCGCCGACGGCGCGGCGTTCGGAGTACGTGACCGTCGCACCACCAGAGGGCTGCGAAGTCACACCCCAGGCGCTGCCGACATTCTCGGCGCGCAGCCCCGTGATGAAGTCACCGGTCGTTGGCGCGGCCGCGGTGAGATCATCGGCGCCGAGGGCGACGATGCACGGATTGAACGCCACGCCAGTCGGTAATGCGACCGACACAACGGCTACGCGACTGACACCGGTCGCATTCGCGGCCGTCGGCAGGTCGAGGCGATACAGGCCGCCGCTCAGGTGGATGAAGCCACCAGCCGCCCATGCCGCCGTCGCGCTGGCCAGCGTGACGAGCGTGAGGTTCGTGACCGCCGCACCTGGCCGGCGGTAGCCAAGCGTCAGTCCGCTCGTGTTGAAGACGAGATCCGTGCGCGCGCTGCCATCGCTGGTGTTCGCGAAGAACACTTCGATGCTGGGCGCCGTGTCGCTGACGCGGAGATACTGTCCATTCATGCGAAGCCTCGAGAGTGTTAGAGAAGCAGGCGCCGACGGCGCATGATGCCGGCGACAGATCCGCCACCACCGCCTGCGCCGTCGTCGAATTCGATCAGCGACAGTCGCGCGAACCGAGAACCCGTGCCGACGATCTCCACGAAGAAGTGATCGCCCGTGGTGGTGATGGAGATGCCGGCGTCCGCGGTGCCGGCGGCGACCGGTGCACCACCAGCGGTGCTGATCTGCCAGTTCCCGGTGAACCCTTGCGTGTCGCGATCGGAGGCCGGACGCGAGCCGATTACGGTCGTGCCGTCGGCGTCATAGACGTTGATGCCGGTGGTCAGATAGACCTCGGGCTGCAGGCCGGTCATCAGCTTGATCGTGAACGTGCCGGCGGCGCGATTGATCCGGATGCGCCGCGTGTCGCTGATGATCGCGACACCGCCCTCAAGCAGTGCGTCACTCGGAATACCAGCGTACGTGCCCGTCGAACTGTTGTTGTTCGGTGACCAGCCGAGCGTGACGCCATCCACAGTCTCGGGATATTCGCCCTGGTCCGTGCCGGTGCCGAGCAGAATGCGATTCGCACTCGGCGACGACGAGGCCGCGCCGTCGGTGCGGAAGTTGATGCGCTTGATCGTCACGACTCGACCTCACGGATTTCCCAAGTCGCCGTCGTGCCGGAATACATCGGCCGGTACGCACTGATGGCGGCATGCTCCGCCGCCTCGCGCGTCTCGAACGCGATGTACAGGCACTCCTTCGGCACGAACATGTCCATGACGGCGATCGGTGCAGGCCCGATCTTCTCGGCCCAGATGCGGTATTTCATGATTCCACCCCCGCAAGTGCGGAATCGAGCAGCGCGTGGTCGCAGCCCTGCATGCCACCATCGGTGTCGCCCGTCAGGAGCGCGGACCCTGTGGCGAGCTTATGGCGGAACGTCGTCAGACCCGCGGCGCTCTGGCTCGCGTGGTACGTGTCACCGTACCCCGAGCCATTGATGCGGCAGGTGTTCAGGATTGACGGGCCGACGACGGCGTTCGCATCCCACACGGAGTCGACCTTGTCGGTAAACGAGTTCCACGACGTCTGCGCATTGAAGCCGCCCGCGTTGCGGTTGAAGTAGCCGCCCAGCTGCGGTGCTTCGCCGGAGATGTCCACAACAGGCTCCTCGGTCACGAAGGCATTGCCGTAGACCTGGAGTCCGATCACGCGCGTGTTCGTTTGTTCTGTGATGTCCAACAGGAATCGACGGTACCCCGTGACCGCCTTTGGCGCGGCAAACGTGTTGTGCCTAAGCCGAAGATTCTGCTGTGACAGGATGTCGGACGCGCCGCGCGTCGCGAACTGCACGGCCGCGCCCGGAATCGCCAACGGTGCCGGCGTCGTGTACGACGTGAACACGGACCGATTCTGCGAGAAATCCTGTCGGTTCGTGGCTTCATCAACGGCGAAGTCACCGCCGAATCCGAGCGTGTTCGCACAGTCGCGGAACTCGTTCAGGCGGATCGTGCCGTTCTTCGACAGGTTCCAGGTGTCGGTGCCAGCGCCATTCTGTGCCACCGCCTTGATCACCAGCCCGTAGTTCTGCCCGTCGTAGCCGGTCATGCGTGCACCGGTGAAGACGTTCCGCTCGATCAGGAAGCGGTTGCAGACCTTGATCTCGAACAGGTTCTTCAGTTCGTAGCTGCGATCGATAAACCGCTGCGGGAAATCCCAATGATTCCGACGGACGATGATGTCCTGCGGAATGTTGGCCAAGTTCGACGTCTGCCCGCCGCCCGACATCGCGCCTTCGCCAAAGGCGATCGCCATGTAGTTGTCCTCGAGCAACATCGGACCGGGGCCGTTCGTCGTCAGGTAGCACTGCGAGTCGTTGCCGCGATAATGCACGTTGTCGACGTGCGACTTCACACAGCCGTGTTTCGATCCGTTGAAGTAGATCGCGCGCAAGAGCGGCTTCTGCTCAGCGCCCATGACCAGGCAGCGTTCGACCAGCGCGCGATCGATGAACACGCTGGAATCGTTGGTGATCAGTCCTGCCGCGGATCCGCGTTCGGACCCTGGCGAGCCACTCAGGTTCGCCAGCGTCGCGGCCCATGTCGCGTCGTACTGGATGTCCAGCCCAATCAGCCGGAAGTTGCCGCCACCCATCGAGCGGAACACGCTGCGCAGTTCCTGGTTGCCGCCGGGCGGCGAGCCCCACGCGTGATCCTTGGCGAACCGAAACGGCGCCATCCCGGTCGTGCTGCGCGTCACACGATTCGCTGTGAACGTGCCGTCCTTCACCGACGCAGGTTCGATGTACATGCCGACGCCGACGCGATTGTAGTTCGGCAGCTCGATCTCGTCGCCCCAATGCCGTCCACCGGACAGCGGCGCGAGACGAATGCGCACGGCATCGCTCGCGGCCGCATCGATCGTGCTGCGCAATAGGATGCGGTTGGCACTGTTGCTGCCTTGGTCGGTGAGCAGCACCTCGTTGCCTGAGGGCGTGTAACTCGGGTTGAGGCCTGTCGAATAGCCCTCGCACAGTCCCGTCACCGGGTTGTACGTGACCCCTTCGGGCAGCGTGAACAGCGGCACGTAGCGTCGCGCGCTGGTGTAGGTGCCACCACCACCGCCGCCCCCAGCTGAGGTACGCCAGCGACGCCGCATCAGGTAGCGATTCATCAGCGGAGCCCGATGACGGCCGCGATCGTCATCGCGACACCGGTGAGCGTGCCGACGGAGAACGCAGTGACTCGCGAGGGCTGCGGATGCGTCTCGCGCCACTGCTGAATGCCGCGCGCGATCTGCTGCCGGGCGCGTTCGGGTTCGGCCTGCGCGCTGCTGTCCTTCGTCGCGATCGCGCGATCCTTCAGGGTGATCACCTTCTTGAGTGAATCGCGTTCAATGCGTGCGGCCGCCTTCGCCTCCTCGCACGACAGCGCGAGCGCATCACAGGCGAGCAGTGCCGGCGACGACGTGGTGTCCGTCGCGCGCGCCTGGGCGTATCGCAGCTGTGCTGCCTCCAGGCGACCTTCCGCGCGCGCGGTGCGTTCGGCGGCTCGCTGCGCGGCTGCCTCAGCCAGCTGCACGGA
>JACMLX010000001.1 GCA_014379355.1 Gemmatimonadaceae bacterium
CGTCTCGAGATCGAGCTCGGCCCAGGAGCGCCCATCCCAGTCACCGAAGTGCATCTCCCTGAGGCGCGGCTCGGTGCTGATCGCCGCAGTGCTCAACAACTGCGCCGTTGCCTGCGCGCGCCGCAAGTCACTGCTGATAAGCCGCACATCCATCTCCGGCATCGCGTACGCCAGAAGTCGACAGGCACGCCGTCCGGCGGCGGAGAGGTGCAGGTCCGTGTGCCCGATGCACCGACCGTCGCTGCCGAACGCCCGCCCATCACGAACGAAGTGCAACCGCGTCGACGTCGCATGTTCCGATGTGGCGTCGTATCCGGATGCGGCCATCAGTAGTCCACCGGGCGGAGATAACTCTCGCCGATCGCGGTGGGGCCGATCAACGCCACGGTGGGCAGGCGCCGCTTCCAGTGTGTGCTCTCGAGTCGGCGCCTGACGATCTCGATATCGCGGGCATCGAAGCCGCGTGCCACGAGCTCCGTCGGCGTCCAGCCATGCAGCATCCAGTTCAGCAATTCATCCGCGCGCGCATAACTGATGCCGAAATCGCCTTCGTCGGTCTGCCCCTGGATGAGATCCGCGCTGGCGGGTTTGTCGATGATGTCGGACGGCACGCCGAGATGTCGCGCCAGCGCCCAGACCTGGGACTTGTACAGATCACCGAGCGGATTGATTGGTGGCGAGTCGTCGGCGTGCCACGTGTAGTAGCCGAAGAGTCGCTCGGTCTTGTTGCCGGTGCCGAGTGGCACGCCGCGATGTTTCGCGCTCAGGTCGAAGAGCGTGATCATGCGCGTCCGCGCCATGACGTTGCCTCGACGCGCAGGATCGGCATCCGGCTCATGCTGCAGATACCCGTCAACCGCGGCGGTGATCTCCATCGTGCGCTGCTGGACGCCCAGCGCGTCGATGACGAGTTGCGCGTGCGCGAGGCTGTCGCTGGACGACGATCGGTACGGCATGCGCACGGCGAGCACGTTCTGGGGGCCCAGGGCACGCGCCGCGAGGTAGGTCGTGACCGCCGAATCGACACCGCCGGAGAGGCCGATGACCGCCTTCGTGAAGCCGCGTCGCGCCATCTCGTCGCGAACGAACTGCACCAGCCACTGCTCGAGGAGAGGGGCGTTGATATCGAGTGGTGCGGGGCCGCCGGAGATGCCCGGCGCCACGACTGCGATGGCCGGCGACGCGACAGCCGGCGCGGCGGGGAGCGCCGCTTCGTCGGCGGTGTCGTACGAAAGCAGATAAGGCGTGCGCGCCATCGCCGCCGCGATGTTCTGCGTCAGGTGCGGCCACGCGTGTGCGACGTCGCTGAGCAATGGTGCGTCGGCGCGTGCGCGCACGAGATCGCGGAGGTCGCAGGTCAGCGTGGCCATTGCCGGCTCGAACAGCGGCAAGGTCAGGCGCACATCGCCGTGTGGACCGGCAATCATCGACGCGCCGCTGAACATCTTCCCGCCTTCACTCCCCACCAGGTTGCACAGCGACACGTACATGCCGTGTTCCTCGGCGATGTCGCGGATCAGCCGTTCCCAGCGATAGACACTCGACGGGCCCCCATTCGCGTCGTCGCGCGGCCACGGTCCACGCGCCGGCGCGGCCGACGACACGAAGACGACTTCAGCGCCATCCAGCGCGGCGATGGTTCCGGTGATCGAGTGCCACGCGTCCTCACACACGAGCATCGCGGCGCGACCCCAGGCCGTGTCGAAGGCGCGAATCTCGCGCCCGGCCTCGACGAAGCGCGCCTCGTCGAACATGCCGTACGTGGGCAGGAAATTCTTGCGATGCACGTGACGGATGATCGCCCGATCGCCGCCGAGCGAGACGTACATCTGGCTGTTGTGGAGCGTGTTGCGCCACTGCTCGTAGAAGCCGATCACGACGTCCAGCGTCGCGCCCGACGGCGCGTTTCGTGCGAAGTCGTGCTGGAGATCGTCGGCGAGTGTCCCAGCGGTCACGGCGAGATCGCGGACGCCACCTTCGAGGAAATAGCCGGTCAGGCTGGTTTCCGGGAAATGCAGCACGTCGGGGCGCGGGTCCTGCGCGATCGCCTGTGCGATGAGGGCGGCGATCTGCGCGCGGTTGGCGGTGTAGTCGGCTTTGGCGGGTCGGAACTGCGCGAGGCCGAGGCGAAGCAGTCGAGGCATGCGTGAAAGCTACGAAGTTTGTCGGCGGCGCGACGTTTCAGGCCGAGTGCCCCGTAGCATTGCCCCTAGATTGGACGTCGTGACCCGATACATCCTGACCCTCGCCCTCTGTTCCGTTGCCGGCGCTGCCGCGCGTGCCCAGGGCACCGATCCGGCCGCGATCGTGCCCCTTCCGCAATCCTCGGTGGTGCTCGCCCGCGACGGCTCGGTGATCGGCGAGTTCGGCAAGCAGGTTCGCACCAGCATCGCCATTGCGTCGTTGCCCCGGTACGTCGCGCAGGCGTTCGTGGCAGTGGAGGACCAGCGCTTCTATCAGCACGACGGTGTCGACCTGGTGGGCGTCGCCGCCGCGATGAAGGATGCCGTGATGGGCAACGCCCGCGGCGCCAGCACGATCACGCAGCAGCTCGTCGGTAACATGCATCCGGACCTGATCGATCGGCGCGATGCCTCGCTCGGTCGCAAGCTGCGCGAGCAGAGCGCGGCGCGCGACATGGAGCGGCGCTACAACAAGGCGCAGATTCTCGAGGCGTACCTGAACACGATTCACTTCGGGCACGGCTGGTACGGCATCGATGCCGCGGCGCGGCACTACTTCGGCAAGTCCGCGTCGCGCGTGACGCTGGCCGAAGCCGCGGCACTGGCCGCGATGCCGAAGGGACCGGCGTTGTACGATCCGATCCGGTATCCCGATCGCGTGAAACAACGGCGCAACGTGGTGCTCGCGCTGATGGCCGAGCAGAAGTTCATCACGGCCGGAGAAAAGGCGGCGGCGCAGGCACAAGCCCTGGTCACGACACGGGAGTCGATCGACCAGAGCTTCAACTACATGGTGAACGTGGCGCGCGTGCAGGCGGAACGCGGTGGCGTGAATGTGCGCGAGGGTGGCTACCGCGTGTTCACGACACTCGATCCCGTGCTGCAGCGTGCGGCGGCGACGGCGCTGCGCGAGGTGGTGAACGGCGCCGAATCGGGACCGCGCCGCAAGGCCAGGAAGGGTGCGGCGCCCGCGCCTGCGAGGGGAACCCTGCAGGGCGCGCTGGTGATCCTGTCGCCGTCGACCGGGGACGTGCTGGCACTGGTCGGCGGCAAGGATTTCGCCGCCTCGTCATTCGATCGCGTGATCGATGGACGCCGGCAGCCGGGCTCCAGCTTCAAGCCGTTCGTGTACGGCACCGCGCTGCTGCAGGGCATTCCGCCGAACACCATCGAGCAGGACACGGCGCTGCGCATCACGCAGCCGAACGGCCAGGTCTATTCGCCGGACAATGCGGACGGCAAGTTTCTCGGCCCGCTGACGATGCGGGAAGCGCTCGTGCAGTCACGCAACCCGGTGGCCGTGCAACTCGGGATGCAGGTCACCATCGACAGCGTGGCGGCGCTCGCACATCGGATGGGGCTCGAGGCCACGATCCAGCCGTATCCGTCGAGTGCCATCGGCACGGCCAGTGTGAGACCGCTGGACATGGCGAGTGCGTACGGCGCGATCGCCAACGGGGGTGCCGCCGTGAAACCCCGCTTCATCAGCCGCGTCGAGGACCGCAGCGGACACACCGTCTGGTCCCCGAAGATTCCCGCACCGCAGTATGCGCTCGACAATCGCGTCGCCTTCGTGCTGCGTGACATGATGCGTGATGTGGTGGACCGTGGCACCGCCACGGCCGTGCGCAAGTATGTGCCGGCGCGGATTCCGGTTGCCGGCAAGACAGGCACCACCAATGGCAGCACCGACGTGTGGTTCGTCGGCATGACGCCGGAACTGGTCGGTGCGGTGTGGGTCGGCTACGACACACCGAAGGCCATCAACGGCGGACAGGCGGCCGGCGGCACGATTGCGGCACCGATCTTCGGGCGCGCCGTGCAGGCGTACTACGCCGGCAATCGCGCGACGCTGGCGTGGACCCCGCCGCCTGGCGTGCTGTCGATGGAGCTGGATCGCGATACCGGATTGCCGGCGACGGACATCACGACGGCCGAGAAGCGTTACACCGAGTGGTTCGTGCTCGGCACTGAACCGGGTGCCATTCCGCTCGATGTGTGGAAGCTGATGGAGCTCGGCGGTATCGGACGCTGACGCAGCTCACGTCCCGCCGTACCACTCGTACCCGCGATCACTCCAGTACCCACCGTTCGCGCCCGGCATCACCACGATCTTCGTCAGGTACTTCGTGTTCTTGTATCCGAGCTTGATCGGTCCGTGCACCCGCGCCGGCGCCCCGTACCCCGGCGACAGGCGATGGCCGTCCTTCGCGAGGACCACCATGGTCTGCGGATGCAGCGCGCTCTCGATGTCCCAGCTTTCGTGATAGCCGTCGTCGAAACTCATGAAATCGACGAATTTCGCGTCCGCGTTCGGCTGCACGACGGCCAGCAACGAGCGCATAGGAATTCCGGTGAAGTCCGCGACCGCCGTCCAGCCCTCGACGCAGTAGTGCGGCACTCGCTGGGTCTCCATCTTCATCGCCGTCAGCTCGTCATACCGAAAGGTGCGCGGTGACTTGACGGCGCCGCTGACCTCGAGGGCCCACGCACCGCGCACCGCGTCATCCCACATCGGCACGGTGTCGCTGATCCAGTAGGTGGGAAAGCGCGCTCCGGCCGGCGTCACGCTGCCGATGTGCGCGGGTGTATTCTCGCCGAGCAGCCAGCGTTCGAATTTCTCGTTCTGGCGCGTTGCGAAATTGAGCAGTGATTGCGCGCTCTTCGGGCCGGCGCTGTTGCACGCGGAGAGAATCGTCGCGCCGATGCCGAGCGTCGACAGGCGCATGAATGCGCGCCGGTCGAGGACGCCGGACGCACGCGCACGCTCGACTGCCTCATCGGCGCGACGCATGATGTTCCGATGCACCGTCATTCGCCCTCCTCGACTTTCGCCGGCGCGAGATTCACGAACGGGCGCGCATTGCGGGCTTCCGGAGAATATCGATCTTCGTCATAACCTCCGGTCGTCATCGCGCGGAGCGCATACGGATCGACGGCGAAGACCATCACCACATGCACCACGACCAGCACACCGAGGCCGAGCATCGAGGTGAAGTGCCACCAACGGGCAAGATGATAGCCGCCCATCGCCGCGGTCAGCCAGCCGAGTGACACGGGCTTCCAGATCGCGATGCCCGTGATCACCGAGACGAGACCGAGGACGATCATCGTGCTGTAGGCGTACTTCTGCAACGCGTTGTGCTTGCCCTGCAGCGGATGCCGTTTGGTGAGTCCGAGGTAGAATCGCGCCATCGCAATCGCATCGTGTACGCTGCCGCGACGTGGCGCGAGCTCGCGCCATTCGCCCTTGAACCACAGATAGCCGAGATACAGCAACCCGTTCGCGACCAGCAGCCACATCATCGCGAAGTGCCAGTGTCTCGCCCCGCCAAGCCAGCCGCCGAACGTGAGATTGTCGGGCACCGGCGTGCCTTCCCACGGCCACCACCGAAAGGTGCTGCCCTTCGGAGCGAAGGCGGGACTCGCATTGAAGATGCGCAACCCGGACGCCGCCATCACGAGCAGCGCGACGGCGCTCACCCAGTGTGTGATGCGGACGATCGGATGATGCCTGGTCACGCGTTTTTTATGCATCTGGGTTGTAAATCTTTCGGGGAGACCGAACGGGGGAGTCGGTGCCGACGGGCGGCGGAGTGGTGGAGCATCAGCAGACAGCGGATCGTCAGGCAGCACATCACTCCAGAAGCAGCGCCTTCACGGCCGCATCGATATCGGAGTACCGTCCCTCACCATCGTGATGGAAACGAATCCTCCCCCGTTTGTCGACGATGTAAACGGAAGGCCAGTAACGATTGTTGAAGGCGCGCCAGATCGCGAAATCATTGTCCATCACCACCGGAAATTCGACGCCGAGTTCCTTCACGCGTCGCTCGACGTTGGCGGGGACCTTCTCACGATCGAACTCCGGTGTGTGCACGCCGATCGTGACCAGGCCCGCGCTCTTGTAGCGGGCTGCCGTTTCCTTGATGTATGGCAGTGCGTTCAGGCAGTTGTAGCAGCCGTATGTCCAGATCTCGATCATCGCGACGTGGCCCTTCAGCGACTCGCGCGTGATCGGGGCGCCATTGATCCATTGCGTGCCGCCGCTCAATTCGGGAAGTGCACCGAGATCGGGCAGCGCCGGAGGCATCGTCTCGGCGCGCGCCGCGTGTGTCGGTCTAATGCGGGCCGCCACCGCAACCGCGAGTGGCACGGCCAGAATGATGGCGATGAGAAGGACGCGGCGACGCATGCAACACTCCGGAAGGTGGCGGACGGGCCGGATATACGCCGTGCCGGCGGTCGGTTCCCATGCCTGTGCCACCTGAACGCCACGAACGCCCCGCCGGATCTCTCCGACGGGGCGTTCGTGGCGACTCACGTCATACTGCGTATCGGCGAACCTCGGCAGAATTGGGATGAGCCGCCGTCTCACGTATGCAGAGCTTCCCTACAGCGCGGCGAGCTCCCGCTCGATCACCCGCTCGACCTCGCTCTGTGGGACAAGCGCCACCTTGAGCACTTCCTCCAGCGTCTGCACCGGGTGGAAGGTGAGTGTCTGGCGCACCTCGTCCGGCACATCCTCGAGATCGGCCTCGTTGGCCTTCGGGATGATCACGTGCTTGATGCCGGCGCGGTGAGCGCCGAGCACCTTCTCCTTGATCCCGCCGATCGGCAGCACGCGTCCGCGCAGCGTGATCTCACCCGTCATGCTCACATCGCGTCGCACGGGACGTCCACTCATCTCACTGACCAGCGCCGTCGCGATCGCGATACCGGCGCTCGGTCCATCCTTCGGGATAGCGCCCGCCGGCACGTGGATATGCGCTTCCACCGCACCAAGCCGGTTGGTTGGAATGCCCAGGGACGCCGCGTTGTTGGTGGCGTACGTGAATGCAGCGCGTGCGCTCTCCTTCATCACATCGCCCAGCTGGCCCGTCAGGATCAGTGACACCGGGCCACTCACACCCAGACCGTCGCTGATCGTTTCCACTGCCGTCTCGGCGACGCCAGACTTCGGTCCCGTGCGCGTGCCCGGACGACGCACCGACGCTTCGACGAACATGATGTCGCCACCCATCGGCGTGTAGTACATGCCGTTCGCGATACCGATCGTGTCCGTTTCCGCGATCTTCTCAGGGTGCACTCGCGGACGACCGAGCAGTTCGCGCACGTCGCCACTGTCGAGCACCTTCGGCACCGTCGCCGCATCATCACCACCGGCGGCCAGCTTGCGCGCGACCTTGCGCGCCACGGCGCCGATCTGGCGCTCCAGCTGACGCACGCCGGCTTCGCGCGTGTACTGCGTCACCACCGTCATGACCGCATCCGGCGTGAGCGTGATGCCCGCGCTCTTCAAGCCCGACTCGTCGAACTGACGCGGCACCAGGTACTGCGTCGCGATCCCTGCCTTCTCACGTTCGGTGTAGCCACTGAACTCCACCACTTCCATACGATCGAGGAGCGGACCAGGAATGTTCTGGATGAAGTTCGACGTCGCGATGAACAGCACCTCGCTCAGGTCGAACGGAACGCCGAGATAGTGATCCGTGAAGCTGTTGTTCTGCGCCGGATCGAGCACCTCCAGCAACGCGCTGGCGGGATCGCCCTGAAAGCCACTGCCCAGCTTGTCCACTTCGTCGAGCAGGAACACCGGGTTCCTGGTGCCCGCTGACTTCATGCCGTTGATGATGCGGCCGGGCATGGCGCCGACGTACGTGCGACGATGTCCGCGGATGTCCGCCTCGTCACGCACGCCGCCAAGGGCAATGCGCACATACTCGCGCCCGAGTGCGCGTGCGATGGACTTCGCGATCGACGTCTTGCCGACACCTGGGGGACCGTTGAACAGCAGGATCGGGCCGCGCGCCATCGCGCGCGACTTCGCTTCCTTCGTATCGGTGATCGGCTTGTCGGATGCCGGAACCGCTTCATCGTCGGCCACCAGCTTCGACGCCGGCAATTCACCGGTTTCGTGCAGCTCCGCCTCCAGCTGTCTCGCACGCAGCTGACGCACGGCGAGAAACTCGAGCACGCGATCCTTCACGTCGCCGAGCCCGTAGTGATCCTCGTCGAGCACCGTCACCGCACGCGGCAGGTCCAGCTGATCGTCGCTGCGTGTGTTCCACGGCAACTCCGCGATCGATTCCAGATACGTGCGAATGACCTGCGCTTCCATGCTCTCGCGACCAGCGCGCTCGAGTCGCCCGAGTTCCCGCTCGACTTCCTTCTGCGCGTCCTTCGGCAGATCCAGCTTGGCCAGCTTCTCACGCAACGCCTCGACTTCCTTGCTCGAGTCGTCGTCGCCGAGCTCCTTCTGGATCGCCTTCAGCTGCTCGCGCAGGAACATCTCGCGCTGACGATCGCCGAGTTCCTCCTGCACCTGGTTCTTGATGTCTTCCTGCGCCGAGAGCATGCCGATCTGGCGCTGCACGTGCACGAGCACGCGACGGATACGCTCCTCCACGCTGAGCGTCTCGAGCAGCACCTGCTTCTGCGGCACGTCGACATCGAGATATCCAGCCACGAGGTCGGCGAAGCGACCGGGTTCGGTCACGCTGTCGAGCACCTGATGGACAGCCTCTTCCGGGAGGCCTCGCTTCTCACCGAGCTCGGTGGCGCGCTCGCGCGTTTCCCGATGCAGCGCCTCGAACGCCGGATCCTTCGGGTCGATGGGCTCCATGTCGGCCGTCGGCACGATCACGGCGGAGAGGAAGCCTTCCGTCTTCACGAACTGGAGCGCCGTGGCGCGTCCCTCACCCTGCAGCAGGAGCTGGACGCCGCCGAGGCCGCGCTGGATCTGTCCGATACGGGCGATGACGCCCGTGGTGTAGAGGACGTCGCCGGTGGGTTCGTCGGAGTTGTCGCGCTGCGCGACGGCGAAGACGAGACGGTCGCCCTTGAGGGCCGTCTCGATGGCCCGCAGGGTCCCGGGTCGCCCAGCGGCGATCGGGGCGGTGAGGCCGGGGAAAATCACCTGTCCGCGCAGCGGCAGGACAGGCAGGGTCTGGCGATCAGCCATGGGATGGCTCTCTGTGTGACGCGGGAACACCTGGCAAAGCCTCCCCGGAACCGATACGGACGCGACCTGCAGAATTCTGCCAGACCGGACTCCCTTGCCAGGGCGTTCCGATCCACGGTGCAGCCGGTCGCATCACCTGCCTCACATATCCGCAAGGGCCGGGCACAGCCAACGGTGCCAAGTCGGCACGCCGGTCCAAACTTTTCAAGCCTGACTGGCGTATGGGGTGCCAACTGGTCAGCCTCGGAGGCTGAGATCGAGGTATGCCGCGTGGCGGACGTCACGTGATATATCCCCGTCCCTTTTCGCCGAGCCCGACCGCGCCCCCTACGGGTGGTCCCGGGATGCTATCCTACATCGATCGTAATTCTGTCCCTTTTCGCCGGTCCCACGTGCCCGATCCGGTAGATGCCACCGCCGACACCGAACTGTTGGCGCGAGTCGAGCGTGCTCTCTCCCCGCAGTATGAGGTAGAGGGTGAACTCGGTCGCGGCGGCATGGGCATCGTCTATCGCGCCCGCGATACGCGCCTGAAGCGTACCGTGGCGGTGAAGCTGCTGCCGCCTGAGCTCGCGTATCGCACGGAGATCAAGTCACGCTTCCTGCGCGAGGCCGAGATGGCCGCGCAGTTGTCGCATCCGAACATCGTGCCGATCTACTCGGTCGATGAGAAGGACGGGCTCGTGTACTTCATCATGGCGTGCGTGGATGGGGACAACCTCGCGAAGCAGATGGCCATGCGTGGCCCGCTGCCGATCGCGGACGTGCGTCGCATCCTGCGAGAAGTCGCCGGGGCGCTCGCCTTCGCACACGCGCGCAAGTTCATCCATCGCGACATCAAGCCGGACAACATCCTCATCGACAAGGATGACGGCCGCGCGATCGTGACGGACTTCGGCATTGCGCGCGCGGTGCAGGATGGCGCCGAGACGCGGCTGACGGCGACCGGCATCGCGATCGGGACGCCCGCGTACATGAGTCCGGAGCAGTGTGCCGGTGATCGCGAGATCGACGGGCGCGCCGACCTGTATGCATTAGGAACACTCGGATACCAGATGCTCGCCGGCCGCTTGCCGTTCGAGGCGAACAGCACGCCGGCGTTGCTGGTGAAGCAGCTGTCGGAGAAGCCGCTCGCAATCGTCGAACGACGCCCCGACACGCCCCCGGACCTGGCCGGCATCATCATGCGCCTGCTGGAGAAGGAACCGTCGGCCCGGTTTGCCACGGCCGATGAGTTGTCGCTGGCGCTCGATGGACGGATCTCGTCCGGTTATCAGCCACCGCAGCGTCAGCCGGCACCACTGATGGGACAGTCGCAGCAGCCATCGTGGGTGTACGATGGCGGACAGTCGTCGAATTCGCCGGCGGCTGCATCGCCGTCGTACGGCGCATCGCCCTATGCCGCGGCGACGTCGGATGAAGTCGCGCGCTGGTACGCGCCGCAGGTGGTCAAGTTCCGCAAGGGACTGGCCCCGTTTCTCACGTTCGCGGGTGTCGCGCTGGTGCTCAAGATCGTGAACGTGGTGGACCTGACGGTCGTGCCGGCGTTCTGGTCGATCGGCATCGCGATGGGATATGCGAAGTTGTGGCAGGCGGGCTATGACTGGCGCGATGTGTTCAAGCAGCCGCGCGAGACACTGCTCGCGGACGTGATGTCGGAGAAGGCGGACGACGTCGCGGCGCTGTGGGATCCGAACAAGCGCAACACGGTGCGTGAACGCGCGCGCCTGCGCCGGCAGTCGGGCAATGGCGACTCGCTGTTCTCCGACCATCGCATGATGTCAGGTGGCACCGCATCGCTGCCGCCTGGCGTGTCACCGGGTTCGGCCGCTGCCGAACAGCTTCGCTACGGCACGTGGTATGACGCGGTGCGTGACGGCATCAGCGATCGCGCGGAAATCCAGCGCATGATCGACTCGCTGCCGAAGAGTGAGAAGAGCCTGGCGAGTGATATCGGACCGACCGCCAATGCGCTGCTCGATGCGGTGCGCACGGAAGCGGCGCAGTTGGCGGACCTGGATCGCAACCCGGTGCAACTGCCGGACCTGACGCGCTTCGACAACGAGATCACGCTGCTCGAGTCGCAGGCCAATCCGCTCGAGAAGGGCAGTGAGGAACGCGTCAGGCGCCTGGCCAAGCTGCGGCGTGAACGTCGACAGGCCGAGGGCGAATCGCGGCGGCGTCAGGCCTCCAGCGATCGCCTCGAGCGGGCGCGTGCCGCGCTCCGCGCGATCCGATTCGACCTCGTGAAACTGCGCACCGGTTCGACGTCGGGTTCGAGCGTGCATGTGACGCAACTCGCGGAACGTGCGCAGGAACTGGCGCGTGATGTGGACGCCGTGCTGGCCGCCGTCGGCAGCGCGAAGTCACGCACGTCGTCGGCCCGCTGAGCACGGGGCGCCGCGCCCCATGACGGTCCCGATGCCCGGCAGCGGTGATCCGCTGCGCGATCGTCTCGCCGCTGCACTCGCGCCGGCGTACACCGTCGAGAGTGAACTCGGTCGCGGCGGCATGAGCGTCGTGTACCGGGCGCGCGACGTCCGCCTGCGTCGCGATGTCGCGATCAAGATCCTGCCACCGGAGCTCGCGTTCGTGGCGAACGTGCGCGAGCGCTTCATGCGCGAGGCACAGACGGCAGCGCAGCTCGCGCATCCGAACATCGTGCCGATCTACGGCGTGGAGGAACGCGACACGCTGGTGAGGATCGTGATGGCGCTCATCGAAGGTGAGACGCTCGGCACGCGTCTCGCACGCGATGGCAAGCTGGCCGCTCCCGAAGCGCAGCGCATCCTTGGCAGCGTGGCCGATGCCCTCGCGTATGCGCACGCACATGGCGTGATCCATCGCGACATCAAGCCGGACAACATCCTGCTCGAACGTGACACGCTGCGTGTGCTCGTCACCGACTTCGGGATCGCACGGGCGGCGGAAGGCGATGGGCGCCTGACGCTGACCGGCGTCGCCGTCGGCACGCCGACCTACATGAGTCCCGAGCAGGCGATCGGCGAAGGCGACGTCGATGGCCGGAGCGACTTGTATTCGCTGGGCATTGTCGGGTACCAGATGTTGTCCGGCGCTCCGCCCTTCGCCGCCAACAGCACGCCCGCGCTGATGCTCAAGCAGGTGAGCGAGCCGTTGCCGCCACTGGCCGCACGCGCGCCGTCGGCCCCGACGGCACTCGTGCGCGCGGTGGAACGTGCACTCGCCAAGAAGCCGGCCGATC
>JACMLX010000028.1 GCA_014379355.1 Gemmatimonadaceae bacterium
CGGCCCCCGTCAGTGCGAGCACCAGCACCGGCAGCACCGAATGACGCAGCACATCCAGCGGCGCCGCACGGGCATCGAGCACTCCCGGATCACGCAGGGCGAACGCCGGCAGGCGCCACGCCGGTGGAATGCCGAAGGCAGCCGCACCGACCGTCACCGCCGCGACGCAGGCCAGCGACAACCAGAACGTCGGTGCGGAATACACGGTCGTGCACACCATCGTCAGCGTAGTGTCCGTCTTCGACCCGGCGCGAGCGGCTTGTGCGCTGCCGATCGTGACCCCGATGACCACCGTCAGCAGGAGCGACGCGGCGCCCAGTCCAAGCGACACGGGCAATGCCGCACGAATGCTCTCGCCCACCGGCCGGCCCGTCGCAAGGCTGGTTCCGAGATCGCCGCGGGCGATATTCCCCAGCCAGCGCGCGTACTGCTGCACGAGCGGGGCATCCAGTCCCAGATCGGAACGCAGGCGCGCCAGCGTTGCCGCATCCGCCTCGGGTGGCAGCAGCAACAGTGCCGCATCACCCGGAGCCGCGTGCACCAGCGCAAACGTCAGCGTGCAGGTCAGCCAGAGCAGAGCGAGCGCGATGCCGGAGCGGCGGAGCAGGTGAGCCACGCACCAATGATCGCCCGCGCGCGCGCCACCGCCAACCGCTGTGCGGTGGTCGTCGCATTCGGGCTTGCGCTGGTGGGATGCGCCGGAGCGCCGAGATCACCCGACACGATCGTGATTGCGTCCGGCACCGATCTCGAAGGCATGCAGCCGCTGACGACCGTGCATCCGTTGTCACGACAGGTGCAGCGATATCTCGTGTTCACGCCACTGGTGCGACTGTCCGCCGCACTCGCCCCCGAACCATGGGCGGCGCGCGCATGGACGTGGAACGCCGAGCGAACGCGCGTGACACTCGTCATCGACACCACGCTGCGGTGGCACGACGGTGCCGTCGTCACGTCGCGCGATGCCGCGTTCACGATCACGCGGGCGCGCGATTCCACCACGGGCTACCCGCGCCGGGGTGATCTCACGGGCATCGACAGCATTCACATCGTCGGCGCCGACTCGCTCGTCCTGCGTTTCGTGCGATCGCAGGCGGAGCTTCCGCTGGTCTTCGCCGAGTTGCCGCTGGTGCCGGAACACATTCTCCGCGATGTCCCGGCGTCGGCGCTGCGCAAGCACGCATTCACCTTTGCACCGATCGGATCGGGGCCGTATCGCGTCGTCCGCCGCGAAGCGAACCGACGATGGATTCTGGAGAGATTGCCATCGTTTCCATCGCGAATGGGCGGTGTGGCGGCATCGCGAACACTCGTCATCGCCGTGATCGACGAAGCCACGACGAAGGTCGCCGGTCTGGTCAGCGGCGCGCTCGACATCGCGGGCGTCAATCCCGTCACGGCGGCACTCGTCCAACGCGATCCGACGCTCCGTGTGCTCGACTACCCGACATTCTTCACCAACTGGCTGGTCTTCAACCCGGCCTGCGACGCGGTGCGCGATATTCGCGTGCGTCGCGCCATTGCACTCGCGGTGGACCGCGTGCGCATCGTGCAGGCCGGCATCGGCGGGTATGGTGTGCCGAGTGCGTCGCTGTCGGCGGATCTCGCGCACGACACCACGCGCGCCGACCCTGCGCAGGCAGACTCCTTGCTGGACGCGGCTGGCTGGACGCGCGCGACCAGAAATGCGTTCCGCATGCGTCGTGGCGCACCGCTGCTGCTCGAGATGCTCACCGTCGGCACCGGTGACAATCCCGTCGAACAGCTGCTGCAGGCTGACATGCGAGCGCGTGGCATCGACTTGCGCATCGCCACACGCGAGATGGGTGCGCTTCTCGGCGCGGCGCGCAGCAGCGCCGCTCCGCACTGCGCCATCTACACCGGAGTCGCCGGTGACCCGACACGCAGCCAGCTCGCCGCGCTCTTCGACCCGGCCTCACGCGGCGGTGCGCTCGAACTCGGCGCGCATCGCCCGTCAAGTCTCGCGGAGCCGTTCGCACGCCTGCGTGCGAGTGCCGATACCGGTGCGCGTGAGACGGCGTGGCGCGACATTCTCGCCATCCTGGCCGATAGTCTTCCAGCCACGCCGATCTTTCATTCGCGCGGCGTGCAAGGCCTGACGAAGCGACTCCAGCATGTCACGATGGACTTGCGAGGCGAACTGTTCTCGACGGCGCAATGGACGCTCGCGCCCGCGCCCAGATGACGCTGTTCCTGACGCACGATGCGCTGCAGCAGAGGAAGCGCGATCTGGCCGACCCGCTGGCACTCGGTGGTCTGGCTGGATCGTTTCGGCAGGAGCTGCACGCGGCACTCGATGTACCGGTCCCCGATGGCAAATCGCGGCTGACACGTGACGCGGGCCGATGTGTCACGTGCACCGTGCTGCTGCGCTTCGATCCCCGCAGCCCGTACGCACACACCTGTCCGACCTGCGGTGTGGTCTACACCGATCAGGTGCACCACGAGTGGTGGTTGATGAATGGCCACCTCTGGACCGCGGAGCAGGCGACTCGCGCCGCTGCCATCGCGTTTCTGCTGGACGACGCCGCGGCGGCGGCACGCGCCGATGACATTCTCGCGACGTACGCCGCGCGGTACCTGACGTGGCCGAATCGGGACAACGCACTCGGCCCGACGCGCCCGTTCTTCAGCACCTATCTCGAATCGATCTGGCTGCTGCATTTGTCGCTTGCCCTCGACCTGCGCATTGCGGCCAGCGGCGGCACCAGCACCGCACACGGCGCCGTGCTGGATCGCGTGATCGCACCGAGCAGCGCCCTGATCGCGGGTTTCGATGAAGGCCGAAGCAACCGCCAGGTCTGGCATGCGGCGGCGCTGCTGGCGGCAGGCGGCCTGCTCGACGACAGTGCGATGCGCCATTCCGCCGCGACATCCCTCCGTGCGTTGCTGCGGGACGGCTTGCACCGGGACGGCAGTTGGTATGAAGGGGAGAACTATCATCTCTTCGCACATCGCGGCCTGCTGAGTGGTGTCACGCTCGCGGAGAAGGCGGGCATCGAACTGCCGACGGAGCTCATCGAACGATTCGAGCTCGGTTTCGCTTCGCCGTTTCGCACGATGTTGCCGGACGGCACGTTCCCTGCGCGACGCGACAGTCAGTACGGTGTGGCGTTGCGGCAGTACCGCACGGCGGATTGGGCCGAATGCGGCATCGCGCGACGTGATACGCCTGAGCTGCGAGCCGCGCTGGCGTCCCTGTATGCCGCATGGCCGGAGCCTGGCGACACGCATCGCTGGGCGTCATCCGCCGATGCCGAGCGCAACATGCCGGGTGTGCGATTGACGCGTGCCGACTGCAGCTGGCGCGCGCTGCTTCTTGCGAGACTGGAGTTGCCACCACTCGACGACGCCACGCCGCACTCGGAGTTGCTGGAGGGGCAGGGGCTTGCCGTGTTCCGTCGCGATGGCGGGAAACTCTGGGTCGGTCTCGACTACGGCGATCCCGGCGCCGGGCATGGTCATCCTGATCGGCTCAACCTGCTGATTGCCAGACAGGATTGGCGCCTGCTCGATGACGTCGGAACCGGCAGCTATACGTCACCGACACTGATGTGGTATCGCAGTACCATGGCACACAATGCCCCGATGGTGAACGGATGCGATCAGGGGCCCGCTGCCGGTACGCTGCTCGCGCATGACGAGCAAGGCACGGTTGGCTGGGTTTCAGCGCTCTTCATCGATCCCGTCAGCCATGTACGGTTCGTGCGAACGATCGTCGTCACGCCGGATCACATTGTCGACGAACTTCTCTGGGCGTCCGAGACGGACGTCGTCGTCGACGCACCGATGCAGGCCGCGGTGATTCCGTTTGCCCCACGGGAGTGGGCTCCGTTCGAACCGCAGACTGCTCAGGATGCGTGGCTGACCGACGCGGAATCGATTGCCCTTGCTGCGCAGGCCGATTTCTTCCTCATGCTGCACCCGCTGCGCTCCCTCGTCACGCGCGAAACCGACACCGATGCGGCGGCAGCCTTTTTCTGCAGCGTGTGGACGGATGCACCGGCTACGCTCTGGCGCGCGCGCACGATCGGTCCACCAGCCGGCAAGGATCACGGCCTGGTGTCGCTGCGCCAGTCGGGCCGCAGCGGACGAAGTGTTCGATGCTTCCCGCTCGATGCGCCCGTCGAGTCGTTCAGCGTCGACGATGCGCAGATCGGTGTGCGGGTGTGCCTCGAGGACACGCGCTGGAGCCACCAGCGCCTTGCCACTGGCTGGCGCGTTGAACACACCTCCGGCACCGGTGAGGTCGAGTCGGTCGATCTCTCCGGTGTTCGGGAACAGGCGGTAACGACTCGCGACGCGACACCCGAACCCCAGCCCGTCATCACACACGTCGCGGGTAATTCCGCAATGTCGCGTGACCTCGGCGAGCGAGACTACCGCACGACGGAAGAGACATGGCTGCAAGCCGGGCGGCCGACCGCGACAGTGCAGCTGGTCTCACAGGGGACGGCGATACACGTAGAAGTCCGCGCTGCGATCGGCCGTGAACCGAATTTTGCACCGGCCATCCACGTCAACCCCCTCGACAACGAACTCGCCGATGTGAACAGCGATGGTGTGCAATTGCACTGGCGATCGGCCTTGACAGGCGCTTGGAACAGCGTGATTGCCGTACCTTCTGACGGTCACGTGCGCCTGACTGCAGCCGACGGTGCGCTGGATGGCGTCACCGCCATCGCTCACACCGAAGTCGGCGGATTCACGGTGCGCTTCACGGTGCCATGGCCGCAGCCAGCGCCACCGTTCGCCTTCGACGTCATCGTCAACGACTGCCCCGCGTCGCGTGAACGCCGCCGCGGCCAACTCGTCCTCAGCGGCGCGCATGGCGAATCGGCGTATCTTCGTGGCGCACGACAGTCACCCGAGCGTGCCTTCCATGTCGTCTTCGACCCCGTTGCACCGTGAGCCTGCTCGAGAAGATCCGTGTCGTGCTGCATGAACCGCAGGACCCCGTGAACATCGGCGGCACCGTGCGCGTGATGAAGAACATGGGTCTCAGTGATCTCGTGCTCGTGCGCCCGTTCCGCTATGACCCCGAAAAACTGGAGCGCATCGCGCACAACACGCGCGACCTTGCCGGCCGCATCCGCCATGAGGACGAGCTGCACGACGCGTTGAAGGACTGCGTGGCTGTCTATGCGTTCGCCGGAAAACACCGTGCCGTACGCTGGCCCGTCATCACGCCGCGCGAGATGGCGGAAGCGGCGCTCGCACGGGTGCAGGATGGTCCCGTCGCGATGCTGTTCGGCCGGGAGGATCACGGACTCCCGAATGAGGCCCTCGATCAAAGCACGGCGGTGGTCTGCATCCCGACCACCGAGCACATGTCGCTGAACCTGGCGCAGGCCATACTCGTCGGCGCATACGAGCTCCATCTCGCGGCAGGTGACAGCACGCGCCTCCCGTCGCGTCGCAGCACCGAAGGCGAGGGCGCCACGATCGCGAATCGCGAACTCACCCTGCAGCGCATCCATCGCGCACTCGACCTGCTCGACTTCTTCAAGACGAGGAATCCGGAGCACGTCATGCGCGCCGTGCGATCGCTCGTATCGCGTGCCGAACCGGCCACGCGCGAGATGGATCTCGTGAAGTCGATGGCGATCGAAGTCGAGCGCACGCTCGAGCGCGAAACGCGCCGCGCATTCAAGGCCGCGCTGAACGGGGAGATGTACGAGGCGCCGTCGTCGGACGTGCCGGGCATACCACCCGGTGCGATGGACACGCTCGGCGTCGGTGAGGAAACGTGACGATCGACTGGCGCGCTCGCGCCGCCGCCGTCATCCCCGGCGGCACGTCCACTGGCAGCAAGCGCCCGGATTCGATGCTCGGGGCCGGCCACACCGGACCGACGCACATCACCGACGCGAGTGGGTGCCGTGTACGCACCACCGGCGGCGCGTGGCTGATCGACCTGACCGGCGCGCTCGGCGCCGTGTCGCTCGGGTACGCGGAGCCATCGGTCACAGATGCAGTCGAACGCGCCGCCCGTCGCGGCCCGGTTGCGGGCCTGCCCTACACGGATGAGGTCATCCTCGCGGAACGCTTGCGCGATTTTCTCCCGTGCACCGAACAGGCGCGGTTCCTCAAGAGTGGTGCAGAAGCCTGCGCCGCAGCGGTGCGCATTGCGCGAGCGCACACCGGTCGCTCGCGTGTGCTTGGCAGCGGGTACTTCGGTTGGCTCGACTGGTGGGCCCCGTCACTCGGCGTGCCGCCGAATGCGTACGCCGACTACACCCACCTGCCGTTCAATGACCGTGAGGCGTGGCGTTCCGCGCTGGTGGCTGCCGGCGATGCACTGGCGGCGGTGATCATCGAGCCGCTGGTGGAAGTGCTCGCCGACAGCGACTGGTTGCGTGAGGTTCGCGCACACTGCGACCACGTTGGTGCCGTGCTGATCTTCGATGAAGTGAAGACCGGTTTCCGACTGCATCGCGGTGGTGCGCAGGCGATGCTCGGTGTGACGCCCGATCTCGCCACCATCGGCAAGGCCGTCGCGAACGGGTATCCGCTCGCCGCGGTGGTGGGGCGTGCGGAGGTGATGTCGGCAGCGGATCGCAGTTGGATCTCGAGCACTCTGGCGACGGAGTTGACCGCGATCGCGGCGGCGCACGCGGTGCTCGATCACCATGACGCGCGCGATGTGTGCGGACTGCTACGCGGCACCGGTCGGGCGCTCCGCAGTGCGATCGACGCCGCAGTGGACGCTGCCGGCTCCCATCTTCAGACCAGCGGCGACGATACCATGTTCATCATTCGCTGGCCCGATGACGAGACGATGGATCACAAACTCGCGCTGCTTCGCGATGCCGGTGTGCTGGCGAAGCGCGGACCATACCAATTTCCGATGCTCGCGATGTCTCCCGCCGACATCGCCGCAGTCGGCGACGCATTCCACTGGGCCTTGACGCACTGACACACATGCCGCCAACCCATCTCATCGACCCGCACGCGCACTTCCACTGGGCCGCCAGTCGCCGCGACTTCGCCCGTTACAATGCCTCCCGGCTCTCCGCCGGCGAGCTGATTGGCATCGATGTGCATGTGGCGTCGATTCTTGGCTCTTGGGGGCAGAAATCACCCACGTATTTCGCATCGCCGACGGATGTGAGTGCCGGCAACGATGCCATGTATGCGATCGCGGACGATGCGCCTCGCAAGGTGCGCTCGTATGTGCACGTCAACCCGAATTTCACCGAGCACGCACTGCGTGAAATCGAGCGCGGTGTGTCGCGCGGTGCGATCGGTGTCAAGCTGAGCGCGAGTCGTCGCGCCGACGATCCGCTGCTCGATCCCATCGCAGCCGAAGCGGGCCGCCGAGGCATGCCGGTGCTGCACCATGTCTGGCAGCATCGTCAGCGCGACTGGGGCATGCAGGAGGCGAGTGATGCGGTGGAGCTGGCGCGGCTCGCCGCTCGGCATCCGCGCACGACCTTCATCCTCGCCCACATCGGCGGCGGTGGTGACTGGGCGCACTCGATCAACGCCGTACGCGACGTGCCGAACATCTATCCCGACACCAGCGGCAGCGGCGTCGATCGGGGCATGCTCGATGCCTGGCTTGCCGCAATCGGTGCGCGGCGGTTGTTGTGGGCGGCCGATCTCACGCTGTGCACGGGGCTCGCCAAGCTGCACGCGCTCGACGTGCTCGGTCTATCGCCGGATGATCTCGACGATATCTGCTGGCGCAACGCGATGCGCATCTTTCCGCCCGACAGCTTTCCCCTCGCATGACGACACCTCGCTTTGCCGTGGACGTGAGCGCATGGATCGGCGCATATCCGTTTCGTGAGCTGCCTCATCCCGACGCCAGCATTCTCGTGCGTGTGCTCGAGCGCGAGCGGATCGGCCGCGCGTGGGTCGGGTCGCTGCCGTCCGCATGGCATCGCGATCCGGCGCCCTCAAATGCCTGGCTGTACGCGCAGCTGGCTCCGCATGCCGACGTGCTGTTGCCATCACCAACGCTCAGGCCGGACTGGCCGGGCTGGGAGGGGATGCTGGACGACGCCGTGAGCCGAGGTGCGCCATCGGTTCGCCTGTATCCGATGCAGTTGGGCGTCGGCAGTGCGTCACCCGTGCTGGCGAGTGCAGCCCGCGCCTGTGGCGATCGTGGCCTCGTGATCCAGCTGACGGTGCGATTCGAGGATCTGCGCCAGCGACATCCTCTCGATGCGGCCGGCGACCTGACCGCGGCGCACATCCGCACCATCGTCCGCGCAGACCCACGCGTGCACGTGATCGTGAGCGGGGCCGGACGCGACCTGATCGAGGAGACGCACTGGTCGCTGACGCCGGCGGAACACGTGCGCTGCTTCTGGGACTGGGCCTGGGTGTGGGGCCCTCCCGAAGATCATTTCGCGCACCTGATCGACACGGTCGGTTCAGATCGCTTCGTCTTCGGCGGATTCTGGCCACTCCGCCAGATTCAGGCTCCGCTGGCAACGTTTTCGCTCGCCGAGGCGTTCTTGCCGGGACTCACGACCTCATCCGCGGATCACATACTTCTCGAGGCGCGACGCTGTTCGGGTCGGTTCTGATCGCGCCATCCGCACGATGACGGACCGCTGCGTTCGGCGTTGATGTGACAAAAATAGCGGCATTAGGACCGGAGTCATGCGCGTTGAGGGTTACGCCACAACGACTTGCAGGATTTTCCTGGGTACGCTTTCTTTGCTCTCGTATCTGCCCTAGCTTGTGAAAAGTTTCACATGACGGGCGTTCTGCAGGGTGTCGGACTTCAACTGGTCTCACCGAATGACGCAGCGGAAGAAGTGGGCAGCGATTCCAGGTTTCTGCCTCGTGGCCGCGATCGCGGCAGGCCTGTCCGCGTACAGCGGCGCGACGGCGCGCGAGGCGGATGCGGCGCAGGCGCCGTCGGGCGGCAATGCGCTTGAATACCCCACGTTCACGGGACCGACCGGCATCAATCTGGACGGCGTGCGCAACAACACCGAGGCAATGGCGCTGCCGAAGATCACCGGTGACTCCGGTCTCCGGCTCGATCCGAAGAAGGGCACCTGGGCGTACTCCGGAGCCAGTTCGCCGCAGAACTATTCGCCGGAACAGCCGGTCAAGTTCCCGCATCCGCAGCATGTGCAGAAGCTCGGCATGAACTGCACCTACTGTCATTACTCCGCTGGTCGCGCGCAGGATCCGGGATTGCCGTCCGTTTCGACGTGCATGGGATGCCACACCCTGGTCGCCGCGGGCAAGCCGGAGATCAAGAAGCTCGCGGCGTACTACGCGAAGGGACAGCCGGTGCCATGGCAGCGCATCCACAAGGTGCCGGAGTACGTGCATTTCCCGCACTCTCGCCATGCGAACGGCGGCGTCACCTGTCAGACCTGCCATGGCGAAGTCCAGAAGATGACACAGGTCTTCCAATATTCCTCGCTGAACATGGGCTGGTGCGTGAACTGTCATATCGAACGCAAGGCGCGATATGACTGCAGCACCTGCCACTACTAGTGTCGAACTCCGGCGTGATGCATCGCGCATCGCGCCTCGTCGTGTTTCACGATTGAGGACTACTGCATGAGCACTGAGTCGGGAGCGTCAGGCGTCAAGCGCCGCGACTTCCTCAAGATCCTGGGTGTCACCACCGCCGCCACGGCCGCGACGGGGTGCAGCACGGATCATGTGCGGAAGCTGATCCCGTATGTGACCAGTCCGGACAACACGGTCCCGGGCGTCTCGAACTATTTCGCCAGCACGTGCAAGGAATGTTCGACATCGTGCGGCATTCTCGTCGAGACGCGCGATGGTCGCGCGCTCAAGATCGAGGGCAATCCGAACGCAGAGCTGAATCGCGGTGCGCTCTGCGCCAAGGGTCAGTCGGCGCTGCAGGGCCTCTACAATCCCGACCGCTTCCGCGGACCGATGGCGCGCAAGAATGGCGCACTGGTGTCCATCACGTGGGACGAGGCGCTGCAGACGCTCGCCACGAAGCTCGGTGAAGTGCGCAGCAAGGGACAGGCGGCCAGCGCCGTGTTCATCAACCAGCACGAGATTGGCAGCTTTCCCGCCTTCCTCGACAGCTGGCTCGCGGATCACGGGATGCCGGCGCACATCAGCTTCGACGCCGATGCCCCGGCCTCCGCGATCGCGGCCAACAAGGCGTCGTACGGCGTCGCATGGCCGACGCTCGATTTCGACGCCGCATCGCTCATCGTCAGCTTCGGAGCAGATTTCCTCGACGGTTGGGGTCCGAACGTTCCGCTGCAGCTGCAGTGGGCCGATGCGCGCGGCAAAGTCGAAGGTGCGCCGCGTGCGATCTACATCGGTGCACGCCGCTCGCTGACCGGCCTCAACGCCGACTCGTGGATCGCCTGCAAGCCGGGTTCTGAGCTCGCCATCATTCAGTTCCTGCGCGGAAGCAAGCCGGTCGCTGACGCAGCCGCCGCTTCCGAAGTCAGCGTTGCGACGCTCGACGAGTTGAAGAAGGAAGTCACCGGCGCCAAGCGGTCGTTGCTGCTCGCTGGTGGCAATGGCGCCGATTCAACGCAGGTCGCGGTCGAAGTGCATGAGCTGAACAAGGCACTCGGCAACGTCGGCATCACGATCAAGCCGGCGTCCCCGCTCGGCATCTACGAGCGCCTCGACGTCACGGCCGCCGTATACAACGTGTCCGATCGCATGAACGCCGGTGCAGTGCCGGTGCTGTTCGTGCGCGGAGCCAACCCGGTGCACACCCTGCCCAAGTCGGTCAAGTTCGCCGAGGGCATGGCGAAGGTCGGCTTCAAGGTCTCGTTCACCAGCGTGCCGGATGCGACGGCGGAACTCGCCGATCTGGTGTTGCCGGATCACCACAGCCTTGAAAGCTGGGGTGATGCCGAGCCGACGGCGAACACGCTCCATCTGCAGCAGCCGACGATGGAACCCGTCTTCGCAACACGTCCGACGGCCGACGTCCTTATCGACGTCGCGAAGAAGGACGCGGCGCTCGCTTCGAAGTACGCGGTGAAAGACTATCGCAGCTGGCTGGTCGCGCGTTTTCCCGGCGGGCAGGCGGCGCAGACGATCGCGTTGGCGAAGGGTGTCGCGGTGGCGTCATCGCTGCGCGCAGCGGAACGCACGACGGGTGATCTGACGCGCAAGCCGGTGGCAGGATTCGCCGGCACCGGTGATTTCCATCTCGTGATCAATCCGTCGCCGACGCTTGGCACCGGCAGCGGTGCAAACAAGCCGTGGCTGATGGAATTGCCCGACCCGGTGTCCAAGATCGCGTGGCAGTCGTGGGTCGAGATGCATCCCATGGCGTGCAAGAAGCTCGGTGTGCAGCGCGGTGATCTCGTCACCATCGAAACCACGGCGGGCAAGGTCACCCTGCCTGTCTACAACTATCTCGGCATTCGCCCGGACACGATCGCGGTGTCGCTCGGTCTCGGCCACAAGAGCCAGGGTGGCCGGAAGTACGATGCCGACAGCGATCGGAAGATTCCGTTCTTCAGCGGATACGGGCGGTATGCCGAAGGTGTCGGCATCAACGCCGTCGATCTCGTCTCGGGTGATACCGACGCGGTGTCCGGCTCGATTGCGTATTCGATCATGAAGGCGAAGGTGACGAAGACCGGTGAGAACATCGATCTGATCACCACCGAAGGGTCGGCCCGACAGCATTCCCGAGGGATCGGTCAGGCGACCACGCTCGCGGCACTGATCGAGGGACGCACGAAGAAGGAAGGGGCAGGCCATGAAGGAGCCGCCGCCGAGCACGAAAGCGGTCACGGTCCGAAGGAATGGGGCGAGCAGGAACACGAGTTCGTCGGCGGGGCGCCGCACGAGTTCCTGCCCGGTCTCAGGAGCCCCGTCGCGAACGATGCGCAGGGTGATCTCGGCGATCAGGAGTCGAAGGCGAAGGGCATGTACTCCGAGCAGCACTGGAGCGGAATGGCCAAGCGTCGCTGGGCGATGACGGTGGACCTGAGCCGATGCACCGGCTGTTCGGCCTGCGTCACCGCGTGCTACAGCGAGAACAACATTCCGACCGTCGGTGCCAGCTGGCAGGGTCGCGCCCTGTCGCCGACGGTGTGGGACACGCGTCCCGGTGCCAACATCATCAAGGGTCGCGAGATGGCGTGGATTCGCCTCGAACGCTACTTCGAAGGTGCCGACGACTCCGAGAACGTGTTCGATCCGGGCTTCGACACGCGTTTCGTGCCGATGATGTGCCAGCACTGCGGCAACGCGCCGTGCGAGCCCGTCTGCCCGGTGTACGCGACGTACCACTCGCCGGATGGACTCAACGTCCAGGTCTACAATCGCTGCGTCGGCACGCGTTACTGCAGCAACAACTGCCCGTACAAGGTCCGCTACTACAACTGGTTCGGGTACGGTGAGCCGGATCGTCGCCAGTATGCGTTCCCCGAGCCGATGCAGATGCAGCTCAACCCGGACGTCACCGTCCGCGGCAAGGGCGTGATGGAGAAGTGTTCGTTCTGCGTGCAGCGCATCCGCGAAGCGGAGACGCGGGCCGATCTCGAACATCGCCCGCTGCAGGCCGATGAATTCACGACGGCGTGCGCGCAGGCGTGTCCGTCGAAGGCCATCACGTTCGGTGACGCGGCCGATCCGGCATGGACGGTGGCGAAGCAGGTGGAGGACGAGCGAGCGTACCACGTCTTCGAGGTGCTCAACACCTACACGGCAGTGGTCTACCTGAAGAAGATCAATCACACGGTCGAGGCCTGACCCGAATGGCGACGACTGCGAAGCCAGTGCAGGGCAAGATCAAGCGTCCGAACATTCCAGCGGCGGGAATCCAGGTTCCCGGTGTCAGTTCGTTCGAGCAGGTGGACAACGAGCTGCTCGCGACCCTCAAGCCAAGCCCGAAGTGGTTCATTGGCCTTGGTGTCGCGGTCGCGGCAATGCTGGTGGGCGCCTCGGCGTGGACCTTCCAGATCTATTGGGGCCTCGGCAACGCCGGCTACGTGCCGCCGGTGATGTGGGGTGTGTACATCATCACGTTCGTGTTCTGGGTCGGTATCGGACACGCAGGCACACTGATCTCCGCCATCCTCTATCTCTTCCGCGCCGGTTTCAGAACCACGATCTATCGCGCGTCGGAAGCGATGACGGTGTTCGCGGTGATGACGGCAGGTCTCTTCCCGATCATCCATATCGGGAGGCCGTGGAAGTTCTTCTGGCTGATCCCGTATCCGAACTGGCGTCTGCTGTTCCCGCAGTTCAAGAGCCCGCTGCTGTGGGACGTGTTCGCCATCTCGACGTACCTCACGATCTCGGCGACGTTCCTCTATCTCGGCCTCATTCCCGACTTCGCGGTCATGCGCGACAAGGAAACGAACCCGATTCGCAAGCGCATCTTCGCGATGCTCTCGCTGGGTTGGAAGAACACCGATCGGGAATGGCGCCACTTCGCCAAGATGTACATGTTCCTCGCGGCGTTCAGCACGCCGCTGGTGCTGTCGGTGCACTCGGTCGTGTCGTTCGACTTCGCGATGGCGCTGACGCCGGGCTGGCACACCACGATCTTCCCGCCGTACTTCGTCGGCGGCGCCATCTTCTCGGGCTTTGCGATGGTGTGGACCATCCTGATCCCGATCCGGAAGTGGTGGAACCTCGAGCATTACGTCACGCTCAACCACCTCGATGCGACCGCCAAGGTCGTCCTCTTCACGTCGATCATGGTGGGTTCCGGATATCTCTCCGAGTTCTTCATCGCCTGGTTCTCGGGCGTGGCGCCGGAGCAGGAGTACTTCTGGAATCGCGTGTTCGGGCAGTGGTGGTGGAGTGCCTGGATCCTGTTGCTGTGCAACATGATCTTCCCGCTCTCGCTCTTCTCGCAGAAGCTGCGACGCAACCCGACCTGGCTCTGGATCCTGTCGATCATCATCAACATCGGCATGTGGTACGAGCGCTTCGTGATCGTCGTGCCTTCGCTCAGCCATGAGTTCGAACCGTGGCAGTGGTCGACCTACATGCCGAGCTGGATCGACATGTGTTTCCTGGTGGGATCGTTCGGCTGGTTCTTCATGTGGTTCCTGCTCTTCATCAAGCAGATGCCCGTGATCGCGATCGCCGAAGTGAAGGAGATTGTGCCGCCGAAGATGCTTCACGATCATGGAGGGCATCACTGATGCAGGGCGTCCTGGCAGTATTTCCGCAGCTGGATGCAGTCTGCGCGGCGATCAAGGACCTGAAGGCGAAGAAGGTGCCGAAGGTCACGGTCTACTCGCCGACCATCCAGCATGAGATCGACGATGCGATCGATGCGCCGACGAGTGTCGTGCGCGTGTTCACCCTGATCGGCGCGTCACTCGGCGTGACGTTCGGGTACTGGATCTCGATCTGGTGCTCGCAGTACTGGTCACTGCAGGTCGGTGGCAAGGCGATCGCGAGCTGGATACCGTACACGATCATGGGCTTCGAGATGTTCGTCATGGTCGGCTGCCTGAGCACGGTGGCCGGCATGTTCATCAACGCCGGCATCCCGCGGCTGGTGACGAACTTCGGTTTCGACAAGCGCTTCACGCACGGCGACTACGGGATCTGGATCGAGACGACGCCGGACAAGTTCGCGGAGCTGGAAAGCACGCTGAAGGCCCACGGGGCAGTGGAGGTTCGCGGTGAGCGCTAAGTCACTTCGCGTGGCTGCGATCGCGCTGATGCCGATGGCGTTCGGCGCCTGCTCGTGGTTCACCGACTTCAAGGACCAGCCGGCCATTCAGCCGTGGGATTCCGTCTCGGACAGTGTGGCGCCACGTGGGCAGCCGGTGAACTCGGTACCGGTCACTGGCCTGTTGACGCCGGGGTACACGATCAGCTACGCCGCATTTCCCGCGGTGATCGACTCGTTCAGCGTGTTCCCGAATCCGAGGGATCCGGCGAAGCTGTCGCCGGCCGAACTCGATTCATCGATCAACAACGGTCATCGCTACTACCAGCAGAACTGCGCGGTCTGTCATGGTGATGCCGGCAACGGCCTCGGTCCGGTGACCAAGTACGGCATGCCGGCGATCAACCTGATGACCGACATGACGAAGGCACGCACCGACGGCTACATCTACGGTATGCTGCGCAACGGGCGCGGCGTGATGCCGAGCTACAACCGCATCGAGGAGCCGGATCGCTGGGATGTGGTGAACTATGTGCGCGGCCTGCAGGGACGACTGGCGAAGCCGGTCGCCGTCGGACCGCTCGGATACCCAGGCCAGACCGGTTGGACGATTCCGACGTACACGAGGACGGCACCGACGCGTCCGGCGCCGATGTGGCACCCGAGCGCAAAGGCGGCCGTCGAACCACAGCCGGCCGGTGAAACGCCGACGGTCACGCCCGCCGAGCCGGGGACGAAAAAGTGAGCATCCACAATCCCACGTATCCGCCGCGCGCCGACCTGATTGCGGCGACATCGAAGCCGGTCGCCGGCTGGATCAAGACTGCGGCACTCGCCTCGACCGTCATCGGCGTGCTCGCATTCGGCGCCGGTCTCGCCATGTCGCCCGATCGCATCTGGCGCGCGTTCCACTATCACTGGTTGTACTTCAGCGCGATCAGCTCCGGCGCCGTGATGTTCGTGGCGATCTTCCGCATCGTGACGGCGCGCTGGTCTCGCTCCATCGCGCGGCTGATGGAAGGGTATGCCGCCTTCCTTCCGATCTCGTGGCTGTTCCTCGTGCTCAGCGTGACCATCGGCGGCAAGCACATCTTTCCGTGGGTCGCCGATCCGAATGCACTGCCCAATTCGGAGCGTGTGTTCTGGCTCGGCAACCACGCCTTCTTCGCACTGCGCGAGATCGGCATCCTGACGGTGATCTATGCGCTGCAGCTGTGGTTCATCTACAACTCGCTGCGTATCGATGTGGCACAGCTGCCCGAGGGTGGCGCCAAGTGGGCCGCCGGTCTTCGTGCACGCATGCGCGCCGGCTGGGGTGAGGAGCGTCGCGAGCTGCACAACCAGCACAGCATCCAGGGCAAGATCGCCGTCTCGATGGCCATCATGTTCGGATTCGGCTGGATGATGCTGCACTACGACCTGTCGATGGCGCTCGATGTGTTCTTCTTCTCGACGCTGTGGGGCTGGTGGAGTTTCATGACCGGCATCAACGGCTTCCTGATGAGTTTTTCGCTGTTGTTCTTCATCTGGAGGAAGCACTTCAACAGCTCGGTCGCGAACGAGATTCTGGGCGACCTGCAGATCCACGACCTGGGCAAGCTGCGTTTTGCGTGGACCGCGTTCTGGGGCTATACGACGTTCGCACAGCTGCTGATCATCTGGTACGGCAACATCGGAGAGGAGACGCATTTCTTCCGCCTCCGCCTCATTGATCCCTGGCTGCCGGTCTCGTTCACGGTGCTGATGCTGGTGTTCGTTGCGCCGTTTCCTGGCCTGATCTCGAAAGCCGCCAAGATGTTCATCCCGACGAACATCCTGTTCGCGCTCGTGTCACTCACCGGCACGTACCTGCAGCGCTACATCGAGGTCTATCCCTCGCTGTATGGCGTCCCGACGGATGGTGTGCCGTTCGGCTGGCAGGAACTGGGTATGGCGGCGCTCTACTTCGGACTCTGGATCACGTGCTACACGCAGTTCTTCGAGGCCTTCCCGCGTCTCCGCATCAGCTGGATGACGTCGAAGTATCGTGATGAAGTGCAGATTCCGGTGGACGTGCGCACGATGGAGCCGTTGCCGGCGCACGAGTAGGACCTTGTCGGCGGTGCCTTATCTGGTGATGATCGGCGCCGCCGTCGCGGCGGTGCTGGCGGTGTTCGGTGCGGGCAGTTCTCTCGTTGCACCGGTATCGGATCTGGCGGCCGTCGCAACGTCACCCGCGCCGGCCGCCGCGCAGGACACACTGCTGCATGTGCTGCTGGCGCTGGTGATTGTGATCATCGCCGCCCGGCTCTGCGGCGCGCTGTGCCAGCGCCTGCACCAGCCGGCCGTGATCGGGGAAGTGATCGCCGGTATCCTGCTCGGGCCGTCGCTACTCGGCCGCATCGCGCCGGGGCTCATGAACTGGGTGCTGCCCGCGGCGACCGCCCCGTATCTGTCGATCATCGCACAGATCGGCGTCATCCTGTTCATGTTCCTCGTCGGGCTGCAGCTCGACCTGTCGCAGCTGACGAAGAAGACCCACGCGACCATCGCGATTTCGCACGCCAGCATCCTCGTGCCGTTCGTGCTCGGCTGCGTGCTCGCACTCTGGCTCTATCCGCGTTACGCGACAGGGCAGGTCTCGTTCACGGTCTTCGCGCTGTTCGTCGGCGTGTCGCTGTCCGTGACGGCGTTCCCGGTCCTGGCTCGTATCCTCACCGATCGTGGGCTGCAGTCGACGTACATGGGCACCGTCGCGCTGACCTGCGCGGCTGTGGACGACGCGACCGCCTGGTGCCTGCTGGCTGTCGTGGTCGCGATCGCCAAGGCCGACGCCAGCAGTGCCGTCAGGACACTCGCGATGACGGCTGTGTATCTGGTCGTGATGCTCTGGGTCGTCCGGCCGCTGGTGACGCGTGCGATTCGCAGCGCGTCACGGCGAGCGGTCAGCGCGCAGGCCATGATGTCGTTCGTGGTCGTGGCACTGCTGATCTCCACGCTCGCCACCGAAGCCGCCGGCATTCACGCGATCTTCGGCGCGTTCCTGCTTGGCGCCATCATTCCGCACGCATCGGAACTCGCTCGGGACCTTCAGGGAAAGCTGCACGACATCGTCATCGTGTTGTTTCTCCCCGCGTTCTTCGCGTTCACTGGCTTGCGTACCGAGATAGGGCTCGTCAGCACGCCGACCGAGTGGTTCATCTGTGCCGTGATCACGCTCACGGCATCACTCGGGAAGTTCGGGGGCACGTTCGCTGCCGCGAAGGTCACGGGCTTCATGTCGCGTGACGCCGTCTCACTCGGTATTCTGATGAACACGCGGGGCCTGATGGAACTGATCGTGCTCAACCTCGGCCTCGACCTCGGCATTCTGTCGCCGACGCTCTTCACCATGCTCGTGATCATGGCGGTGCTGACCACGTTGGCCACGACGCCGGTGCTCGATCTCGTGACCCGTCGACCCGTGGTGAACACGTCGCGACTCGCCGTGCCGTAAGTGTAGCAGACACGTTGCGCCGTGCGTCGAACGGCTTGATCGGATGGCCCGGCCGGCTTATCGTTGTTCTCTGTTGGTGAAGACTCGGGGGTCTAGCTCATCTGGTAGAGCAATTGCTTTGCAAGCAATAGGTGCGGGGTTCGAGTCCCCGGACCTCCATGTGTTTCAGACAGCGACCCCTTACCGGGGTCGTTGTCGTTTTCAGGTGGCACATCACGCGGAACGTGTCGTTTCGGTGTACGATCAACACGGCCCCAACCCCGATCACTCTCGACCACTGCGCGTCATGCGTCCCGTGTTCGCTCGCCTGATGGGAATTCGCGGCGCGCTGCGCGGTGGCGCTGCGCTGGTTGTCCTGTTCTGCAGCGCCGCACTGGCGCCGGCCGCCGCAGTCGCGCAGTGGCGCGTCACCGTTGAACCGGCAACAGGCGGGCGACCCGTGACCGTCACCACCGTCACGCGAGAGGTCTCGGACAGCATTCCGGCCGACGAGACGCCCGTGTCGCTCGTCATACGATGCAGTGGGCGTCTGCTGGATGCGTTCCTGACCACGCGTGATCAGCTCGACTCGGATACGAACGGCGACGTGCGCGTGCGTGTCCAGGCGGATTCGCAGCGACCGCGTGACGTGCGGTGGTTGGCGACGAAGGCGAACACAGGGGCGTTCGTGCCGACACCCGAGCTGCGCAATCTGATTCAGCGCTCGATCCTTCGCACGCAGGTGTTGCGCGTCACGACCGTCGCGCTCAAGCACGGCCGCGTCACGTACACGTTCCCGGTCGCGGGCTTCGGTCCGTCACTCGATGCACTGCGTGACGCGTGCCCGAACGAACGTGGTGGGGCGCTGGCCGACCTGCGGTGTGTCGCGTGCGCGACGGCCGCGTCGCGCACTCGACTACCGCCAGTCGCGCGACACCGTCCATTCCGCCGTGCGTGTGATCTCGTCCGCCAGCGGCCC
>JACMLX010000232.1 GCA_014379355.1 Gemmatimonadaceae bacterium
CCGCTGCCGGACGGCGTGGTCACCGCGGCGACGTTTCGCGTCGCGTCGGTGATCACGGCCGATGCGATCGTGATCGGCACGGGGGCGGGCGGTGCCGTCGCGGCGGCGCGGCTGGCGGAAGCGGGCAAACAGGTCGTGCTGCTCGAATCGGGGGAGTTCATCCCGGCCGACGAGTTCACGGAGCACGAAGGTGCCATGACCGAACGGTTGTTCGCCGAAGGCGGGCTGCGCGCGACCGACGATCTGGCGGTCACCATGTTCCAGGGGGCGACGGTCGGCGGCAGCACGACGGTGAACTGGATGATCATGCTGCGCACGCCGGAGCATGTACTCGCGGAATGGGCGACGCGTTTCGGGCTCGACGGCATGAGCGCCGCCGAGATGGCGCCCGTGTTCGACGCGATCGAACAGGACGTGCATGCGCGACTCGTGCCGGATGACGCCCATTCACCGAACAATCGCATCATTCTCGACGGCGCCGCGAAACTCGGCTGGACGGCGCGCGCGGCGATGATCAACGCGCGTGGCTGTGTGCGTGCTGGCTTCTGCAACGTCGGCTGTCGCTACGATGCGAAACAGGGGGCCCAGCAGGTCTGGATTCCTCGTGCCCTCGCACGCGGGGCGACGCTCTACGCCAACGCACATGTCTCCCGTATCGAGATGGTGTCGCGCGCGAGCAACGGCACGAACGCGATGCCGACAAAACGCGTGACGGCGACGGTGCGCGCACCACGCGACGGCGCGGCAGCGCGGACCCTGACCCTCGAGGCGCCGATCGTGATCGTGAGTGCCGGTGCGGTGGAAACGCCGCTGCTGCTGCAGCGATCCGGCATGGGTGGCGGCGGTGTCGGCAGATATCTGCGCCTGCATCCCACCACGGTCGTCGCCGGCATGCACGATCGGGAGATCTATGGCGCCGCCGGCATTCCGCTGAGCACGATGTGCGACGAATTCGTCGAACGCGATGCGAACCGGTACGGCTTCTGGCTCGAGTGCCCGCCGCTTCATCCATCGGTCGGTGCTGCCGCACTGTCGGGATTCGGTGCATCACACGCGGCCATGATGCGCAGGTTTCCATTCATGGCATCGACCATCGCGCTGACGCGGGATGGCAGCGACCTGCAGCACTCCAGTGGCAGTGTGCTGCTGGACACACGAGGGCGACCGCGTATCTCCTACGCGCTGAGCGCGGCGTATACGGAGAATGTGAAGGCTTCGATCGAAGCGGCGGCGCGGTTGCAGCTCGCGGCGGGCGCGCGGGAAGTCCACACGTTGCACACCACACCGATCGTCATCCGCCGCGACGCAGACCTGTCGCAGATCCGTACGCGCTCGGTGGAGGCAAATCGCGTGACACTCTTCAGCGCACATGTGAACGGCACGGCTCGTATCGGCACCGATCCCGCCACCAGCGGCGTCACGCCATCGGGTGAGCGGCACGGGGTGCGCGGCGTGTACGTGTTCGACGGCTCGATGCTGCCGACGGGCGTCGGCGTCAATCCACAGGAAACCATCATGGCGATGTCGTCCGTCCTCACCACGCGACTGCTGTCGCGCTGGCCCTGATGCCCAGGGACGGCAGGTCACGCCCGGTCGCGTATCTCACGCGACGACACACCGATGCCGTCGAAGCGGCGTTCGCCGAGCACTTCGACGTCAGCGTGAATGTCGGCGACGTGCCACGTGGGCAGCCCGAGCTCATTCGCGCGATGGATCACTGCGATGTCATGGTGCCGATCGTCGGTGACCCGTTCGACGAGCTGCTCTTTCATCACGCGCCGTATCGCGCGACGCTGATCGCGAACATCGGTGTCGGATTCAATCACATCGACCTGAGCGCGGCAGCGCGTGCAGGCATCGCGGTCACGAACACCCCTGATGTGCTGACCGACGACACCGCAGACATCGCAATCGCCCTGATCCTGATGGCGACTCGTCGCCTCGGCGAGGGCGAGCGGCTGGTGCGCGCCAATCGCTGGCATGGTCTCGCGCCGACACATCATCTCGGTCACACACTGCGCGGTCGCACACTCGGCATCGTCGGATATGGACGTATCGGGCGTGCGGTGGCCGATCGTGCGCGCGCATTCGGACTGACGGTCCGATGGACCGGGCGCGCGGGCGGTCACACGCCGCCGGATGACGAGATGGCACCGTCCCTCGATGCGCTGCTGGAAACGAGCGACATCGTGACCCTGCATGCGCCGGCCACGCCGGACACGCAGCACCTGATGAATGTCGAGCGCCTCGCACGCATGAAGCCGGGCAGCATCCTGATCAACACCGCCCGTGGATCGCTGGTGGATGAACGTGCACTCGCCGACTCACTGCGTGCCGGGCATCTGTTCGCCGCCGGGCTCGACGTGCACGAACATGAGCCGAAAATCACATCGGCGCTCATGGGCATGGAAAACGTGGTGCTGCTGCCCCACCTCGGCAGCGCAACCGAGGAAACGCGTACGGCGATGGGCCTGCGGGCGCTCGAGAACGCATTGCAGTGGCTGGCCGGCAAGCCACCGCGGGACCGCGTGATCTGAGCGGCACCCAGGTCACGGTGTCAGGGCTGGCCGCGACGCCGTAACTTTCAGGCTTGCGCCGTGATTCCGGTGCGCCAACGCGTCCTCGCCGCCTGCCCTCCCGTGACTGCCATCGCTTCCACAGCGTCGATCGAGCTGCTCAGCATCAACACCATCCGTACGCTGGCCATGGACGCCGTGCAGCGCGCGGAGTCCGGACATCCCGGCACGCCGATGGCGCTCGCGCCACTCGTCTACCGCCTCTTCACGACGCACATGCGCCACGATCCCGCGGCGCCCCACTGGCCGGATCGCGATCGATTCGTGCTGTCGGTGGGCCATGCGTCGATGGTGCTCTACGGTGCACTGCACATGAGTGGCTACGGTCTCACGCTCGACGACATCATCAACTTCCGTCAGTGGGGATCGAAGACGCCCGGTCATCCGGAGGTCGGTCACACCGCAGGTGTCGAGACGACGACGGGTCCACTCGGCCAGGGTGTCGCGAACGCGGTCGGCATGGCGATGGCGGAAGCACATCTCGCGGCAGTCACCAACACCGCGGATCACGCGATCGTCGATCACTACACGTATTTCATCGCCGGCGACGGCTGCCTGATGGAAGGCATCAGCCACGAAGCGTCGTCGCTGGCCGGACATCTCAAGCTCGGCAAACTGATCGGCTTCTACGATGACAATCGCATCACGATCGACGGGAGCACGGATCTCGCGCTGAGCGATGATGCCGCGCAGCGCTTTGCATCATACGGCTGGCAGGTGCTGCACATCTCCGATGTGAATGATCTCGCGGAGATCGACACCGCGATTGCGGCAGCAAAGGCGGAGCATGGTCGCCCGACGATGATCATCACCCGCACCGTCATCGGCTTCGGCAGCCCGAATCGCGCCGGCAGCGCAAAGGCGCACGGCGAACCGCTCGGCGCGGAAGAGATCATCAGGTCGAAGGACGCGCTGGGCTGGATCAGTCACGAGCCGTTCTTCGTTCCTGACGATGCACGCGCGCACTGGACGTCGATGGTGACGGAGCGGGCCGCGGCGCATGCGGAATGGGAAACACGGTTCGCTGCATTCCGCGCCGCGAACGGCGATGCGGCGAAGGAATTCCTGCGCCGCATGTCCGGTGACCTACCGGACCACTGGGATGCATCACTGCCGTTGTTCACCACCGACACCGGCACGATCGCCAGTCGCGCGGCGTCTGGTGCGGTGCTGAGCGCCATCGGCGGCAACATTCCCGAGTTGATCGGTGGGTCCGCCGACCTGTCCGGCTCGAACCTCACGTTGCGCAAGGGAGACCAGACCTTCAGCGCCACCAATCGTGGCGCGCGCTACATCCACTACGGTGTGCGTGAACACGCGATGGGCGCGATCATGAACGGCCTCGCGTTGCACGGTGGCGTGGTGCCGTACAGCGGCACCTTCCTCGTGTTCAGCGACTACATGCGGCCAGCCATTCGCCTCGCGGCGCTGATGAAGGTGCGCAGCATCTATGTCTTCACGCACGATTCGATTGGTCTCGGCGAAGACGGCCCCACGCACCAGCCGATCGAACATCTGTCGGCCCTGCGCGCGATTCCGGGGCTGCTCGTGTTGCGGCCGGCGGATTCGACGGAAGTGGCCGAGTGCTGGCGGGTCGCGATCAATCATCGCACGGGACCGAGCGCGATCGTGCTGTCGCGTCAGAAGCTGCCGTTCCTTGGCATCGGCACGGAAAAGGCACGCGCCGGTGTGGAGCACGGCGCATACGTGCTCGCCGATTCGACGAAGCCGGCCAGGCTGGTGTTGCTGGCAACGGGCAGCGAGGTCGGACTGGCGATGTCGGTGCGCGACGCCGTCGAGAAGGCGGGCGTCCCGGCACGGGTCGTGAGCGTGCCCTCGATGGAGCTCTTCCACCAGACCGATGCGGCCTATCAGGCGAGCGTCCTGCCGGCGGGCATTCCCAGACTGGCGATCGAGGCGGCGCATCCGATGTCGTGGTGGCAGCTCATCGCCGGACACGGCGACGTGATCGGTCTCGACCACTTCGGCGCCTCGGCGCCGGCGAGCACATTGTATGAGAAATTCGGCTTGACGGTGGACGCGATCGCCGCACGCGCCATGCGTCTGGTCACATCATGAGTCTGTTCTAAGAATTTGCGGCTGAGCACGTTGCGCTGTGGACATTCTTCGCAACGTGTTCAGGTGTCGTGATTTACGCGGCGATGGGTTGACGTGGAGTGGGACGCGGGTTCGTATTAGCAAGCAAGCTTTCCGTGCTGCACCGGACCCGTGCTCGACGGACACCGCATGAACACAATCGCACTCGATGCGTCCGTGGTCGTCGGCCTCGAAGTTCTGGCGGCGCTCGGTCTCGCATGGCTGTGTTGGCGGCTCGGCTACCGTCGCAACCTGATCGCGCTGCGCGATATCTCCCGCGCCTTCATCGCGCTGGCGGCGTCGGCGGTCATGCAGCTGTTCGATCTCACCACATTTTCCGCTGGCGACGGCGCGCTGATCGACCTGGGCCGGTCACTCGCGGTGTGGATGTATCTCGGCTTCATGGTGCTCGGCGCAGCGGAGCTGGCGAACAACAATCTGGTGACCGACAAGGTGCGGCGCGAGGCGATGTTCGGTGCCGTGCTCGCCGCGCTGCTCACGTCCGGCATCGGAATGATCGCGCTCCATGACGCGGTCGCGCAGGACATGATTCGCAACGCGCTGCGCGCCGGTGGAACGGCGGTCGCGTGCCTGATCATTGCGCGTGTGATCTCGAAGGCGCCGGCGCCGGCCACGATGGTGCTTGGCGCGAGCATGGTCCGCGTGGCGCTGACGGTGGTCGGCACACTGGCGACGCTGCGCGCGGTGGTCGCGATCTCGCACGGCTTCGGAGCGATGACCGGCACGGTGGAATGGCAGCCGCTGCTCACGGTCGAATTCCTCGCGCATTGTGCGCTGGCGATCGGGTTGCTGGTCTGGTTGCTCGATCGCGACTGGGCATTGGCCGACGCGTCGATCATGTCTGCCGAACATCGCGCCGCGAGCGATGCGCTGACGGGACTGCCCAATCGCACGATCCTGATGGATCGACTCGATGTCGCCGTCGCGGCGGCACGGCGGAACGGGACGCATGTCGGCGTGCTGTACATCGATCTCGATGAATTCAAGGAAGTGAACGACCGCTACGGCCACCTTGCCGGTGATGACGTGCTGCGGATGATCGGCGCGCGCCTGCGTCATCTCCTGCGCGCCTCGGACACGGTGGGACGCATCGGCGGCGACGAGTTCGTGGTGATCTCGCCATACCTGCGGAACGCCGTCGACCTGGAGGTCGTGGTCGCGAAGGTGCGCGAGGCCCTCAACCATGTGGTGGAGCATGGCGGTGTGAACATCGACATCGACGGCAGCGTCGGTGCCGCGCTGTTCCCGCGGGACGGTGATTCACCAACCGCACTCCTGGCGGTGTCGGACAGCGAGCTCTATCGCGACAAGCACGCCCGGCTGATGCGCCGGACTGCGGCCCGGCAGACGATTCGCCTGGCGTAGTTCTACAGCGCGCGGGGCATCGCTCAACTTTTCGCGCGGGGGCCGCGATGAACGCGGGGAAGGGCCAGTGCTTTGGAACAGCAACGGCCAGAACGTTCGCGCGGAGGCGCTGAAGCGCGGAGAAGAGCAACGGCCCTTCTCTGAAACTGCGACGGCTCCAACGGCGCCCGTGTTCTTGGAGAACGGGCGACAGCAGCAGCAGTTGCCCTTCACAAAGCTTCTTGCAGTTGCTCATCTCCGCGCTTCCGTGAGCTCCGCGCGAACAGTGTTGCAGTTGCTCTTCCCCGCGTTCCCCGCGAGCCCCGCGCGAACAGCGTGTTCGATTCGTGCAATGGAACGGACGCCCGAATGTGACGCGTTGAAATGACGTGACGAAGATTGATGTGGAGAGCAGCTCCAGGATGACGCTTGTGTTCGTCGCGCCGTGGGAGTGTTCGAGGGCGGTGGCGCAGTTGCCGCGGACGGCGGATCCGAACGTCGTCGCCTGTTTCATCGAAGCGGTCGACAAGGGTGCGGCGTTGCCGTGGCATCGACAGAAGCTGGTGCTGATCCTCAGCGCGATGCGGCACTTCGCCGATGCGCTGATCGCGGCCGGGTATCGGGTGGACCATCGACGCGCGGCGAGCTATGAGGAAGGCTTGCTCGCGGCCGCACAGCAGCACGGTGTGCAGCGCGTGATTGCGACCGAGGGACGCGAATTGCAGATGGTGCAGTCGCTCGAACGCGCCGAACAGGCGCTGCTCGGCATCGGGGTGCCACTCGAGCGACGCGACGATCGCGGCTTCCTCGCCACGCGCGGTGACTTCACCGCGTGGTCAGTGGGAAGGAAGGAACTGCGCATGGAATTCTTCTACCGCGACATGCGCCGCAAGCACCAGGTGCTGATGGAAGAGGATGGCACACCGACCGGTGGTGCGTGGAACTTCGACGCCGAGAACCGCAAGTCGTGGCCGAAAGCGAAACCGGCGCCCGATCCCATCGGATTCGCACCGGACGACACCACGCAGGCCATCATCACGCGCGTGAACGGATGGAAGAATCGGTGGGCGTCGGCCGATGGATTCTCGTTGCCGGTCACGAGTGCGGACGCGAAGGTGATGCTGGAACGTTTCGTGACGCAGCGGCTGAACGAATTCGGACCGTACGAGGACGCGATGCAGCACGGTCACGTGGACCTGCTGCATTCCGCACTCGCCTCGTCGCTGAACGTCGGGTTGCTGCACCCGCTCGAAGTCGTGAGACGTGTGGAACGCGCCTTTCGCGGCGGTGATGTCGCACTGCCGAGTGCCGAGGGGTTCATTCGGCAGATCCTTGGCTGGCGGGAGTACGTGCGCGGCATCTACTGGCACCAGATGCCCGGCCTGCGCGACGCGAATGCGCTCGATGCCTGGTTGCCGTTGCCGCTGTGGTTCTGGGCGCCTGATGGCGAGGTCGGATACACGGAGGCCGCGACGCCTGCCTGCGAGATGCGCTGCCTCTCCGACACCATCCGCACGGTGCGCGACAACGGGCGCGTGCATCACATTCCGCGACTGATGGTGCAGGCCAACTTCGCCACCCTGCTCGGTGTGACGCCTGCCGCGCTGAATCGCTGGTTCTGGGCCGCCTTCACGGACGCGTACGAGTGGGTCACGCTGCCGAATGTGGTCGGCATGGCCACGTGGGGCGACGGTGGTGTGATGGCGTCCAAGCCGTATGTCGCGAGCGGCGCGTACATCAATCGCATGAGCGACTACTGCGCATCATGCCGCTATGACGTGAAGGCGAAGACGGGCGCGGATGCGTGTCCGTTCAACGTGTTGTACTGGGATTTCCTGGCGCGACACCGCGACCGCTTCGCAAACCATCCACGGATGGCGATGATGATCCGGAACCTCGACCGGATCGAGGCGACGGAACTGGTGCAGATCCGACGAGCGGCTACGGTGTTCCGAGACTCGCTGCACTACGACACGTCGTGATTCGCTCGGCTGCCATCTGCGCTTGCATGGGCGCTCTGAACACTTTTCGCGCGGGGCTCGCGGGGAACGCGGGGAAGAGCAACGGCAACGACAAGAGCAAAGCAGCAGTGTTCGCGCGGCGCGCAGCAGCACGGAGACGAACAACTGCAAAAAGCTTTGCAAAGGGCAACTGCAACAGCAGCATTTTCGAAGCAGACTATCGCTGGCGCAGGTGCAGTTCCATAAAGAATCCGTTGCACGTCTCCGCAGTTCTGTGCTTCCGCGCGAACGCTGTTCAGGATGCCGAGCGAGCTGCTGCTGCTGCTGCGCGAACCACAAAAACAGCAGCAAGGTGTGATCTCCGCTCTTCCCCGCGTTCCCCGCGGGCCCCGCGTGAAAAGTTTGAGCGATGCGCCATCTCCGGAGATGATGGCTGCCAGGCGCCGATCAGACGTCCGATGGCACGGAAGCCGGCGCGCGGGAGTGACGCTCGAGTTGCGCCGGTGTGTCGAGGGCATCGGCGGACGCGGGGCCGGCACCGAGGTCGGTGAAGCGACGCGCCGCGACGAGTACGCGTGCGTCGAAGCTGCCGATGGCGCGGTTGTAGCGACCGACCGCCTGATCGAGCGACATGCCGACATCGGCGAGGTGCGCCGTGAACACCGCCAGTCGCTCCGACAGTTCGCGACCGAGTGCGCTGACCTGTGCGGCACTTTCCGCGACGCGTTCCTGGCGCCAGCCGTACGCGGCGGCGCGCAGCAGCGCGATGAGCGTCGTGGGCGACGCGATCAGCACGCGCTGCGCGACGCCCGCTTCGAGCAACGATGGATCACGCTCGAGCGCGGCGGCATGAAACGCCTCGCCGGGCAGGAAGAGCACCACGAACTCCGGTGCATGGGTGAACTGCCGCCAGTAGTTGCGATCACTCAGCGCGGCGATGTGTGCACGCAGCTGCTTCGCGTGACGATCGAGTGCAGCCAGCCGCATCGTGTCGTCGGTCGCATCCATCGCCGCGAGAAATCCTTCCAGCGGCGCCTTGGCGTCGACCACGATCGAGGAGCCGCCCGGCAGGCGCACGACCATGTCCGGCCGCTGCACGCCGTCGGTGGTGGCCATCGTGAGCTGCGTCTCGAAGTCGCAGTACTCGAGCATGCCCGCCATCTCGACGACACGCTGCAGCTGCAGTTCGCCCCATCGTCCGCGTGACGACGGCGCGCGCAGCGCCTGCACGAGATCGCGCGTCTCCCGCCCCAATCGGTCACTCACACTGTGCACCTGCAGCAGGCGCTCGGCCACCTGCCCGAGCGCCTCGGTGCGGTCGCGATCGAGTTGCGTCAGTCGGGCGTCGTACGACGTGAGCAGTTCACGTACGGGATGCAGCAGCGTCGCGATGGTCTGCTCGCGCTGCTCCGCGTGCGCGGCACCATCGGCCTGCAGCGCGGTCAGCTCGGCACGCGTGGCCGTCAGGAACGCGTCCTGCGAGTGCCTGAGCGCATCGGCGGCCAACGTCTCGAATGTCGCGCGCATTGCCTGCTGCGCACCCGTGAGCGCCGCGATC
>JACMLX010000233.1 GCA_014379355.1 Gemmatimonadaceae bacterium
CAAGCGCTTGTGGAACTGCGCTCGCGACACGCTCTTCCAAAAGCCGTTTGTAGTTGCACTTCCCCGCGTCCCCCGCGGGCCCCGCGTGAAAAGTGTTCGCCCGACTGCTGTAGAAGTCGCGATTGCTCCGTGGCTCTGTGCGAGACCAGCAGTCACTGACGGCACTGGGCGTTCGGGTCGGTCTTCGGCTTGTCGAGCTTTGGCCGATCAGTGCGCGTCGCGAATTCGACGGCAGCATCCTTGACGAACGTGGCGACGCGGGTGAGGGCGTCGTAGTCGATATACTGCGCTTCGTCGGTGACCTGGTGGTAGTCCATGTGTTCACCGCGCGAGAACGCAACCGCCGGGATGCCGTACCGCGCGTAGCTGTAGTGATCTGCGCGACAGTAGTACTGCAGGGGATGGCCCGGCGCGTCGAACGTGAGGTTGAAATCGAACGGCTGTTTTTGGCGCGCCATGACGGCGCTCAAGACATCTCCGAACTCGGTGCTGAGCCGTCGCATGCCGATCGCCTCGAGATACCTCGGGCCCGCATCGGGCAGGTCCTGCACACTCCCGCGGCCGATCATGTCCATGTCGATCTCGCCGATGATGGAATCGCGGTCGACCGTCGGATGATCCGTGAACCAGCGAGAGCCGAGCAGTCCGAATTCCTCGGCGGTGTGCGACACGAACAGGATACTGCGCCGCAGCGGCTTGCCGGCCTGCAATGCCTCCGCGATCTCGAGCAGCGCGACGGTCCCCGAACCATCGTCGTCGGCGCCATTGCGGATGGAATCGGGGCGTGCCGTCGGCCGAATCGTCCGCAACGAATCGAGTATCTGCCGTACCCGCGTGGCCTCGCCCGCGGTCGGTTCGCGACTCGGCGAGTCGGCGCCCATCGGTCGCACGACCGCATTGAATGCCCGCAGCGAATCATGATCGGCCGGAGCCCGATCGAAGCCCACATGATCGTTGTGCGCCGTGAGCGACACATATTGCTTGTTCACGAGCGGATCGGTGCCGGGCAGGATGCCGACCACGTTGCGTGCGGCGAATTCAAGCGGAAAGACGCCGACGCGCATCGCGCCGCCGAGCGTGCGCCCGACCGCGCCTGGCGTCGCACTGTAGACATCGCGACCCAGCAGCTTGATCGCGAACGCGTTGGTCACGAGCGCCAGCGTTGGGACCTCTGCCCACGTCGTGTCGAGCACGAGGCTGCCGGTCATGTACGCTGCCGCGGTGCTCGCGCCCGCCGCATCGAGTTCTGCAACGAGCAACGCGGCGGCGCCGGCGAACCTCGGCGACAACCTGAGCGCATTGACGTTGGTACGACGCGTGGCCGTTGTCCGTCGCTCGGGCGGCAGTACGCTGAACAACAATGCCTTGCCCTGCGCTGCACCGGCATCGATCCAGGTCGAGGTGTCCGACGCGAGCCCGGCATACACGACGGTCGCCCCATCGATTGGCCGCGTGCGGGCGTTGCCGGGCACGGGCACATAGTCCACGCCGAGTCGTGCCATCGTGCCGTCCACGCGGAGTGTGTCGCGCGTGTCGGGTGCGCGTCGGAAGAACGGCACGACCTGAAACCACGTCCCGTTGTCACCGGCGGGTTTGAGTCCGAGGCGCGCGAACTCGGCGGCGATGTACGCCGTCGCCTTGAAGTTCCCGGCATCACCGGGTGCGCGACCCATCATCGAGTCGTGCGCAATCGCGAACAGCCGCGTGCGCAGATCCGCCGGCGAGAGCGCCTTCGTCGTCCGCTGCGCCATCAGTGGCGTCGCCATCACCGTGCACAGCAGCGCAAGTCCAGCCCGATTCCATCGCATCAGCACGATCTCGGAAGTTTGTGTGGTAGGCATTAAACAACGGCAACAGCGTGTCTCGCACAGAAACACAGAGCGTTCGAATGCTTCAATCGTCGCGCGTGGCCGAGCTCTGCGTCATTCGTTGGACCCCCTGTATCACGCGAAGCCGCGGAGGCAAGACGAAGGCCCTGGAAGGACGTCTCGCGAGCGAAGTTCCAAAGCATTCGCAGCGGCCCTGCGGCTCCGCGTGATGCAGGTGTACTCGACATGTGTAGAACATTCAAAGAGCAGGCCGCGCAGCTTGCGCCACGATGCTCTGTGGCTCTGTGCCTCCGTGCGAGACATACACTTCAGCGCTGCAGGAGCTGGCCGTCGAACAGGAGTCTGACGTTCGGATCCAGCTCGACGGTTGCCGGCGCGGTTGTCGCGGCGAAAACATAGCGGCCGTCACGCCCCTCCAGCTGGACGCGTTCGACACGGGGGTTCGCGCCCGGGAGCGTGATGCCGATGTCGATCGGGACCCGGAACGGTTCACCGGGCTGCGTCTGGCGCAGTTCGACGACCACCTGCCTCGTCGCCGCCTCCCAGCGCCATGTGCCGGCCAGCTTCGGCACACCGCCGCGATACAGCCACTGCTGGAGAAACGGACCGAGATCACGGCCGGCCGCCCGCTCCATCGCCGAGCGGAAATCCGCCGTCGTCGCGCTGCCGTTGCGATGTCGGGCGTAGTAATCGCGAATGCCAGCCCAGAAGCGATCGTCGCCCATTTCGGCGCGGAGCATGTGCAGCGTCCAGCTCCCCTTCTGGTAGGTCATGGCCGTCGTGACCTTCGCCATGTCGGTCAGGTTCGCGTGCACGACGTGATAGTCCGGCGTCTTCGTGTCGAAGTCGATCACGGTCCGGCGGGACTCACGCAAGCCGGTCACGAATTCATCGCGGCCGTACGCATGCTCGATGAACAGCAGCGTGAAATACGTCGCGAACCCTTCGCTCAACCACACCTCGTTCCAGTCTGTCTCGGTCACCGCATCACCGAACCACTGATGTGCGATCTCGTGAATGACCACGTTGCGCCAGCGAACCGGGCGCGTGCCGGCGACGCTGCCGGCACTGTAGAAGATCGCCGATGCGGCCTCCATGCCGCCGCTCACCGAGTTCGACTGCACATTCGCGAGCTTCTCGTACGAGAACGGCCCGACCCACTCACTGTAGAAGGCCAGCGCGTCCTTCGTCGGCACGGCAAAGTCGTGAAATCCGGCATCGCGCTGTTGCGTGAACACCCACGTGTCGATCGGGATGCCGGCGTAGTCGTCCACGTGCTGTACCGCGAAGTGCGCCACACCGAGGGCGTAGAGCCACGGCGCGATCGGTACCGACTCGCGCCACACGGTGCGCCGCGTGCCACGAGGATCGTCCGTCTGTTCGACACGCACGCCGTTGGAGATCACCTGGTAGTGCGACGGCGCCGTGATGTCCATCTCCATCGTCGCCTTGTCGGCGATGTGATCGATCAGCGGCAGCCAGTGATGGCCCTTGTCCGGCCAGTTGTCAGAGAAGAAGGCGCGATCGCCGTGCGGCGTGGGCTTGATCTGGAGGCCATCGGCGGGAACGCCCGCATAGACCGTCTCGAGCTCGATTCTCTCGCCCACCGATGTCGGGTGGTCGAGCGTGATGGTGATCCGATCACCCGCATGACGGAACGCGAGCGCCACTCCATCACGCCGCACCTGATTCACCGTCATGCCACGTCCCTGGCGCGCGGGCGTCAGGTTCGACAGGTCGAGCCAGAGATTCGTCAGGCCGCCGTTCAGCGCCGTGAGCCGGATGATTGCCCGACCGTCGATGCGGTCGCTGCTGTCGCTGAGCGTGATCGCGAAGCGGTAGTGCTGGACGTCGATCGGTTGCCGAGGATATGGATCGGCGTACAGCAGGCTTGCGGTGCCGAGCAGCAGCGAGACCATGCGAAGCATGAACGTCATCGAGCTCCCGTGGGGTTATTGCATACCAGCCGTGAACCACGACTTCCTCAGCAGGGCGCCACACCGCGCCGATGCCAGGATTCCTCCCGCTGAATCGACACGGGCCACGATACCGTACGTATCCACCGCCGCATTGATCCACGGATAGAAGCCCAGTGCACCCGGGCTGCTGAATGCGCCGTCGCCCAGCGCGGAATCATTCTCGACCCAGTGGCCGAGCGAGTACGACCAGTTCAACTCCGTGCCGAGCGGCGTGGAAATCGCCGTGGCGCAGGTGGCGGGATTCGTGCACGTCGCGTTGTTGCCGAGGAGGAAGCCGAAGCGCAATCTGCTGCCAAGGATCTTCTGCAGGAACAGGGCGTAAGCCGCCGGCGTGGTGCGAATGCCATCGGCGACCTGCGGCGTGGTGTAGGTGAGGTCGATGTCGGTGCCGAGCACGCGCTGCAACTCGCGTCCGAGGGTGACCCTGGAGAAGCTCCCGAGATTCATGCCGGGCGGCGGCTCAACGGCGTGCCGCTGTGCGTGACCGCTTCCGTAGAAGAATCGGCCGAAGTGCGACGGGGTCGCCACACCATTGCTGCCGCGCCTTCCGCAGTCCGCCACCGACTCGATGGGGTCACACGGGACGTCGCTGAAACTTGTGTAGCCACTGCGGAGCGAGAGGGCGAAGATGTCCTCGCTGGCCGGGATGGCCTGGCGTCGCGTCGCCACGTAGACCGCGTACATCCATTGCGACGCGGCACCGATCGGCATCGCGGTCTGGGCACCATAACGCGTGGCACTTCCTGCCCGATTCACCGACCCGCCTGCAACACTGCCGAGGCGGTCGCCGATCTCCCAATAGAACGGACGGATATCGGCGCACAGGCCCGTCGTACCGTTGGCGGTGGCCGTGATGGCCGCGATGCGCGCGGTGTTGTCGATGCGCGGCGGCGGGGACGTCGGTGCCGAGGTGTCATTGCCGATGGTGAAGAGGCTGCACGCCGTCCCGATCAGAACGACGACGCCCACACCGAGCAGCGCCGCGCCAAGGCGGGATCTGTTATCCCCGAAGGGCTCCTTCATGCGCCTTCCGCCTTCGACAGTGACATGGTGCCACATCGACTCGATGCCTCATGACTCGATCGCTCAACTTGCCCGTCAGGGGACCTCGTGTCCACTTCCGGCGGTCCAGATCTCGGTCCAGTCCTGCACATCGAGCGACATGTCGAGCGCAGTCACGGCCTCGCGCATCGCCTCGATCCGTCGCGAGCCGGCCACGGGAATCGGGCGACTCGGGTGTCGCAGCAGCCACGCGAAGGCGACAGTCGCGACACTCACGCGATGTCGCGCGCCCACCGCACCGAGCGCTGCCCGTACGCGTACGGCGACGGCGTCGTCGCCGGTGAGCAGGCGTCCGCCCGCCAGCGGTGACCAGATCATCGGCTGCATCCGGCGCTGCTGACACTGATCCAGCGTGCCATCGTGCAGCGGCGCGAGATGCAGGGGATGCAGTTCGACCTGGTTCGTCACCAGCGGAAACCGGCTCGCCAACAGCTCGAACTGCGCGGGCGAAAAATTTGACACGCCGAAATGCTCGACCTTGCCCTGCAGCTGCAGATGCGTGAACGCGGCCGCAACCACATCGGCATCCATCAGCGCGTCCGGTCGATGAATGAGGAGCAGCTCGATCCGTTCCGTGTGCAGCAGGCGCAGCGACTGTTCCACGCTGCGCACGATGTGCTCGAAGCTGGTGTCGTAGTGCTTGACGCGATGTGCGGGTCGGGCCGGCGACGTGAGGCAGATGCCGCACTTGGTGACGAGCTGAATCGTCGCGCGCAGTCCGGGCGCCAGTGCCAGCGCTTCACCGAACAGTTGCTCGACGGTGTAGTCGCCGTAGATGTCGGCATGATCGAACGTCGTCACGCCCAGCTCCACGCACTGCTCGATCCACCGCAGTCGCTCCTGCGCCGACCAATTCCAGTCGCCCATCCGCCACGCCCCGGCCACGATGCGCGACATCAGCGGTCCGTCGTGCTCCTTCGTCGTTCGAATCATCTGATGCATGTGTCGCTCGGTCAGGTTCAGGGCTTGGCAACGATCTTATCTCTGCTGGTCTCGCACAGAGACACGGAGGGTTCCAAATCGCGCGAACTTGAAACTTTTCACGCGGGGCTCGCGGGGAACGCGGGGA
>JACMLX010000029.1 GCA_014379355.1 Gemmatimonadaceae bacterium
ACGCGACGCCGCCGGAGCCGCCGCACTCGCGGCATCGTTGCGTGAGGCGCAGTGTCCCGACGATGCCTGGCAAGCGCTCGCGGCGGCGCTCAGGCTGGCGCCGGCTGATCCCGTCGTCTTGGCAACGGCAGCACTGATCCGCCACGACCTGGGCGACTTCGATGGTGCGCTCGCGTGGTGTGACAAGAGCCTCGCGGTTCGTCCGGACTCTCCCGGCACACGCGTCACGCGAGGCTATCTGCGTCACCTGCTGGGCGATGCGTCGGGCGGCTGGAGCGATTTCGAATCGCGCCCGCTGCCCTCGCCCGAGAGCGGCGCACAGCCGTGGCGCGGCGAATCGCTCGACGGCAAGTCGATCCTGCTGCTTGGGGAGCAGGGACTCGGCGACGAGTTCCAGTTTCTTCGATTTTCGCATCACAGCGCGGTGCAGGCCGCCGATCGCGTGATCGTGGCCTGTCACGCCGACGCCGTGTCGCTGCTGCGCGCGTCGGGCTACAACGCCGTGCCTCGCGGCGAGATGGTGTTCACCGACTATTTCGCACCGCTGCTTTCGCTGCCGGTCATCCTGGACGTCGGGTCGACGTGGCGCGGCGCCGGTGAGACGTACGTGCGCATGCCTGACACACGCGTGCGCGACCGAACGCGCGTCAAGCGCGTCGGGATCGTATGGGCGGGGAACCCCGCGCACCGCAACGACGCGGTACGCTCGATTCCGTCCGGATTGCTGCATGGTCTGCTCCACACCCATCCGGACATTCGTTTCGTATGCCTGCAGCACGGTGTGAACGGGACTGACGTGCCGTCCGGCATCGTCGAGAACCCGCCATCGGGCGATTGGCTGCACACCGCACGTCAGCTGTCGAAACTGGACCTGCTGATATCGGTCGATACCGGGATCGCACATCTCGCTGGTGCACTCGGCATGCCGGTCTGGCTGCTCGTGTCGCACGTGCCTGATTGGCGCTGGGGTACCCGCGGCAGCAGCACGCCGTGGTACGCTCGCATGCGGTTGTTCCGTCAGCCGTCACGCGGTGACTGGGCACGCGTGCTGACGAATGTGAGCGCGGCACTCAGCGGCGCGAAAGTCGGCGACTAAGGCCGCGATCGGCACCAGATCACGACCAGTGGACCGTGATCAGGTGCCGTGGTGAGGCGAGGTGTCAGGCGGCAGCGTGCAGCGGACGTGACGCGCCGGCTGCTGTCACCCGATCGCGATCGGGTGATGCATCCCGTACCGGGAATCCGGCAGCACGACCTGTCTCCCGACGCGACGCTCGCGATCGATGACGACCGGGCTTTGCAGATTGGCGGCCGTCGGCAGACCGCCGTCGAGCTGCACCACGGTGAGCACGAGCAGTGCCTGATTCGCGTCCGCACCGCCGAGCGCGGCCAGATCTGCCGCCGGCAACTCCACTTCGAAGCCCGGCACGAGTGCGAACGGATCCGCCAGCAGAAACGTCAGCCCCGCATCGTCCACGCTCTGCAGCCACACCAAATCGTCGCGTTGCGTTTCGACGAGCGCGAACCGGCGCAGTGTCACGAAGCCCGGCAGACCTGCAGGAAATGTGATGACCGTGTCCGTACGGATTTCGAGCGGGCCGAGGAGCACCGAATCGAGGAGCACCACGTCTGCAGACACCATGGCAGCACTCATCGCAGATAGTCCAGCACGTTGAGGGAAAGCACCTTGTTGGCTGCGCTCAGCGCTGCCTGATAGGCCGTTTGCGCCTGCGCGAAGTTGGCGGCGGCCTCGGACAGATCGATGTCGTACAGGTACGAACGACGCGTCCTGGTATCTACGGTCGCTTCGGCGAGCTGCGTCCGAATCGTCTCGTATTGATTGACGCGGGCACCGGTCTCGCCAAGGAGACTGCCGATGCCGTTGCTCGAGACGTCGAGGGCCGGCATGGCGGCGCTGATGCCTGCCACGTTGTTGTTGCCGAGCGCGATCGACAGATCACGCAGCGCCACCATCACGTTGGTGTCGTTGAAGATCTCGTGTGCGTTGTGATTCGGCGCCGAGAGCTGGCCGGCCGAAATTTCGTACTGCGGATTCGCGATGGTGGCTGCATTGGCCATGAACGGCGGCACCGAATTCGGCGTGCTGGCCATCGGCTGCTGCATCGCGCGCGAGCCGCCGAACAGGTAGCCGGTGTCGAAGCGTGTGTTGCCCAGGCCGATCGCCGATTCGATCAGCTGATCCACCTCGGCCTTCGCGATGAGTCGCGTGGCGGCGTCGGAGTTGGAGCCGATCTGCGAGGAGGCCAGTTCGCGCGCGCGCTCGGTGATGAGCTGCAGGCTGCCCAGTACGCGGTCTTCCTCGGTGGCGCGCGCGACGGCGAGCTCGCCGTTGCGCGCGTACTGAGTGTAGGCCGAGAGCGTACCGTCGGCGCGCAATACGTCCGCGGTGGCGCTGGGGTCTTCCGACCCCTTCTGGAATCGCTTGCCTGTCGCGGCCTGATCCTGTGCCTTCACCAGCCGCTGGAGGTTGTTCTGGATGTAGTCCAGTTGCGACCGCTGCGCCTGTGAGGTGGTGACCCGCATCTGCTCTGCCCCCTGAGGAGAAGTACTTTCCAGCGGACAGGCAGGAACATCCTGCCTGACGCGCCTTGCACCCGCGTGATGCGGTTCTACTGTTGTGAGGTATCGGTCGGAACGTTTTGCCGCTTGAACATCTGAGCTCCGATTCGGCGGCGCCTGACCACCCAGTCGCTGAGAGTTTCCCCGCCGCTGCCCTGCATGGCCACGATCCTGTACGTCGATGATGAACCCAGTGTCGGCCTGATTCTCGAGGACACGCTGGAGCAGGCCGGCCACACGCCGATCGGGGCCCGAAACGTCCCCGAGGCGCTGCAGGTGCTCGCGCGTGGCGACATCGACCTGGTCATCTCCGACTACCGGATGCCGGGATTGTCGGGCCTCGAGTTCCTCTCGCTGCTGCGGCGCGAGGGGTACGACGTACCGCTGATCATGCTCACTGGCTACGCCTCCATCGAACATGCGGTGGCCAGCATCAAGGCCGGTGCGGTGGACTACATCACCAAACCCGTCCGGCCCCAGCAACTCGAGCTGGCCGTCGAGCAGGCGCTGGAACTCGTCCGTTTGCGTCGCGAAAACGACGCGCTGCGCCGCGAGGTCATGGAGTTCCGCAACGAGCGCCAGATCATCGGTGACAGTCAGGTCATGCGGCGCTTGATGCAGACCGTGGCGATGGCCGCGCCGACCCGCGCCACCGTGCTGCTGCAGGGTGAGTCCGGCACCGGCAAGGAACTGCTCGCGCGCGCACTTCACGACCAGAGCGACCGTCGCGACAAACCGTTCATTCAGCTCAACTGCGCAGCGCTGCCTGAAGGCCTGATCGAGAGTGCGCTGTTCGGCCATGAGAAGGGCGCGTTCACCGGTGCCCTCAAGCGTGTCGAAGGGGCGTTCGAGCGTGCACATCGCGGCACGCTGCTGCTGGACGAAGTGAGCGAGATGCGCCTCGACCTGCAGGCCAAGCTGCTGCGGGTGTTGCAGGAGCAGGAATTCGAGCGCGTCGGTGGCACGAGCCCGATCCGCGTCGACGTGCGCATCATCGCGACCACCAATCGCAAGCTGCAGGCGGATGCCGCCAACGGCACGTTCCGCCAGGATCTGTACTACCGCCTGAGCACGATCCCGATCATGATCGCGCCGCTGCGTGATCGCCCCGAGGACATTCCGTTGCTTGCGTATCGCTTCGTGATGCGCACGGCGGCCGACATCAAGAAGGACGTGAAGGGCATCACGCCGGAAGCGATGGAAATGCTGCAGCGGTATCCGTGGCCCGGCAACGTGCGCGAGCTGCAGCATGCGGTGGAGCGCGCGGTGATTCTCTCCAACGAAACGATGCTGTCGCCCGCCGCCTTCGACGCGGTGCGATACGGTCTCGATGTGGCGAGCAGCGTGATGTCACCGCCGCCGCGTCCGGGCACGCCGTCCGTGCGTACGCCGACGCCGGGCGGGTCACCCGTGGCGGGCGGTGGCGACGGCGTGTGGCTTGGCACGCTGAATGTGAACGAAGCCGAGACGGCACTGATTCAGCGCGCCCTCGAAGCGTCCGGCAACAACCGCACGCGTGCGGCAGAACTGCTCGGCATCAGCGTGCGGACGCTGCGCAACAAGTTGAACGGGCCGGGGCGGTCGGGAGAGCAGGACGCGGTCGAGGACGAGATCGAGGGCTAACGTTCACAGGTGCGCAGGTGGTTCGCACGTTTGCCACGTGCGCACCGTCACGACCCGCCACCCCCAACCCGTCTCAGGCCGCGTTCGATGCATGCTCGTGCAGCGCCAACTCCATTGGCCTGCAGAACACCGCGGCAGCGTGACGTTGCACGCGCAGGACACTGTCCGTGATGCCGAGCGTGCTCTCGGTGCCGCCGAGGAACAACGTACCGCCGCCAGTGAGCAACTTCGCCATGCGATCGATCACGTCCTTCTTCGTCGGCATGTCGAAGTAGATCAGCACGTTGCGACAGAAGATGATGTCGAACTGCCAAGACGCCGGAAACGGATGCAGGAGGTTGTACTCCTCGAAGGTCACGCGTCGCCGGATCTCCGGCAGCAGTTCGAACCCGTCGGCGACCGGCTCGAAGAACTTCAGGAGCAGTTGCACGGGCAGACCGCGCTGCACTTCGAACTGGTTGTAGATGCCGGACCTGGCGCGTGCGATGGTGGCGGCGGAGTAGTCGGTGGCGGTGATCTGCACTTCCGTGCCCGCGAGTTGCGCCTCCATCTGCGCCACGATCATCGCGATCGAATACGGCTCCTGGCCGGTCGAGCTGGCGGCGCACCAGATCCGCACCGGCCGTCCCAGCGCGCGTGCGCGCAGCGCCGCCGCCGGCAGCACGTCGGTGCGCAGCACGTCGAACGGCTTGGTGTCCCGGAAGAAGACTGTCTCGTTCGTGGTCATCGCGTCGCA
>JACMLX010000234.1 GCA_014379355.1 Gemmatimonadaceae bacterium
ACCAGCTGCTCCTCTTCGGCCGATGTCTGCGCCGGCGGCGCAGCGGCGCCTTGTGCAGCAGGTTCTCCACCCGGGCCGGGCATCGGCACGCCGTCGCCGCCGCCCAGCGCACCGGTGAGGTCGGTCTTGAAAACGATGCTGAGCACCAGCAGCACGAGAATGCCACCGATGCCCATCCGGCCGCCGCCGAGGCGAAAGCCGCCGCCGCGCCCCGACGACTCACCACGCCGATCTTCGAGGTCCTGACTCGGACCGTTGTCGTCCCACTTCATGTCTGCTCGACGGATCAGGAGAATGGAGCGCAGTGCGTCCGGAGTTCCGGGACGACGGGGCAGGGCCTCAACGCCATTGCCGCGCCCCGAGAAGAATAACGGAGCGCGGCAGCGCGCGATGCGTACGGACAGTCCAGACCGGCTCTCAGCCCAGCATGTGCGCCGCGGTGAGGCTGTCGCGCGTGATGTGCATCCCATCCTCGACATGCACGCGGACCGCTTCCGCAATCGCATCCTTGTCCTTCGACCGGATGGCGTCCACGATCGCCAGGTGCTGCGTGATCACACTCTGCCCATGATTCTCGCTGAGGATCGCGATCTGGATGAATCGCCGTCCTTCCTGCAACAGGCGATTCACGATCTCGGCAAGACGGACATTGCCGCTGGCGCGCGCAATGATGTCGTGAAATTCCGCATTGACGCCCATGTACGTGAGCATCGATTCGCGATCCTCCGGATCGTAGCCGACGGCGCTCAGTTCGGTGAGACGCTCGAGTGCTGCCTCGTCGATGCGATCGGCGGCGAGCTGCGCGGCCGCCGTCTCGGTGATGACGCGCAACTGGAACAGGTCCTCGACATCACTGCGCGTGATGGCGGTGACGGTGTAGCCGAGGCGCGGTGTGACATCCAGCAACCCTTCGAGAACGAGCCGGCGCATGGCTTCGCGGACCGGCGTCTTGCCGATCGCGAGGCGATCGACGATGGAGTTTTCGGTGATGGCGCTCTCGGGAGGGAGTTCGCCCGACAGGATCATGTTGCGCAACTTTTCGTACGCGGCTTGAGCTAGCGGCATCGGCGCCCTGAAAAAACGCGGAGAAATGGGAGACACACCGACCTCGTGTGCATCTGATGTTTGCATGACATACCACTGAACGTACGTGTAGCGTACTGCAGAACGTTGGAGATGTTCACGGACCCCTGGCGCGCCCGCTGGCTCCCGTGAGTACAAGGTGATATATCAGCGACGATGTTTCCGGCTTCAGCGCGCCGCGTCAGTTCGGCACGTCGTCCACGGCACTACACGATTCTTTGATCCCCATGACACGAATCATTCGGGCGGCACGCGGTTCGACGCGCACGGCGCAGGGCTGGATCCAGGAAGCCGCGAAGCGCATGCTGATGAACAATCTCGATCCCGACGTCGCCGAGCGACCCGAGGACCTGGTCGTGTATGGCGGGCGCGGGAAGGCTGCGCGCGATTGGAATGCATTCGATACGATCGTCGCCACGCTCGATCGCCTGAAGAACGACGAAACGCTGCTCGTGCAATCCGGCAAGCCCGTGGCAGTGCTCGAGACACATCCGATGGCGCCGCGGGTGTTGATCGCCAACTCGAACCTCGTGCCGAAATGGGCGACGTGGGACGAGTTCGATCGTCTCGACAAGCTCGGGCTGATGATGTACGGCCAGATGACGGCGGGCAGCTGGATCTACATCGGCACGCAGGGCATCCTGCAGGGCACGTACGAAACGTTCGCCGGCGCGGCGGATCGGCATTTCGGTGGTACACTTGCCGGTACCATAACCGTCACGGCCGGCCTCGGCGGCATGGGCGGCGCGCAGCCGCTGGCGGTGTCCCTCGCCGGAGGTGTCAGCATCTGCATCGAGATCGATGCGACGCGCATTCAGCGTCGGGTGGAGACGCGTTATCTCGACACCGTCGCGTCGTCGCTCGACGACGCGATCCGGCAGGCGCAGCGCGCGAGGCACGAACGGCGCGCATTGTCGATCGGCGTGCTCGGCAACGCCGCATCGATGCTGCCGCAGATGGTGGCGCAGGGCTTCACACCGGATCTCGTCACGGATCAGACGTCGTCGCACGATCCACTGGTCGGCTACCTGCCGGTGACGGCGCCGGATGAGGATGTCGCCACGCTGCGGCGTGTGACGCCCGATGCGTACCTGGCGCGCGTGCGCGATGCGATGGTGGCGCATGTCGAGGCCATCGTGACGATGCAGCGTCGCGGCGCGATCGCGTTCGACTACGGCAACAACCTGCGCACGCAGGCACAGCTGGCCGGCTACGCGGATGCGTTCAGCTATCCCGGATTCGTGCCGGCGTTCATTCGCGAGAGTTTCTGCGAGGGCCGCGGCCCATTCAGATGGGTCGCGTTGAGTGGCGATCCGGCAGACATCGCTGCCACCGACGCCGCGATGCGCGAGCTCTTTCCCGAAGACGCGCGACTGCAGCAATGGCTCGGCTGGGCGGGCGAACGCATCGCCTTTCAGGGGCTGCCCGCGCGCATCTGCTGGCTCGGCTATCGCCAGCGTGACAAGGCGGGACGGCTGTTCAACACGATGGTGCGCGACGGGCGCGTGAGCGCGCCGATCGTCATCGGTCGCGATCATCTCGATGCCGGATCGGTGGCGAGCCCGTATCGCGAAACCGAAGCGATGCTCGATGGCAGCGATGCCGTCAGTGACTGGCCGTTGCTCAACTTCGCGACCGGCGTTGCGAGCGGCGCGGCATGGATGAGTTTTCACCACGGGGGCGGCGTCGGCATGGGATACAGTCAGCATTCCGGACTGGTGGCCGTCGCGGATGGCAGCGCCGAAGCGGATGAACGACTTCGTCGCTGCCTGACCAATGATCCGGCGATTGGTGTGATTCGTCACGCCGATGCCGGCTACGAGACTGCGATACGCGTGGTCAGGGAGCGTGGCGTGGACATGCCGTCGTTGCAACAGTCCTGATGCGGATCCGTGTCGACCTGTCGATGCGCGCGAGCCATCGGCGTGATACGTACGCGCTCGGCGCGGTGTCGCGATGATCGCCGATCAGCTGCTCACGAACGTGTCGCAACTGGTGACGGCGCCAGGGCGCGGCGCGCGGCGCGGTGCCGCGATGCGTGACCTCGAGATCACACGGGACGCAGCGGTCGCGATCACGAACGGTCGCGTAATGTGGTGTGGTGCACGGACCGACTGGAACGGCACGGCCAAGGTGGAGATCGACGCCGCCGGATGCGCCGTCGTGCCGGGGCTGGTCGATCCGCACACACACGTGGTCTGGGGTGGTGATCGGCTGGCGGATTTCGAGGCACGCACCAGCGGTGTCACATACGAGCAGGTACTGGCGTCCGGCGGGGGTATCCGGCACACGGTGGCCTGCACCAATGCGACTGCGGCCGTCGAACTGCTGGCGCTCGCGCAGGCGCGCGTGGTGCGAATGATGCGCGCCGGAGCGACCACCATCGAGGTGAAGAGCGGCTACGGATTCACGTGGGACAACGAGCGTCGGCAGCTCGACGCGGTGCGCGCGCTGAGTGCACACGTGCCGGCGCAGCTCGTGGCAACGATGCTCTTCCATCTACCGCCACGCGACCCGCGAGACCGGCTCGAGTACATGCAGCATGCGGTCCGCGAATTCATACCGGACCTTGCACGCGACGGCGCCGCGACCGCGGTCGATGTGTTCATCGAGCGCGATGCGTTCAGCGTCGACGAGGCGGACATGCTGCTGCGCGCCGCGCGTCATGTCGGACTCGCCTGCAAGGCGCACGTGGATCAGTTCTCGGCGATCGGTGGACTCGAGCTGGCCGTGCAGCACGGCGCGCTCAGCGTCGACCATCTGGAAGCGAGCGGGCCGGCACAAATTGCGGCGCTTGCGACGGTGACGACGGTGGGTGTGGTGCTGCCCGGCGTGACGCTGCATCTCGGCTTGCGGGCGGCGCCGGCGCGTGCGTTGGTGGACGCCGGCGCCGCGGTCGCTGTGGGGACGGATTGCAATCCGGGCTCGTCGCCGCTCTTCTCGATGAGTCTTGCGATGGCACTCGCCGTCCGCCTGAATGGTCTCACACCGGCCGAGGCATTCTCTGCGAGCACTGCGAATGCCGCAGCGGCACTCGGGCTGACACACGTCGGACGTCTCGCGCCCACGATGTGTGCGGATTTTCTCATTCTTCACGGCGCCGACTGGCGCGATCTACCCTACACGCTTGGTGAGGATGCCGTCGATCGCGTCTTCATCGCCGGTGACGAACTGCTTCGATGACCATGGATCCCGTTGACGTTGGCCTGCCCATCTCGGTCGCCGATGTCGTTCGTGTCGCCCGGCATGGTGCGCGCGTACGGCTGGCGGACGTTGCACGTCCTCGCATCGTGCGCAGTCGCGACTACGTCGACGCGCTGGTGGCGGCCGACCGCACGGTGTACGGCATCACGACCGGGTTCGGCCGGCTGGCGAGCGTCCGCATCGCTGCGGGAGATGTGCGGCAGTTGCAACGCAACCTGCTGGTGTCGCACGCCATGGGCGTCGGCGCGCCGCTGACGAAGGAGGTGGTGCGTGCGATGCTGCTGCTGCGCGCACAGTCGCTCGCGTTCGGCGTGAGTGGCATACGGATCGAGGTGATCGAGCTGCTGCTGGCCTGCGTGAACGCCGGCGTGCATCCGGTGATTCCCGGCCAGGGCAGTGTCGGCGCGAGCGGCGACCTCGCCCCGCTGGCGCACATGGCCCTGCCACTGATCGGTGAAGGGAAGGCGGAGTTCGGCGGCGAAATTCTTGGCGGGCGCGAGGCGCTCGAACGTGCAGGACTGACACCGGTGGTGCTCGAGGCCAAGGAAGGCCTTGCCCTCATCAACGGCACACAGGCCATGACGGCCATCGGCGCGCTCGTCGTGTTCGACGCGCAGCGATTGGCCACCATGGCGGACATCGCCGGTGCGATGTCGCTCGAGGCGCTGAAGGGGACCGCGGCGGCGTTCGATGCCCGCGTGACCACTGTGCGGGCGCATCCCGGCGCGGCGGCGTCGGCGAGCAACCTGCGACGACTGGCGGACGACAGCCCGATACACGCGTCGCATCTCGATTGCGCCAAGCTGCAGGATGCGTACAGCCTGCGTTGCATGCCGCAGGTGCACGGCGCGAGTCGTGATGCACTGGCACACGTTCACGATGTGATCACGCGTGAGTGCAACGCGGTGACGGACAATCCGCTCGTCTTCGCCGAGACCGATGATGTGATCTCCGCCGGCAACTTTCACGGGCAGCCGATCGCGCTGGTGATGGACTACGCCAAGATCGCCATCGCGGAACTGGCCAACATCAGCGAACGGCGTGTCGAGCACATGCTCGATCCGGCGGTGTCGGGACTGCCGGCGTTCCTGTCGCGGCAGGGCGGACTCAACTCCGGGCTGATGATCAGTCAGTACACCGCCGCCAGTCTGGTGAGCGAAAACAAGGTGCTCGCCCATCCTGCGAGTGTCGACAGCATTCCCACGAGTGCGAATCAGGAAGATCATGTCAGCATGGGCACGACCAGCGCGCGTCAGTGCGCCATGATCCTCGAGAACGCGACCTGGGTCCTTGCGATCGAGCTGCTGAACGCTGCCGAGGCCCTCGATTTCCACCAGCCGCTGCATCCCGGGCCGGGCGTCGGCGCCGCGCGCGATGCGGTGCGCACCGTCGTCGCGCCGCTCGAGTCCGACCGCATGCTGACACCGGATCTCGAGGCCGTGCGTGCACTGATGCTGAGTGGTGTGCTGCGCGCACGCGTCGAGGCGAGCATCGGCGAATTGGCGTGAGCCGTGCGCGGCACCGCGGCGCACGTACGCGAGATCAGCGCCGGTTCATGCTGAAGCTCGAACCCTGCGGCGTGACGGTCAATTCGTAGCGCACATGGTCGCGCCGCATCGACTCGGGCGCTTCCTGCACCAGTCGTCGCAGGAACTCGGGCAGGATCGTGATCTGGAGCGGAGACAGCACCGACTTCGTGATCGCACCAGTGCGGTATGTGACCTCCCACGCCAGCGAATCGGCCAGCTGCACCTGCTCCAGCGCCAGCTTGCCATCGTACGTGTCCGGCAGGGCGGCGAGGTAGGTGACCAGCGGTCGATACAGCGAATCCAGCGTGGTGCGATAGCGGGCTTCGTTCATGGCGAGCGAGTCCTGTTGCGTCGGCGTCAGCAGCAACGTGTCGGAGAGCGACTGCAGCGCCACGAAAAGGCTCGGCATGCTCCGCTGATATCGCGCCATCAACGTGTCGGTGGACAGCCGCGGCCTGCGATCACCGCGACGACCCGGCTTCATCTGGCGCTGCAACTCCTGCACTTCCTCGCGTACCGTGAGATTCAGTCGCACATCGAGTGTCACACCGTAGGGCTCGAGCGGCCGCGCGATGCGCGACGGTCGCGTTTCACCGAAACGCGGATTGATGTCATACCGGAATGCGGACGCTCCGGCATCGTAGCCGCGCGGCACGAGCAGCACCGGATTCGGCGGGGCGGACGTGCCCCATGCGCGCAGCCCGGCGCTCCCGTGCAACGCCTGATCGATCGCACCGAGTGGATTGGCGACCTGCAGCGCGATTCGCGCGCGCTCCGGAAGACGGAGCAGTCGACCTGGAAGATCGAGTCGCAGCTGCATGGCCTGCGTCCATGGACCTTCGCAGCTGTTGCGGCCCGCGATGGTGCCGCGCTGTGACTCGAGACACCTGGCAACGGCCTTCGGGGCATCGGCGAGCAGCGCAGTGAGTTCCGCCGTCGCATTCGCCGGCACGAAGGCACGATCGTTGGCGCGACCGTCGCCATTGACGTCCCCGGCCACCAGCGGTGTGAAGGGTGTACCGCTCTGCAGCGACAGGAAGAGCGAGAGTCCGATGCCCTTCGGCAGTGTGCGCGCGAGCTGCGCGATGACCTGATGCCGAATGTCGAATGGACTGCGCGACCATTCTGTCGTGCGCGGATCACCCGCCGTGCTGGCGTCGAAGCCCCGGGCCTGCGCGCGTGCCGAGGCCCAGGTGTAGTTCAGGTTCAGGTACGTGTCGCCGTCGCCCAGCGTCGAGAGATCGGGTGTGAGCGACAGCGTCACGTTGCGCGCGCGACCCTTCATGTCGCCGGCGCGTTCGACGACGGACCCGAAGCTGCTCGACACCCGACCGGCGTTGGGCGACACGCCTCCGCTGTTCGCATCGATCGAACGTTCGGGCACGAAGATCGGCCGTCCCGCTTCCGACAGAAGTGCGAAGGCCTTCAGCGGGCGCAGATTCCGGTCGATGATGCTCGCCTGGTCGAAGTTGAGCGCATACGTCGCGTCGATGCGATAGTCCAGCTTCGATACGCGGCTCGTCCACCCCGCACTCGCCCGCCAGTTCCTCGGCGGCTTGTAGCCGGAGCCGAGCAACGACACCGCTGGTGCGGCGTCGGCGATCGGATCAGCGCCCGCGGCGCATGTGGTGGGCGTGGCACCGGCATCGTACGCCGCCCAATCCGGCGATGGCGTCGCCGCACCGATGCATGTCAACCGACGAAACGCGGCCGGCAGTCCGGTCGCACCGTCGGCATTCGCGAGCGCATCCGTGCGATACAATCCGCGGAACGCGCCGAGGCCGGCGCGGATCATGCCGCGCGGAATCATCGAGCGCGTCGCGAGATCGCTCGACCGCGTCATCGTGCCGCCAGCCTGATCGCGCACCAGATACCATGTCACGCCGAGTCGCGGACTGATCGCGACACTGCTCGGCGGGCGATCGGTGCGGAGATCGAGCGCCGTTTCGAGCGCGCTGTTGCGTGCCGGCGTGCCGAGGAAGCGATTCGCTTCGACGCGGGCACCCCAGAGCAGCTGGAAGACGCGTGACGGCGCCCACCGATGCGCGAGAGCGATGGCGCCGTTCCAGGTCGCGCCGTCGCGGGTCGGCTGCGCGAGTGTGCGCGTGTACGACGACGGCGTGTTGGCCGCGAGATCGGCCAGCGTATTGAAGGAGAATGTGCCGCGAGCATCGGTGATCGTCTCGTCACGGAGCGCGTCGATGCGTGACCACGCATGTGCCTTGAACAGATGTGTGCGACCACCGCGCAACCAGCTCAGGTCGTCGGCGATCTCCCACGTCGCGCTCGTGCGCGCGCCAGTCGTCCCGGCATACCCGCCGAACGACAGCGTCGGCACCGTGACCGATGGGTCGAGCGGATCGGCAACGAGATCGGGCACCCGGACGGCACCGTAGGGCAGGGCGGTCTTCGCCGTCTGCGACGTGCGCTGGACGGACACCGACGTGCGGAAGTCGTTCTGCGATGGCCGACGCTTGCCGATGTAGGTCGCGGCCCCGAACTGCGCAGCGGCCGTGATCGAGCGTGTGGCGTTGCCGACGCCAGGCAACGCCGCGGGCGACAGGCCTGCGCCGCTCGTCTGCTGCGCATCGAGCAGCCCCGTGAATCGCAGGGCATTCGTGCCACGCGGCGTGCGATCGAGTTGCGCGACGAGATTGAGCTGATCGACGACGTTGTTCAGCGACCCGCGCGATGTCGGCACACCGGCGGCAATCAGGCCGTCCTGCACGCGCGTCACATCGCCGACATCGAGGCCGTCGAGCGCGAGGACGGCGGACGGAGACGTCAGCAGTGTCGCCTGCGCCGCGGAGCGGCGTGAGAGTTGCGCGGCGGTCGAATAGAACAGACGATCGTCGATGATCTGGCCCGTCTGACCGAGCGACGCCTGAAAGGTTGTCGGTCGCAGTCCGTAGGCCTGCGCGAGGGCATCGGTGCTGCGCAGCGCGGGCGCGTCGAGCGTGAAGGACATGCGTCGTTCCGTGTCCTCACGACCGGCATCGAGTTCCTGCGAGAGCAAGGCCCCGCTGAATCCGCCGATCGAAGGATCGTAGTTCGACAGAGACGCTCGCGTTCGGGTGCGCGCTTCCCGTGGAATCGATGCGCCGGAGGCGAGGCCGTTCAGCGTGACGAGTGATTGGTCACCTCCCGCACCCAGCGCGGAGATGCCATTCGCGCTCACGTTCAGCCCCGGTATCGTCGCGGCAGTGGCGAGCGGATTGCCGGCTGAGGTCGGGCTCACGGCGCCATACACACCTTCCGCAATGCGTTCGTTGCTTCCGGTCGTCGGGATCGCACCAGTGCGGCGTTCACGCTCCGGACGCGGTGCCTGGGCCTGCACGCGAACCGCCGCGAGTTGTGCCACGGCGCCACCCGCGAGCACCGCATCGACCACGAATCGCTGCTCGGCCGCGGTGCGCGTGACGCGCTTCCGGAACGACAGAGACCCCGGTGACGAGATGAACACCAGGTAGTCGCCGGTGCCGGGTAAGAAGATCAACCGCCACCGACCGTCCGCATCGGACGTGTCCTGTTGCACGAATCGGTCGGGACCACGCGTGACATACACGAGCGCGCCGGAAATCGGACCGTTCGTCGCGGACGACGTGACCCGGCCCGTCACGGTATCCGGTGCCGCGGTCTGCGCGGCGAGCGATGTGCTCAGCGCGGTGGCGAGCAGCGATGCGATCGTGAGCCCCGCCCGCGTCGCTCGCATGCCTACACGCGCTCGAGGGCCGCCGTCCGCTCGGCCCAGCTGGTCATGGCGTCATCCAGCAATCGCTGCGCGGCGCTGAGTTCCTTCTCGAGACGCCCGGCGTCGCGCGCCTTCTCGGGTGAGCCGTCATACAGATCGCCGTCCTCGAGCTGGCGCTGCACCACTCGGACGCGATCCTCGAGCCGCACGACCTCTCGCTCCGCATCGTCAGCGGCCTTCTTCGCGACTTTCCTCGCCTGTGCTTCGCGGTCGTCGGCGCCCTTGTTCTTCTGCACCGCTGCTTTTTCCTGCGCACGACGCCCCTGCGCGGCGGCGGCACTTTCCGACGCGAGCTTCGCGCGCCGTTCTCCTTCCGCCACCTCCCACTCCACGAACGGGCCATCGAAGTCGCGCAGTCGCGTGCCGTCGAACGACCAGACGCGCGTCGCCAGTTCGCGCAGGAACGCTCGGTCGTGGCTGACAAGAATCACGGTACCCTCGTAGTCGTCGATTGCATCTTCCAGCGCTTCGATGCTTTCCACGTCCAGATGGTTTGTCGGTTCGTCGAGCACCAGCAGGTTCGCCTTCTGGAGCATGATCAGCGCCAGCGCAACGCGCGCACGTTCACCGCCGCTCAGTGTGCTGATCACACGCATCACGCTGTCGCCGCTGAAGCCGAAGGCACCGAGATGTCCCTGAATCTGACCGCGGCCCCACAACGGGCGTACATCCTGGATTGCCTCGAAAATGGTGCGTGTCAGCGGCAGCTGTGCGAGATCCTGACGATACCATGCCGCGTTCACCGAACCGCCGACCGTGGCGCCACCGGACGTCGCTTCACGCGCGCCGAGAATGGTGGCGAGCAACGTGGATTTGCCGGCGCCGTTCGGGCCGACCAGCGCAATGACATCGGCACGCATCGCCGTCAGCGTCACATCCTCGAGCAGCACCCGATCGCCGATGGCGACGCGCAGCTTGTCGGTGTACAGCACACGATCACCGCCGCGATCCCCGATCTCGAGTCGCAGCGTCATCGCATCGGATTCACCGGGCGGCGGCGAGAGGCGTGGCAGGCGACCGAGTTTCGACCGACGCCCTTTTGCCTGTGCGCTGTTCTGGCCGGCCAGATGGCGACGGATGTACTCCTCTTCCTTGGCGATGAACTTCTGCTGCTTGTCGAGCTGGCGCTGGAACGTGAGCATGCGTTCCGCGCGCTGACTGACGAAGGCCGAGTAGCCGCCGGTGTAGGCATGCGTCGTCCCGCCCGTCACGTGCAGCACGTGATCGACCGTCTCGTCGAGAAACGCGCGATCATGGCTGATGACGATCACCGTTTCGCCCAGCTCGCCGAGATAGGTCTGCAACCAGCGCGTCGTCTCGAGATCGAGATGGTTCGTCGGTTCGTCGAGCAGCAGCAGTTCCGCTGGCGCGGCGAGTTGTGCGGCGAGGCCGACGCGACCGCGCTCACCGCCGCTCAGACCGGCCAGCGCCTGCGTGCGTGCCCCGACCGCATCGAAGGCCAGGCCCTGCAGCACCTTGTCGACGCGCGCGGGGAAGTCGTAGCCGCCTTCGTGCATGAACGTCTCCTGCAGTCGGCCGTAGCGATCGAGCAGCGCTTCGTCGCCATCGCCGAGCTTCTCGGCCAGGACACCCAGTTCCTTCTCGATGGCGATCAGGGGCGCATACGCCGCCGCGGCGGCTTCCCACACGGTCGTCGCCGCGCCGAAGTCGCGATGCTGGTCGAGCAGCGACACCTTCAGGCCGGGCTGGCGCGCGATCGCACCCTTGCTCGGCTGGAGCTTGCCGGTGATGATCTGGAACAGCGTCGACTTGCCCGCGCCGTTGCGTCCGATGATGCCCCAGCGTTCGCCGCGGGCGACCGTGAAGGAGACATCCTTGAGGAGCGTCGTGGCGCCGAATGCCACGCCGACTTCGCCGAACGAGATGAGCGTCATGTGATCAAATCTCGCACCGGTCGGAAGGGTGCGACCTCAGCCCGACACGTATTGCGCGAACAGTCGCGCGAGGGTCCGCTCCGGCTCCCCATCACAAATCCCTTCGTGCACAGGCGAGGCCTGGAGCACGTCCGATCGTGGCGCGGTGAGCCAGTGGAACCGCTCCGATGTCGGCGCCAGGGCAATCGGACCGGCCTGTGCATCACCGCTGGCGACGCGCTCCATGGTGCGCAGGTACCGCGCGAGCAATCCCACATCGACACTCGGCACACGATCGCGCAACGTGCTCTCGTTGGTCAGCGCGAGCAGGCCGAGGAAGCCTGCCTGTCTCGCATGCAGCAGCACGCCGACCGGCACGAAGGCACCGAGATGCACATGCGGCACGGCGCGCAGCACCGCGAAGTCGTATGCCGTGCGCTCGACGCTCATCGCCGCGCCGGGTACGGCTGCGACGGTGACGCGCGCAGTGCGTCGCGTGCCTCGACGGCTGCCGCGACGAAGGTCGGTGATGCGTCGCGGCGCCGGCTCAGGTACGACACATAACGTGCGCGCGCCGTGGCAGCGTCAGGAGATTCGTCGCCCGTCACCGGATCCATCAGCAACTCGTCAGGCACGGAGTCGATGATCGCGCCGAGCACGTCGTCCTTGAGTGCAGCGACTGCCGCGTGACCGGCCGCCTCGATGTCACCGCTCCGCAGGAGCAACACATGCTGCTTCGTGAGCGGGAACGGTGTCGCCACCCGCTCCTCGGTCACACTCGGCCAGTCGTAGTGCATGTACAGCGCTGCGCCGTGATCGATCAGCCACGGCTTGCGCTGCCACACCATCAGGTTCGGATTGCGCGCCGTGCGATCCGGATTGGTGATGAACGCATCGAACCACACCAGCTGTGCGGCGAACGGTCCGTCCACCACTTCGTGCGCGGCGACCGGATCGAAGTTGAACGCGCCATCGAGATACCGCAGGCCGATGTTGATGCCGCGACTGGCCTTCAGCAGGTCCTGAATTTCCGGATCCGGTTCGCTCTGCCCGAAACGATCGGGCAGGTCGATGATTGCCAGTTCCGGTACCGGCAGGCCGATGGACGTGGCGATGCCGTGCGCGATGATTTCGGCGACGAGCACCTTCGCGCCCTGACCCGCGCCGCGAAACTTCGCCACGTACAATCCGCCGGCGTCGGTATCCACGACGGCAGGCAGCGACCCGCCTTCACGCAGCGGCTGGACGTAGCGGGTCGCCGGATGGCGTGGAAGCGTGATCGACATGATGGCGCAATCTATCCTGGCGCCGCCCGGCCGATCGCGCTCAGATCGGCTCGACCGCGAGCCCGATCGTGCGCAGCGCCATCTGCACTGCGCCGCGCGCGGCATCGACGGTCTGATGCCGCACCAGTGCACCCGGCACCAGCGTCTTCAACCGATGCTCGAGTCGCTTGCGCATCGGCCGCCCCTTCGCCAGCAGACCGCCGTGCAGCGCGACGGGAATCGCGGCGCGTTCGTCCACGAACAACGACCTGGCCAGTGCGCGAACGTGCAGTGCCAGTTCCTCGACCGCCATCGTGACGATCGTGTTGGCGCGCAGATCACCCACTTCCGCCGCACTCAGCACCGCGGGTGCCAACGCCGCAAAGTCCGCCGGCGTGGCTGAGGAGGCCCACACGATGATTGACGCCACGTCATCCAGCTCGAGTGCGGTGAGTACGGCACCGGTGAGTGCCGTTTCCGGCTCACGGCCATCATGCGCCGCAGCGATCACCTGCAGTGCCTTGCGTCCGAGCCATGCGCCGCTGCCTTCATCACCGAACACCGGCCCCCAGCCGCCACACCGCTGCACCGTCCCCGCCGGACTGCGTCCCCACGCAATGCTGCCGGTTCCGGCGATCAGCAGGATGCCCGGACCTTCGGCAAACGCATCTTCCATCGCCGCCTCGGCATCCGAGATGACCACGACCGCTTCCGCCACCTCGAGTCGCTCGAGTTCCTGCGTCAACGCGATCTTCTGCGCTTCGCGACCGACCCCGGCGACACCCACCACCAGTGCGCGCGGCAGCAGGTGGCCCATCTCGGCGTCGATCACGGCGTTCTTCACCATCGCGCCGATCAGCTCTGCCGAGTCGGATTCCGCGCCGGGCTTCACGGCGCTACCGTCGCCGCTCGTATTGAACAGCACCTGCGCGCGTTCGTCCGCGACGTAGACGCGTGTGCTGCTGCCGCCGCCGTCCACACCGACGACGACGAGTTCCGTGGGAGCACTCATGTCCTGGCCTCGGTCTCTGCTGTACTCGTCAGTGCCAGGGGCAACGACTCGGGAGGTGGCGGATGTGTCAGTGACGACAGGATGCCTGCCGTGAGCGTGATGCCGGTGCCGATGAGGACATACCACGGCCACGCAATCGTTGCCACACCGCCAAGGGTTGGTGCGAGTGACGGAACCTTCGAGATCAGCAGCTTCGCGAACACGATCACCGCCATGCAGCCAATGCCAACGCTTATGCCGGTGATGGCGTCGCGCTGATTGGCGCGTTTCCACAACAGCGCCAGCGAGAAGCCGCCAACCAGGCCGCCGTGCGTGAAACTCTGGATGCTCAGCGCGACGACCACGACCGGCGCGCCTTGCTTCGGATAGAGCAGGGCGCCCAGGGTCAGCACGACGCCCCACGCCAGCGCGAACAGCTTGCCCGTGCGCAGCGTGCGCGGATCTTCCGCACTCTTGCCACTCAACGGCAGGTAGATGTCGTGTGTCGTCGTCGCGGCGAGCGCGTTGATCGTGGCGCTGTGGGTGCTCATCGTCGCCGCCACGATCGCCGCCAGGATCAGGCCGAGCAGGCCGGGTGGCATGCGCTCGAGGATGAACGTCGGGAAGATCTGGTCGCTGGCCTCGAATGGCCTGCCGGCGTAGTACACGTACAGCCCGAGCCCGATGAACAGGAACAACGTGAACTGCGCGAACACCACGAAGCCGCTCATGATGAGTGCACGCTGCGCATCCTTGAGGCCGCGGCTCGCCAGCAGCCGCTGCACGATCAACTGGTCGGCACCATGTGATCCCATCGCCAGGAACGCACCGCCGATCAGCCCCGCGAACATGGTGTGTGGCTTGTCGAAACCGGTGTACCAGTCGATCGCCTGCAGCTTACCCGACGCGCCGGCCGTCGCGATGATCGTGCTCCAGCCGCCATCCACGCTGCGGCCCAGCAGCACCAGCGCGCAGACGCCGCCGAAGATGTAGATGCCCGCCTGGATCATCTCCGTGTACACCACGGCGCGCATGCCGCCCTTGTACGTGTACACGACCGTCAGCAGGCCGAGCACGAGGATCGCCACCGGCATCACATACTGCTTCGGCAGCGTGTTGCCGAGAATCAGCGCGACGGGAATCGCGGTCGCGAAGATGCGGACGCTGTCCGCCACCGCGCGCGTCGCCATGAAGATGATGCTCGTGAATCGTCGCGTCTCGGCACCGAATCGCTTCTCGAAGAGCGCGTACGCCGTCACCAGCTCACCGGCGAAGTATCTCGGCAGCAACACGTATGCGACGACGAACCGGCCGATGATGTAGCCCGCCACCACCTGCAGGAATCCGAGGTTGCCGATGTAGCTCAGGCCCGGAATGCTGATGAACGTGAGCGCGCTCGTTTCACTGGCGACCACGCTGAACAGGATGCCCCACCATGGAATGGCATGGCTGGCCACGAAGTAGTCCTTCGCGTCCTTCTGCTTGCCGCCGAGCCACAAGCCCAGTCCTGTCGTGCCGACGAGGTAGGTCAGCAGCACGACGCCGTCGAGTATCGTGAATCCACCACCACCCATCAGGACACGCGCGCGCTATTCGACAACGTACGCCTCCATGGCGAAATACTCTGCAAGGCCGAGGCGATTGAGTTGCGCCGCTGTTTCCGTGTTGCGATCCTGCACGCGCTGCCAGAACTCGCGATCATCCTGACCCGGGAAGGGCGCGGAGTCCTTCTGTGACTGGTGCTTGAAGATCGCCTGGATCTTGAGTCGCAGTTCCTCCTGGCTGAGCGGAACCAGCACGGAGGCATCCGTCACCGGCCATTCCTGCCACGCACCGCGATACAACCACACTTCCGGTCGCGCGTTCCCCAGCGCCACGTATTCGGCGAGCGCCGCATCGATCGCTTCCTTGCACATGCGATGTGTGCCGTGCGGATCACTCAGGTCGCCCGCAACGAACACCACCTCGGGATGCACCTCCTCGAGCAGGTCACGCACGATGCGCACATCGGCAGGCCCGATGGGATCCTTGCGCACCTTGCCGGTCTGGTAGAACGGCAGGTCGAGGAAACGAGCGTTGTCGCGCGTCAGGCCGACCACTTCGAGTCCGCTCACGGCTTCCGTCTCGCGAATGATGCGCTTGATGTCCTGGACGGCAGTCACATCGATGTCGCCCGGGTGCTTGCTCGCCATGTCGCCGAACAGGCGGAACGCGAAGTCGCGCACATCCTCACCGCGCAGCGTCGCCGGTACCGTCTCGGCCGCGGTCCTGGCCCCCATGCGCACGAGAAAATCGAGGTGGCGACGCACGTCGTGATCGAAGACGGCGATGTTACCACTGGTCATGTACGCGACGGCGATCGGATTGCGATTCTCCACCAGCTTGCGCAGGATGCCGCCCATCGAGATGACGTCGTCGTCGGGATGCGGCGAGAAGCAGATCACGCGCTTGCCACGATGCAGCTTGCTCTTGCCCCGGATGCGCGCGCCGAGCGAGTTGAACACGAACCCGTTGATTTCGCCCGGCGATCCGTACACCGCCACCAATGACGACAGCCGGTGCTCGGCGTAATCCTGTTGTGTCAGCTTGAGGATGGCCTTGCCGACGGTTTGCGACAGCCAGACCACGGCGCGCACGGCCAGTCCGGCATCCCACGTCACTTCATCCACCAGCCACGGCGTCGCGATGCGCGTCAGGTCGACCGCCGCTGCGGCATCGAGGTAGAACGTGGTGCGCCGATGTTCCTGCAGGAACGTGGCTGCCACCTCGAGGTCGATGACACCTTCCACTGCGCGTCGCACGATGCCGGCCTTGTGTTCACCCGTCGCGAGGATCGCGATTTCCTTCGCCTCGAGGATCGTCGCCACACCCATCGTGATCGCTTCGCGCGGCACATTCTCGGCGCCGAAGAAGTCGGACGACGCATCCTTGCGCGTGATGGCATCGAGCATCACCAGTCGTGTGCGACTGTCACGGCCGGACCCCGGCTCGTTGAATCCGATATGGCCGGTCTTGCCGATGCCGAGCAGTTGAAAGTCGATGCCACCTGCCGCGACGATGGCGGCTTCGTAGTCGGCGCAGGCGCGAGCCGCATCCTGCCGTTCCACGGTCCCCGGCGGCAGGTGCACCTGCGCGGCAGGAATGTCGATATGCGAAAAGAAATTCTCCCGCATGAAGCGGTGATACGAATGGATCGAGTCCGGTGCCATCGGCCAGTACTCGTCGAGATTGTACGTCTCGACATTCGCAAAACTCCGCCCGTCATCATGATGTCGGCGGATCAGCTCACGGTACACGCCGATCGGCGTCGAGCCCGTCGCCAGTCCGAGCACGGTGCGGCGTCCGGCGATCGCGTTCGCCTGCATGATGGCCACGATGCGATCAGCCACACGAACGGAGAGTGTGTCAGGATCGTCGCTGATGACGGTCGGGATCTTCTCTGGGTTCTGCATAGGTCGTCAGAAACTAGTCGGCGGTCCACCAATCACCGCCACGTCGGCGTGCACGCAGAATCCCATCACCGTGCAACGAAAAAGGCGGACCCGATCAGGTCCGCCTTTTCCATACCTCGTGCTGTCCGCGATGCTTACGCCGAGAACGACGATCCGCAGCCGCACCCGCCAGTGGCGTTCGGATTCTTGAACGTGAAGCCCGATCCCTGCATCGACGTCGTGTAATCGATCTGGATACCGTTCAGGTATTGCAGCGAGAATGGATCCACGAACACCTGGAACCCTTCCTGCGCCAGCAGCGTGTCGTCTTCGGCCGGCTTGTCTTCGATCAGCAGGGAGTACTTGAATCCACTGCAACCGCCAGGCTGCACGGCCACACGCAGACCGCCGATCGTCGGATCGACCGCTTCGGCTTCGAGGAACTTCTTCACCTCGACCGTCGCAGCGGCCGAGATCGAGAGCAATACATCAGGCGTCTGCATCGTGCTCATGCGTCGTCCTCCAGAAGGGGGGTCAGGGAATCCCGACCGCATCACTCTGCAATTTACAGCGGAAGAGCCGTCGGGGAAGTCCGGCGCCCGTTCCAGACCCACCGGACACTCGGCGCGGACCGGCAGGGCCCGCCATGGAACACCCTCGAGAGGCGCCCGATGGAGCCCGGCTCTGGCGCGCACGACACCGCTCGGGGCGCCGCCTCACGGCATGGAGGGGCCGGTACGCCCACCGGCGCCATCCAGCGCTCCGGCGATCGCATCGGCCAGCGCGATACGCACGCCGCCGATCTTCTTGTTCTCGCGCGTCGGGTTGACGCGATTCGTAAGGAGAATCACGAAGACGTCGCGCGACGGATCGATCCAGATCGACGTGCCCGTGAAGCCGGTGTGCCCGAAGGCACGCGACGAGAAACGACGACCGGCGGAGTTGGTGCCGTTCGGCGTTTCCCAGCCGAGTGCTCGCTTGCTGACCAACGTGTCCTGGGCGCGCGTGAACGTTGCCACCATCGCTGGCGACGCGAATCGCACGCCGTCCAGCGTTCCACCGTTCATCCACATGCGCGCCACGCGTGACAGGTCGGTCGCGGTCGAGAACAGGCCCGCGTGCCCGCTGACACCGCCGAAGCGTGACGCATTCTCGTCGTGTACTTCGCCGCGCAACTGCCGCTGACGCCACGGGTCGAATTCCGTCGGCGCAATGCGCGCGCGGAGTGACGAATCCGGACGAAAGCGCGTGTCGACCAGCTTCAAAGGCTGCGCCACCAGCACCTGAAATGCACTGTCCAGCGGCATCCCGGTCAATCGCTCGGCGATCATGCCCAGCAGCATGAAGTTCATGTCGCTGTAGAGGTATCGCGTGCCGGGCGGCGCGTCAGGGCCCACGAGCATCAGCTGTGCGCGCGCGTCGGCCTTGTCGGTGGCTTCCTTGTAGAAGGCCCGCCACGCGGCAAGACCGCTGCTGTGCGTCATCAGCTGTCGCACCGTGACCTCCGACGCGCGAGGGCCGTGCCAGTCGGGCAGGTATCGCACCGCCGGCGTGTCGAGCGCCACACGTCCCGCATCCACCAGGTGCAACATCAGCGACGTGGTGGCGATGACTTTCGTCAAGGACGCAAGGTCGTAGATCGTGGTGGTGGTGGGTCGCGACGAGTCGGTGACATCGAGTTGTCCGACACCGTACGACGCGAGTATGCCGATGCTGCTTCCGATGACGGCGATGGCACCCGGAAAGGCGCCATCCTCGAGCGCCCGTGTGAGCACCGCGCGCGTCGAGTCGGTGAGTCGCGAGCTGACAGCGCTGTCATGCGTCGCACGATTCGGTCGGTGTGGCCCCTGCGCCGCGGCGTGTGTGTGAAGCGCGACCGACGAGACAATGAGTACGGCCAGGCGTCGCCTCATCGCCCGGCCCGTCCGCTGAATCCATCGCTGCGTGAGAACACACCCGGCAGGCTCACGGGTGATTTTCCGGAGAAGGTACCCGCGAAGAGTGCGCGTGCCGCCGCGCGTTCGGGTGCCTCGCCGACGCTGAATGTCGCCATGTATGCCTCGATGCCAGAAAACTGTCCGATCACGTACGGATTGCCGACCGCGATCACCACCGGATGCAGGCGCGTGCTGACGGTGCGCATCCACGTCGCGAACGGTTCAGCGATCGCCACCCGACCGCGGCCCTCGACGCGTCGCACCACGGTCACGACGACCAGACGACCTGTCGCGGCACGCCTCGCAACGGCCGTCAGTATCGTCACCGGCGACTGCGGACCAACACGCGTGACGGTCGCATCCGCGTGCTTCTGGAACTCGTCCACGAACGCATTGCCGCCGCCGAACTCCGTCTCAGGCGTATACACCACCAGCTGAATCCGACGCCGGCCCTGCAGCGGCAGCGCGTCATTGCTGTTGCGCAGCACCGTCACCGCCCGCGTCGCGATCTCGGTGGCCACTGCCCGGTGGCTGGCGATGCCGACCACCGCGCGCACCGAGTCGAGCGACACCTGCGTACCGTGGTGCAGGCCCACGCGCGCCTTCATTTCGAGATTGTGGCGCGCCGCCAAATGGATCTTCGCCGCGAAGGCGGTATCGCTCGCCATGCGTGCGGTCAGCGCATTCAGCACCGGCGTGACATCCGCGGGCTTGAGCAGCACTTCGGCGCCGGCCTCCACCGAGCGTATCGCGATCTCCTCCTGCGAGAACATTCGCGCGACACCCTGCATCGTCAGGGCATCGGTGATCGTGAGCCCGCGAAAGTGCAGGGAATCGCGCAACTCGTCCGTCAGGACGCGGCGCTGGAGTGTGGCCGGCAGCGCGTCACCCAGCCACGTCGGATTGCTGATGTGCGCGGACATCACTGCCGCCGCGCCGACATTGATCGCCGCGCGGAACGGTCGCAGCTCGACGCTGTCGAGATGTGCGTGGGTGAGATGCACCTCAGGCAACGCATTGTGCGAATCCGTCTCGGTATCGCCGTGCCCGGGAAAGTGCTTCACGGTGGCGAGCGCGCCGCCGTCCTGCACACCACGCGTGAATGCAGCGACCATCGTCGCGACGGCCCCCGGGTCCTCCCCGAACGACCGCACATTGATCACGGGGTTGGCGGCGTTGTTGTTCACGTCGGCCACCGGCGCATAGGCGAGATGAATGCCGAGTGCGCGCGATTCCCGGCCGGTCACGAGGCCCGCGCGATAGGCGAGCGATGTGTCACCGGTCGCGCCGATGGCCATGTTCGTCGGCAGGATGGTGGCACTTCCACCCTTGAGCATCGACGGAATGAACAGCCCGCCTTCGAGCCGCCCGATCGATGGTTCCACATCGCAGCCCACGAGCAGCGGTACGCGTGACAGTGCCTGAAGCGCATTGAGTTTCGCGGCGACTTCGATCGGTGATCCGACCGACATCAGGATGCCACCGATCCCGTCTTCGCGAATCCACCGCGAGGTCGCCGCGAAGGCGCTGTCCGATGCGCTCTCGTAGTCGCCGAGCAGCCAGACGTGAATCAACTGGGCGGCGCGCGCACGAGACGACAGTGACGCGAAGGTGCTGTCCACCCATCGTTGTGTATCGGCCGACAGGGGAACGCGGGGATCGAGCGACTCGTGGGCGATGGCGCGACCGCGAGCGCCGACGTCAGCGGGCGCGCTGCGCACCGCGCGGCCGATGGGGCCGAATACGGTCCGGTCGAGTGTCGGCAGGCCGATCGCGGCCATGATTCCGAAGAGCAACGACACACGCATCAGCAACTCGACGTGGGGAAGATGACGAACCGGCGCGCGGCGGCGCTGCACGCCGCTGCGCGCGCGGGCAGACGTGGGCCCACTCCGTCCCCTGAATGATACCGATCCGACATCGTCATGCTGCCGACGCGTCCGATTTTCCCGATCCCCGATGCGGCGCCGGGCCTGTCCGGGCGTGCTCCTGGCGTGGCAGGCGCAATGTCTCGAAGAACACCCTCGTCGGCGTCTGATCGAGGCGCATCGCATCCGAGCGTCCGAAGAACTCGGCGCTGAGCGTCAAGTGCGAGTGATGCCAGATCCGGAATGCGTCGAAGCTGACGACCGTTCGTGCCGGCGTCTCCGGCCGCAACGCGACGTCATGCCGCTGCCCGAACACCGTGATCAGGTCGCGAAGGGTGATCCCGTGAGGCCGTGTGAAGAAATGAGCGGCACGCACGTCCTGATCCGGCGACGCGTCGTGGCGGGCCAGAGAAAACCAGACGCACGAGAAGTGACGGGAGTGCAGCGAGAGTGTTGCCGAGCGCCCGATCCGGGTCAGCAGGAGCGCGTCGTCCGTGAGTTGGGCGAAATGTTGCAGCACGTGATCGAAAGCGCGCTGTTCGGACGCGATTTCGAAGGTTCGGCCGACGTGCAGGTAGAGTTCGGCCGCGTCGGCCGGATGCAGCGCCAGATAGGGGCGCGGGGCCAGCTCGGCCACGCCGCAGGCCAGCGCGCTCAACTCCTCGCCGCCGAACACATGGTGCAGCGGCACCAGCAGCCAGGCACCGGTGCGCGCTTGCGATTGAAACGGCGCCGGCACGCCGCTGAAGTAGCCGATCTCGGCGCCCGGCTCGACCTCGATCAGGCGCACGCCGGGATCGCCGCCGCGCAGCGCGCCGCCCGGCTCGTCCTGGAATTTGTGCACCGCCTGATGGGAAT
>JACMLX010000235.1 GCA_014379355.1 Gemmatimonadaceae bacterium
CCGTGTCACGCTGGCGCCTCGCGGACCCGGCGCTCACCCTTGCCGTCCGCAACACCTTCCGCCGCCGCGCGCGACTCGCCATGACTGCAGCGCTGCTGGCCGGCGCTGGCGCGATGTTCATCGCCAGCCTCGACCTGCGTGCGGCATGGGAGCGCGCTGTCGAAGTGGCGAGACAGGACCGCTTCTTCCAGCTGGAAGTCCGGCTGCGTGGCGAGGCGTCACAGCAACGCGTTCTTGCGGCCGTCACCTCGGTGCCCGGCGTTCGAGCGGTGGAATCGTGGGGGACGCAGCACGCGGCGCGCGTCGGCCGTGATGAACTCGAGGTGCAGCAGAGTTATCCGGACGGCGGACATGGCAGTTTCACGCTCCGCGCAGCGCCGCCGCAGACCGCGCTCATCGCGCACCGTATGGCCGAGGGCCGATGGCTGACGGATGGCGACACGAACGCAGTCGTGATCAACAGCATGGCGCGCGCGGTGTCGTTCCGCGATCTCGCGCTTGGCGATTCCGTCGCACTGCGTGTGAACGATCGCCCGATCGTGGTTCGCATCGTCGGCGTGATGAGCGAGCCGCTGACACAAGCCACGCTGCTGGTGACGCCGGCACTGATGGCCCATGCCACCGGTGCGTCCGACAGGACGAATGCAGTGCGCCTGCAGCTGGCGACCGGGAGTGACGCAACTGGCGTCACGCGTGAGGTCACCGCAGCGCTGGCGCGTATCGGCGTCGAGGTCCGGTCCGTGCAGACCGAGGCGCGTATCGCCAGTGCGCAGGGTGGGCACGTGTACATCCTCGTGTTCGCGCTCGGGTTCATCGCGCTCGTGATGGCGATCGTCGGCATGATCGGACTCGCGTCGTCGCTCGGTGTCTCCGTGCTCGAGCGCACGCGCGAATTCGGCGTGATGCGCGCCGTTGGCTGCACCACGCCCGTGATCATCCGCACCGTGGTGGCCGAAGGCGTGCTGATTGCGATGGTCAGCGTGATCGTCGCGGTCGCCGCGTCCCGTGTGTTGTCACTGACCGTGGGTCGTGTGCTGGCCTCGATTTCCGCGCAGGAATTGACGCTCACCATCGCGCCGTCCGGCGTCGCGCTGTGGGTGGCCGGCCTGCTGATCGGCACGGTGGTGGTCAGTGCAGTACCCGCCCTCCGCGCCGCGCGCCTGACCGTGCGCGACGCCCTTGCTCACATCTGACGGAGAGACACATGCGCCTCAGGACTGTTGGAGGTATCGTCGCCGTGGTGGCAGTGATCGCCCTTGCATGGGCCGCGCACCAGGTCGACGGCATGGCGTTCCTGCGCCGCCTCCACGGCGGGTGAGCGGTGCGGCTGCGATCGCGTGGCGATCGTCGGGAACGGGAGTGACGCACGCCGGATATGGTGACCGTCCGCCGTCCCTCCCCTTCGCCCGTCACGCCCATGCAACGCAACGCGCTGCTCTTCCTCCGCATTTCGCTTGGCGGCCTGATGGTTTATTGGGGCGTCGACAAGTTGATCAACGTTGCACACGGCGTCACCGTGGCGCAGAAATTCTATGGCGGGTTGAATGTCGCGACGACGCTGATGCAGGCATTCGGCGTCGCGCAGGTGGCTCTCGGGGCGCTGATCATGCTGGGGCTGTTCTCTCGCGTGACCTATCCGGTGTTGCTGCTCGTGACAGGCACCACGATGCTGGCGGTCTGGAAATCGATCCTCGATCCATTCAAGCTGGTGGTACAGGGCGGGAATCTGATCTTTTATCCATCACTGATCATCTTCGCCGGTGCACTCGTACTGCTGGCCTTTCGCGACGTCCACGAAAGCTCCAGGTCATCGGACAGGCTGCGCTGAACGTCGTGATGACGCTGTGATCGGCTTGCGCGCTCAGTGCCCGACCGCAGTGACAGTGTCCGACCGCACTTCCCTGAGATACTTGAACACCGTCGCGCGGCCCATGCCGAGCACGTTCGACACGTAGTTTGCGGCGCTTCGTCCGCGAAACGCACCGTCCCGCTCGAGTGCGCACACCAGTTCGCGCTTCTGCGTCCGCGTCAATCCCGTGATCGCCAGTCGACGCTCTGCCAGCCAGGCGTGCAGGAACGTGTTGATGCGTTCCTGCCAGTCATCGCGAAACAGCTGCTCCGGTTGTGGCATCACACGCACACCACGCACAAACAGCTCGAGGGTGGCGCGCGCCTGCTCGAAGACGGCGATGTCGAGATTGATGCAGACCAGGCCACGCGCTGTTCCTGCGTCGTCACGAATCAGCACACTCACCGAGCGCATGCGGCCGCCGTCCCAGTTCCGCTTCTCATACGGACCGATCATGTCGTGCAGGCTGTCACGTTCCAGATCGGCGAGCGCCGATGCATCGCCGAGCTCGCGGCGCGAGAGGTTGTTGGCGATGTGCACCACGGTCTGTGATGCGAGGTCGTGGACCACCACTTCGGCGAACGGGAACAGCAGTGCGGCAATGCCATCCGCCATCGGCACGGCCTGCGTCAGCAGACGACGCCGTTGCGCCGCGCCACGCATCTCAGCGACCTGCCTCGGCGGCCGCGTCGCGCAGGAATGTCGAGACCAGGGGTAGTCCACGCTCGAGCGAGCTGCGCGCGTTGGCGTACCCGATGCGCAGGTGCCCTTCCATCTCCATCGTGCTGCCCGGGACGAACATCACCCCCGTCCGCTCCAGCAGCTGCGTGCAGAAGTCGCGTGACGTGAGCGGCGCGTCGTACTTCACGAGCGCCGTGGTCCCCGACTTCGGCTTCACGTACGACAGCCGCGGTTCCGATGTCACCCAGGCATCGAGAATGCCGAGATTCGTGCGCAGGATCGCGCGGTTGCGCGCGAGGATCGCATCGCGATGGGTCAGCGCGAGTGTGGCGAAGCGATCGTCGAGCATCCCGACGCTGATCGTGTTGTAGTGGCGATGCATCGTGACGGCGCGGAGCAGTTCCGATGGGCCGACGATCCACCCGAGCCGCAAGCCGGCCAGCGAATACGCCTTCGACATGCTGCCCGTGCTGATGCCGCGGGCGTACAGGTCCGCGATCGACGTCGTGAAACCATCGCCCTCCAGGTCGATGCCGCGATATACCTCGTCGCTCAGCACCCACGCGCCGGTGGCGCGTGCGATCTCCGCGATCTGCTGCAACATCACGCGATCCATCAGCGAGCCGGTCGGATTGTTCGGATTGCTGAAGACGATCATCCTCGTCGACGGCGTGACCATGTCACGCAGCCGATCGAGATCCGGCAGGTAGCCGTCCTCCTCGCGCAACCAGAGCCGTTCGACACGGGCGCCGAAGCTCTCCGGGATCGAATAGTGCTGCTGGTAGTTCGGCAGCAGTGACACGATGTGATCGCCGGGCCGCACCAGTGTCTCGTACACGAGCGCGTTGGCGCCCGCCGCACCGTGCGTGACGGTCACGTTGTCGCGCGACTGCGAGGTGTAGAGTGATGCGATCTGATCCCGCAGCGCCGTCGAGCCTTCGATCGCGCCGTAGGTCAGCTTCAGCTCGCGCAGTCCGTCGAGGAACGTCCCGCCGGTGCCGGACATCGCCAGCAGTTCGTGCATGTACAGCGACTCCACGCACGTCTCGGCCAGGTTGAATTGGCAATGATCCTCGTAGCGATCCATCCAGCTTTCGACGCCGAATTCCGCGATGTCCATGTCGGTCGTATCCAGTGAGGGCGTGCGTTCAGTGCGCCGCGGCGTCGCGCACGGCGAGATCGAGAATGGCGTTCGCCATCGCTACGTCCTCGAGCCCGAGGCCGATCGAACGGAAGAAGGTGTGTGTCTCGTGGGTGGGCGCGGGAACGCGACCCGTGATCAGGTCCCCGAGATCGCCTGCCAGCTCGCTCGGCGACCACCCGTGCTCCTCCGCCGCCAGCACCATCTCGCCGGCGCTGGCCGGTGTGCCGTTGCGATCGTCGCAGTAACACTCCATCGAGAACAGCGAAATCGGCGGGACTTCGTGCGCCCGCGCGGCGTTCGTGCTGACGGACGTGATCAGCGTGCTCGTTGCCAGATCCGCGGGATCGAGCACCGCCGTGCCCGACGAGGTACACAGCATCACCACATCGGCGTCGCGCGTGGCCTGGTCCAGCGAGCCGCAGAGCATCACGCGCGGGTCCATCGCGTGCAGCGTGTCATGCACATCGAGTGTGGTCATTAGGTGTCGCGAGTGCAACCGGATTTCCCCCCAGTCGCGCAGCCCGCGCGCGTGACGCAGGTGCGCCCGGCCGATCTGTCCCGTGCCGACGATCGCCAGTCGCGACGCACCCGCGCGCGCGAGCAGATCGACGGCCAGCG
>JACMLX010000236.1 GCA_014379355.1 Gemmatimonadaceae bacterium
GGTTTCCTTGCCGAGGTAGTGATCGATGCGATACACCTGATCCTCGACGAAGTACTTGTGCACCGTGTGGCTCAACGACCGTGACGAGGCGAGATCATGACCGAATGGCTTCTCGATCACGAGCCGCGTGCTCTCCGTTGGCGCGGCCAGTCCGGCTTCACCAAGGCCCATGATCGCCGCCGGAAAACTCTCGGGCGGCAGCGCGACGTAGAACACACGTACGGTCATCGTGCCGTACTGCGCTTCCAGCGCCGTGATGCGCTCGCGCAATGCGGCATAGTCGGCGGGTGTGCCGTCGCCGATCGACTGCCCGTGGAAATACTGGGACGTCCAGTCGGCCACATCGGCTGGCGGCGCGATCGTCTCGCCGATCGCTGCGTTGCCGATCTTCCGAAACGCGTCGTCGTCGAAGTCCGGCTTGCGCGACAGGCCGAGAATCACGCAACCCGCCTTCGTGTTGCCTTGCGTGTGCAGCTGGAAGAGCGCGGGAAGAATCTTGCGGCGCGAGAGGTCGCCGGACGCGCCGAAGATCACGAACAGCGACAGCCCGGGTGTGCCGTTGCTCACGTCGTCGTTTCCGTCTTGATGGCGTGCCCGCCGAACTGGTTGCGCATCGCCGACAGCAGCTTGTCGGCGTACGAGTCGGTATCGCGCGAGCGCAGGCGCTGCAGCAGCGACAATGTGATCACCGGCGCTGGCACATCGAGGTCGATGGCCTCTGCAACCGTCCAGCGCCCTTCGCCCGAATCGGAGACGTAGGGGGCGATGCCTTTCATCGTCGGATTCTCCTGCAGCGCCATCGCCGTCAGGTCCAGCAGCCACGAGCGCACCACACTGCCGTGGCGCCACAATTCGGCCACCTGCGCCAGGTCGAGGCCCAGTTCCGTCTTGTGCTGCAGAATCGAGAACCCTTCGGCGTACGCCTGCATCATGCCGTATTCGATGCCGTTGTGCACCATCTTCGTGAAGTGGCCAGCCCCCGTCGGACCCACGCGCGCCCAGCCTCGATCAGGCGCCGGGGCGAGCGTCGCGAAGATCGGGCGCAGCCGTTCGACCGCCGCTTCATCGCCACCGATCATCAGCGCGTAGCCCTCCTTCAGGCCCCACACCCCTCCACTCGTGCCGGCGTCCACGAATGCGATGCCTTTGTCGGCGAGTGTCGCGCCGCGGCGCATGCTGTCCTTGTAGTTGCTGTTGCCGCCGTCGATGATCGTGTCACCCGGCGACAGCAGCGCCGCCAGCGCGGTCACGGTCGACTCCGTCGCATCGCCGGACGGCACCATGACCCAGATGGCCCTCGGCGCGGCCAGCAAGGTCACGAGTTCCGGGAGCGACGTGGCGCCCGCCGCGCCGTCGCCCGCCGACGTTGCGACCGCCTGCACATTCTGGTCGAACACCGCCACCGTATGCCCGCCGCGAAGCAGGCGCGTCGTCATGTTCGCACCCATCCGCCCCAGTCCCACCATGCCGAGCTGCATTGCTTCCTGTCCGCCTTTTTGATTGTCCGCCCGCCGCACTCCGCCACCGACGGGCGTCCACGCAGGTTATCCTGCCGGCCGGTGTGTCTCAAGCGATATACACGCCGACACTCCGTCGCTGTCGGGCACCGAGTGGCGGAATCGGAGTCCGGCCCCGTTGTTACACACTCGACGCCGCCACAAATTCGGTCGGTCGGCGATGCAACAGCGCTGCATCCCGATGAGTGCCCCCTACCCCACTCGATGTTTCTCCTCGTGCTGAGCTCGCTGCTGCCGATTGCCGCTCGCCTGGATGACGCTCGTGCCGCGTCACTCACGGACGTGCGGCGGCGAGGAGCGCTCGCGTGAACGAGAGCAGCAACGTCAGGTGGCGCTGGCTCATCGTGCCACTCGTGCTGCTCGTCACGCTCCCATTCGCGGCGCGCCGCCTCGCGTATCGGACCGTGGAGAAGAACGGCCTGATCTCGAAGCCGGTCGGACCGGAGACGCCGGCCACGTTCGGTGTGCCGTTCAACCGCGTCGTCATTCCGCGCGGGTCGTATCACCTCGATGGCGTCATGACGAAGATCAGCGATCGCGCACCGGTCGTCGTCATCTTCCACGGCTCGGCCGAATCGGTGTCGTACTGGGCCGACGTGCAGGCGCTGCTCTACAAGGCGGGCATCTCGAGTTACGTGTTCGACTACTCGGGCTTCGGGAACAGCGGCGGTGAACGCGAAGCGATCGCGATCGCCGAAGACGTGCGTCAGGCGTGGCGCGATGCGGCGATCCAATTTCCGAATGCGCAGCGTCGCATCGCCGTCGCGTATTCGCTCGGCTCCGGATTTCTCGTCAGCGAGTTGCCGAATCTCGCGCCGGAACCGCAGGGACTCGCACTCGTGGCCTCGTATTCGTCAGCCAGGGAAGCCGCCGTGGCATTCGGCACCATCCCCAGATGGGCCGCGCCGATTCTCCCCGATCTCTGGAACACGGTGGACGAAATCGCGGCGGTGCACGTTCCGCTGCTCGTCGTGCACAGCGATGCGGACCAGATGTTTCCGATGTCCATGCCGCGCCGCATCTTCGCCGCCGCCAACGATCCCAAGGCCTTCGTGCGCGTGCACGGCTATCGACACGAGGACGGCCACATCAGGCCCGACGGCACCTTCTGGGCCGGCGTGATGACGTTCGCTCAAACAGGCTACCTGCCGCAGTCGAGCTTCTGACACGCGCGCGACGCAATGCGCCACGGCGGCAGAACCAGGGAGAGTCCAATGCCTGCCGGGACACGCTAGCGCGTCACGAACAACCAGATTGCGCTCACGATCCCGATGGCGCCGATCAGCTGTCGCATGACGTCCTGGTTCGTGCGCTGCGCGAAGCGCGCTGCGTAGTGGCCGCCGACGGCGGATCCGATCGCCATCACTACCGCGATCGGCCAGTGCACGAGGCCCGACAGTGCAAACGTGACGATGGCCACGAAGTTGAACAGCAGTGCGAGAAAATTCTTCAGGCCATTCATCTGGTGCACATTCGTGAGGCCGAGCAGTCCGAACGCGGCCAGCATCACGATGCCCGCACCGGCGCCGAAGTAGCCGCCGTACACCGCCACGCAGAACTGCACCAGCATTGCCCATGGTCCGGGCGGCGCTGGCAATGCATCGTCGCCGGCGTCACCCTGCGTCGTCGCGCCGACGCGTGACCGCAGCCACGCCCCGACACGTTTCTGCGACAGGAAGAGCAAGGTTGCGCCGAGCACCAGCCAGGGCACCAGCGCCTTGAATTGTGCATCGGTGGTGCGCGTCAGCAGCCACGCACCGGCCAGGCCGCCGAGCAGACTCGGAATCACCAGCGCACGCGCCCATGTACGCACACCGCGCAGCGCATCGCGATACCCGAGCATCGAACTCAGGCCACCGGGCCACAATGCCACCGTGGACGTCGCGTTGGCGGCAACGGCCGGCACGCCAAGGCCCACCAGCGCAGGAAACGTCAGCAGCGTGCCACCACCCGCGACGGAATTCGCCGCGCCACCCAGTATCGATGCCACCACCACACCAGCCAGTTGCCGCAGATCAGCATTCACGACTCTTCCCTATATTGGCGCCTGTCCCATTCGCCTGGCCTGCTGGCTCCCCGATCGGCTCCGCATGAAACGCTTCGCTTCGAACCTCACCGTGCAGGTGCTTGTCGCGATCGCGCTCGGCGTCCTCCTTGGCGCGCTCGCACCCGATCTCGGCAAGTCGATGCGCCCACTCGGCGACACGTTCGTGAAGCTAGTCAAGATGGTCATCGGACCGATCATCTTCCTCACCATCGTGCTCGGCATCGCCAACATGGTGGACCTGAAGAAGGTCGGAAAGGTCGGCGGCAAGGCGTTCCTCTATTTCGAGATCGTCAGCACGTTCGCGCTCGCGATCGGTCTCGTGATCGTGAACGTCACGCGCCCCGGTGACGGCGTCGATGTTTCTGCACTCACGAAAGGCGACATCTCGCAGTACACCAAGGCCGGTGACAGCATGAAGTTCGTGGATTTTCTCACGAACATCGTCCCGTCGAGTGTCGTCGATGCCTTCGCGAGGGGTGAGATCCTGCAGATCGTGTTCTTTGCGGTGCTGTTCGGCGTCGCACTCACGGCGCTCGGGCCCACCGCCAGGCCGCTCGTCGATGTGCTCGATCGCGTGTCGCACGTGTTCTTTCGCATCGTTGCGCTGGTGATGACGGTCGCACCCATCGGCGCCTTCGGTGCGATGGCATTCACCGTCGGCTCGTTCGGGCTCAGGACGCTCCTGCCGCTCGGTCGCCTGATGCTCGATGTGTACGCGACGATGGCGATCTTCATCTTCGTGGTGCTCGGCATCATCTGCCGCATGTACGGCTTCCGCCTGCTCGAATTTCTCCGCTATATCAAGGACGAGATCCTGCTCGTCCTCGGCACCAGCTCGAGTGAAGCCGCGCTCCCGCGCATGCTGCTGAAGATGGAACGTTTCGGTTGTGACAAGACCGTCGTCGGTCTCGTGATTCCAGCCGGCTACTCGTTCAATCTCGACGGCACGTCGATCTATCTCTCGATGGCGACGATCTTCCTGGCGCAGGTCAATCGCATCGAGCTGGGTCTCGCGCAACAACTCAGCATCCTGCTGGTGTTGATGGTCACGTCGAAGGGCGCCGCCGGTGTCACGGGTTCAGGCTTCATCGTGCTCGCCAGCACGCTCAGCGCCATGAAGGTCATCCCCGTCGAAAGCATCGCGCTGCTGCTCGGCGTCGATCGCTTCATGTCGGAGGCGCGGGCGATCACGAACCTCATCGGCAACGGTGTCGCGACGCTCGTGATTTCGCGCAGTGAAAACGCGTTCGACGACGATCGCCGTCGCGAGGCGGTCGCAGCCATGCATCCCACGAGGTCCACATGACGTCAGCATTCCTGATCGCATCGCGCGACTACCTGCTCGACGAGTACCTGCCGAAGATCCGGCTCGTCACGACGCCGCTGACCGACGACGATATCTGGTGGCGACCTGTCGAAGGCTCGAACAGCATCGGCAACCTGATCCTGCACATCGAAGGCAACGCGCGACAGTGGATTCTCGGCGGCGTTGCCGGTCGGGAGAATCACCGTGATCGCGATGGCGAGTTCGCCGCGCGCGATGGGCATTCCAAGGCGCAGCTGCTCACGTCGCTCACCGCATCGTTCCGTGAACTGGGCAGCGCCATCATGGCCGTCGCACCCGCCCGACTCGATGAACCGCGCGTCATTCAGGGTGCGGACACGACCGTCTTCGGCGCGATCTATCACGTCGTCGAACATGTCAGCATGCACACCGGCCAGATCATCCAGCTCGCGAAGTGGCGCGCGCCCGGCACCGTGCGGTTGTACGAAGCCTCGAGCACATCGTTCACGCCGCTCTGGAAACCGGATTCGACAGTTGCAGCGTCCGCCGACGCGACGGGCATCGCGGACTTGTCGGAGGGATAGGCCGGAGAGCCCGGTGAGTGCGCCGATTGCAAGCTCCGGCCAGGCGCGAAACATCGTCGACTTGGAATGCGAGCGCACGGAGTTCTCCTGTTGCAACCTCCGCCGAAGCACGAAACATCGTCGACTTTGGAATGTGAGCGCACGGAGCGCACGGAGTTCTCAGGGTGCAACGTCCGGCATGGCGCGCTCAATCGCTGACTGCTTGTGTAACTGCAGTTCCCAGAATGTCTTCCGTGCGCGAAGCACTGATTGTTGCATCGCGCAAACTCCGTGCGCTCCGTGCGCTCCCAACCCGAAGCAGTTCAAGCAGCTGCGCGCCAGGCAGAAGGTTGACTGAAACGCACTCCCCGAGCTCCAGACCTATTCACCCAATGCAGTTCGCCAGCACTGACTCAGTATGTGAACTGCACGCCCGTCGTCAGCAATCCATCGAACTTCTTGAATCGCTCGGTGCTCGCCGGCCTGAGTGGAGGCGCGTTGTTGAAGTTGATCAGGTACGCCACCTTGATGCCGATCTTCGACGACAGCGGTGCAACCACCGCGGACTTGGTGGCGAACAACCATGCGTCGCTGGTCGTGAAGTTCGGCGTGAACCCTGCCGTCTGCTCGAAATACGACACCCTCGAGAACAGATGCCGGTACGTGCCCGCTGCATTGCCGACGAAATCGTTCTGGCGATCCGGCACACCGACGAACGACCGTTGCAGCGAGCCGAGGCCGAGCGACAACTGCAGCTTGTCCATGTCCGTGTCGAGGAACTGGTAGGCGAGTCCCGCGGCCTCCGCGAATTGGCTGTTGAGACCAGCCGGCGTATTGCGCAATCCGTCGACACTCAGGTATGCGGTCAGCTTCTTCGTCACGTTGCGATCAGCGCGCAGGCCGGCCTGGTACAACTCGGCATTCTTGACGCCATTCGCCGTGCCGCGCAACGCGCTCGCCACCTGCGAGAACTTCCACGACGGAAACGCATAGCTGTACCGTTGACCCAGGGCCACCGTGGTGACCTCCTGATTGCCCTGGCTCGAGGCGAGCGAAAAGTCGGCCACGAATTCGTAGGGCGCCTTCTTCGCCTCCGGCGCCGCCGCAGGCGCCTGCGCCACCACCGCACCACCAGCCACGATCGACAGCGTCACGACACGCACGATACGACACATCATGTGAGAACCTTCCCTGGCTTCTGGAATCGTTGGCGGAGCATCCACAACAACACGAGCACGATCAGGAACGCACACACCAGCGGCACGAGCAGCGCGACGGCCGACGTCACCAGCGCACCGAACAATTCGCCCGTCGAAATCACCGGATTGGCCACCCCGCCGGTGACTGCCGTGCTCTTGAGGCGCAGCAGCGATGTGGCACCGTGAAGCAGACCCGCAGCACCTCCGCCACCGATGATCGCGATGCCCCACAGGAGGACGGGTGGCAGTGACGTGATCGACGCGGCGCTGGCGAGCACGCCCGCGATCACCGCCGCCGGCGCCGCCGCGACATCGAGCGCGTTGTCGAGCCACGGCACGTAGTAGGCGACGACCTCGAGCACTGCCGCCGTCCCGAGTGCGATCAGCGTCGGCAGAGTCGCCAGCATCGCGAAACTGTCGCTCAGCGGCACCAGATGCGCCCGCCCGGCCAGGCCCAGCGCCAGCAGCGGCACGAACACGCGGAACCCGCACGCCGCCGCCAGGCCGATGCCCGTCAGCACACTCAGAATCGTCGTCGTGTCCACCGACCTGCGCTCCAGCGTCCTGAATGGTTGATTAGAAGAAGCTTATTATTGACGAGCGCGGCGGCACAGGCGTGTGACCACCTCCGCCACGACATCCGCAGGCTCGAGCCATATTTGCCACGTGACAATTTCATCAGAGACCGGGGCGCCGCGCATCGGCGTCGTGATGGGAAGCGCCAGCGACTTCCCCGTGCTGGCTCCGGCCGTCGCCCTGCTCGAGGAGTTCGGCGTCTCGCATGAGGTGCGGGTCGTCTCCGCACACCGGACGCCGGACCAGATGTTCGCCTACGCCGAGCAGGCGCATGGTCGAGGATTGCGCGTGATCATCGCGGCGGCTGGCGGCGCCGCACATCTGCCAGGCATGCTCGCCGCCAAGACTCTGGTCCCCGTCATCGGTGTGCCCGTTGCGGCCACCGCACTCGGTGGCATCGACGCGCTGCTCTCGATCGTGCAGATGCCGAAAGGCATTCCGGTGGCGACGGTCGCGATCGGTCAGCCCGGTGCCGTGAATGCCGCGCTCCTGGCCATGCAGATGCTCGCGACTACCGATCCCGCCCTGCACGCCGCCCTGACCGCATGGCGCGCCGCGCGCACACAGGACGTGCTCGACCACCCGGATCCTCGCCCCGCCGCATGACGATTTTCCTGCCCGGCGCCACGATCGGCTTTTTCGGCGGTGGACAGTTGGCCCGGATGTCGGCATTGGCAGCGCGTTCGATGGGCTACGACGTGCACGTGCTCGATCCCGATCCCGATTGTCCGGCCGCGGCGGTCGCGTCACACGTCATCACCGCGAAGTACGATGACATCGACGCGTCCATCGCGTTCGCGCGCACCTGCGATGTCATCACGCTCGACATCGAACAGGTGGCGACCGAAAGCATCGCCGCTGCATCGGTGCACGCCACCGTGCATCCGGGGGCCGCGCCGATCCACATCATCCAGGACCGTGGGCGGCAGAAGGAATGGCTCCAGCAGCGCGGGTTTCCAGTCTCGCCGTTTCGGATCGCGCGTTCACCGCTCGAGATCGCGGCGGCGTTCGATGCGCTTGGTCGCAGCATCGCAAAAACGACCAGCGGCGGATACGATGGCCGCGGCCAGGCGCGCATCCGGTCACCGCACGACCTGCCCGCCGCCAGCGCACTGACCGAACTCGCCACGGTCGTCGTCGAACAGTGGATCGAGCTCGCCGGCGAACTGTCGGTCATGGTCGCGCGCAATTCGAGGGGTGAGGTCCGGACGTTCCCCGTGTCGTGGAATCATCACGACAACGGTGTGCTCACGTGGGCCATGACACCGGCGCCCGTCAATCACGGCACCGCAGACGCGGCGATCGCACTCGCCACATCCATCGCGCACGCGCTCGACATCGTCGGGCTGCTCGCAGTCGAGTTGTTCGTGACGGCCGACGAAACCCTCATGGTCAACGAGCTGGCACCGCGCCCACACAACACCTTCCACGCCACTGAACGCGCCTGCCTCACCAGTCAGTTCGAGCAGCAGATTCGCGCCGTGTGCGGCCTGCCACTCGGCAGCACCGAACTGCTGACCGCCGGTGCGATCGTCAATCTGCTCGGTGATCTCTGGCGCAGCGACACCGATCATCCCGACTGGGAACGAGCGCTCGAAGTCCCCGGCGTACGCCTGCATCTCTACGGCAAGAAGGTCGCAAAGCCCGGGCGCAAGATGGGCCACCTCTCAGCGGTCGGCCCCACGCCGCAGGCGGCTCGCGACGCGGTACTCGATGCGTACGGGAGACTGCTCCCGAGATGAGGCGCGAGCCATCTCTCTCTCTCTCTCTCTCTCCCTCTCTCTCTCTTTCGTCGCTCGTCGCGAACATTCGCGTGGCTCGACAGATCGTCAACTGCTTTTGGACAAGAGGCCGGGGAGCACTCCGAGTGCGCCGTTGGCAATGCTCCGATCCAATCGCTACATCGCTCGCGCTTTTGGCAGACCGCTCGCCGAGGCCACCGCGTGCGCTGATCGCGACGTACGGCCGCGCGCGCGACAGCGCGGACTTTGCTGTAGCACTGCTGTTCACAAAAAACTTGTTTCGCAATTCACATTCGTCCGAGACACGCGCACTCCGTGACCTCCGTGCGCTCCCACCCAAAGCAGTTCACGATGCGGCGCAACGACAGACCGAGCGAGTGACATGCGCACTCCGTGACCTCCGTGCCCTCCCACCCCAAAGCAGTTCACGATGCGACGCAACGACAGACCGAGCGAGTGAAACGCACTCTCCGGCCTCTCACCCTATTCTCCCATCGCAGTTCGCTTGCGAGTCTCTCGTCAGCTATCTCGGCGGCTCGTACTTCTTCGACGACGCCTCGCCCTGACGCAGGCGGCTGATGCCGACCCCAACGGCGGTGCCGACCATCGCGGGCACGAACGCGAGCAGTGTCGCCGCGGGATGATCGACCGTGTACGGCAGCGTGTGATCAGTGAGCCGAGCGATGACGTGCGCGAACGGCACGGACGCGCCAAGCATCAGGCCGCGGCGCCAGGCACCTTCAGGATGCCACGCGGCGAGGAAGAGGCCCGCCGAGAAAAGCACCGCCACCGGACCCTGCACATCCGCCGATTGAAGATCCGTGACACCGACCACGACGCCGGCCGCCACCGTCAGCAGGAATGCCAGCGTGCCCGTCATGTGGATCTCCCGAAGATGAAGACCGAATATCGCGATCTGCATCGGAATCCGACACGTCAGACTGTCGTTCAATCCCGCGCCATCACACCTTTGACCGATGCCGCTGTCCCCGATCTTCGCACACGACGCCCTGCGCCATCGACTCGCCGGCGCGCTCACGCGAGGCACGATGCCGGGCTCGCTGCTGCTGCACGGGCGACGTGGTACAGGGAAGCAGCGACTCGCGCTCTGGCTCGGACAGACGCTGCTCTGCTCCGGCGCTCCGCAACCCTGCGGCGCATGCCAGGGCTGTCGCTACGCCACCGAACTCACACATCCCGACCTGTACTGGTTCTTTCCTGTCCCGCGCGCCGACATCTCCGACTCGTCGCCCGAAGAAGCGCTGGCGTTCATGCGCGGCGCCATGCGCGATCGCGCGCTGGACGGCGGCCTCTGGGGACCGAGCAGCGGCAGCGAAGGATTGTTCGTCGAGATGATCCGCGCGCTGGTTCGCGCTGCCGCCAGCTCGCCGGCGATGGGCAGGCGCAAGGTGATGATCCTCGGCGACGCCGACCGCATGATCGCGCAGGAAGGCAGTGATCAGGCCGCCAACGCACTGCTCAAGCTCCTCGAGGAGCCGTTGCCTGATACGACGCTGATCCTCACGACCAGCGAGCCCGGTGCGTTGCTGCCGACCATCCGCTCACGTGTCGTCGCCGTCCGGGTGGCGCCGCTCACGCCTGACGAGCTTCGCGAATGGGCCGGTTCGGACGCCGTGCACGCCAGACTTGGTCCCGTCGGCAACGCGCTGCTCGAGCGGGCATCCGGCGCACCGGGCGCGCTGCTTTCCGGGACCGCGCATGAGTCAGCCGATGCCCACGCGCAGCTGTGGCTCAAGGCACTCCGGGGCGACGCCGCCGACCGCTTCATTGCCGTGCTGTCGGAAAAGCCGGCCGGCGCTCGCGGCGGTTTCGCTGACGCACTCGACGCGTTAGAAGGTGTACTTCACGCCCGCCTGCGGCCCTCGGTCGAGTCCGGCGCCGATGCCACGGCACTCGCCAAGGCACAGGATGCGGTCGACGCCGCACGCGCCAGAACCGGTCACAACGTCAATCCCGCCTTGATCACGGCGCAGCTGCTGCGCGAACTGCGAACTCTGGGCATAAACGGATGAACAGCGGCGAACTCAGCCATATTGACAGTAGTGGCAATGCCCGGATGGTGGACGTTTCGGTCAAGCCGGACACGGCCCGGCTTGCAATCGCGACTGGAGCGATCCGGATGTCGACCGCTACTTTTGACCTCATCGGACGGCAGGCCCTGCCGAAGGGCGACGTCCTGACGGTGGCACGAATTGCCGGGATTCAGGCTGCGAAGCGTACCTCCGACCTCATTCCGCTGTGCCATCCGCTCGCGATACGTGGTGTGGATATTGCTCTTGAGTTGGACCGGTCTCTTCCCGGTATTCGTGCGTCCGCACAAGTTCGATGTGTTGGACCGACCGGCGTGGAGATGGAAGCGATGACCGCCGTGTCCATCGCGCTGTTGACTGTGTATGACATGGCCAAGGCCGTCGATCGGGACATGGTCCTGCTCGACATCCGGGTGGAGTCGAAGGACGGAGGGCGCTCAGGTTCCTGGCGCCGTTCGCCACCGGGGAGCGAGAACGCGCCGTGAGGTGAGTCGTCGTTTCCCTTGATCAGCGATGCGTTTCGCCAGCATGTCGGCGAAATGTTTCGCGCCACTGGCGCAGACGCGTCGGGAGTGTCTGGAGCATGGCTTCCGATTTCCGATGTGGCGCGCCCCTGACGCGAGGGTAGCACCAATGCACGATTTGCGAGGCACGTACGTACATCGCGGGGACACCGAGCGGCTCCGCCGCCGGTTCCGCCGTTGGATCATTGCTGGAGGTGCAGTCGCTGTCGCACTTGCCGCCGGACGTCGTCCGATGGTCCTCGATGCTCGGGCTGACTCTGCCCGCCCGTCGGTACTGAACGGTTCCGTGGCGCGGGTGGCCACGATCGCCGATCGCCTGCAGGCTGCCGATACCGCTCGCCGGGCAACCCAGCGCCTCCAGCGCTGGAATCGGATCTATACGTTCTCCCGCCGATGGATGGTCGATACCGAACTGGCGCGGGCGATTCATGACGCCGCGCTCGAAGCGGGACTCGACCCGGAACTCGGCTTTCGCCTCGTCAACGTCGAGAGTCAGTTCAAGGAGCACGCAACGAGTGGGGTCGGCGCCGCCGGCCTGACCCAGGTCATGCTCCCGACGGCGCGCTACTACGAGCCGAAGATCACGAAGGAGAAGCTGTACAATCGGGAAACGAATCTCCGGATTGGCTTCAAGTACCTCCGTGACCTCATCGACGAGCACCACGGCAACGTGAAGCTTGCGCTCCTCACCTACAACCGCGGCGGACAGGCGGTCCAGAACGAGCTCTCGCTCGGCCTTGACCCCTCCAATGGCTACGACAGGAAAGTGATGCGAGGCTATGTCGGATCGGCCCGCGTCCGCCTGTCCTCGGCCCGGTCGGACGACTGACCTGAGCGCCGGCGGGCCTGAAAATTCGTTGCCAGGCTGATGGAACGGTGAGAGAACGGGCGCATCCTTCGCAGGGTGCGCCCGTTCTCTCATTCTGCCCTGATCCAATCAGGGTGTGGCATTGCAGGCGGCCTCACGACGAGCGCAATCATCGGGGCGAAGCCCAGAGACAAACGGCTACGATCCGATCGCGCGCGTCCGGGCGCCGCGAATTGCCAACTCAGCGGCGGGAAACAGCTGTCTTTTTTGCCGTCGCCGGGGAGCGACTTGCGGAGCGACTCGCTGCCTTTCTGGCAGCGGCCGGCTTTCGCGCCGGTCGTCCGGTCGCGGTACGCGCAGCCCCGCAACTCGACACCGTCCGA
>JACMLX010000030.1 GCA_014379355.1 Gemmatimonadaceae bacterium
CCACTGCGTGCGGCGGGTCTGCCGGATCGCCCGCGGGCCGCAGGTGCCGGTTTGCCGCCGCGTGGCCGTCCTGGTCAGGGTGGCGGAAGCTTCAACGGTCCGCGGCCTGTCGCGTCGGCGACGCCGTCGTTCGGTGGGCCCGCTGTCCGTCCGCCGGGTGGTGGTGCGCCGCGACCTGGCGGTGGTGCGCCGGCTGCCGGAAGCACGGCACCGCGTGCCGGTGGCGATCCGCGTCGCGGTGGTGGCAAGAAGGGCAAGCGCGGTTCGGTCGATCAGGCCGCCGTCGACGCGAACATCTCGAAGACCATGTCGGCGCTGCGCGGTCCTGCGCGTCGCGGACGTCGGTTCGATGACTCCGCATCGCGTGAAGAGCTGGAAGCGTTCCGCGCGGCAGCCGCCGAGCGTGAGCGCACCACGGTGCGCGTCAACGAATTCATCACGGTGTCGGAACTGGCGCAGATCCTGAAGGTCGCCGCGACGGAAATCGTCGGCTTCGCCTTCAAGCATCTCGGGTTGATGGTCACCATCAACCAGCGTCTCGACTTCGACCAGATCGAGCTGATCGCCGGAGAATTCGGCTTCCAGGCCGTGAAGGAGGAGGAGTACCAGGTCGAGGAGGAAGGCGACAAGATCGTCGACGCCGCGGAAGATCTCGTGTCGCGTCCGCCGGTTGTCACCATCATGGGTCACGTCGACCACGGCAAGACGTCGCTGCTCGACTACATCCGCAAGGCCAACGTGGTTGCGGGCGAAGCGGGTGGCATCACGCAGCACATCGGTGCGTATCACGTCACGCTCGCCGGTGGCAAGACGATCACGTTCCTCGACACACCGGGCCACGAAGCCTTCACGGCGATGCGTGCGCGCGGTGCGCAGGTCACCGACATCGTTGTGCTGGTCGTCGCGGCCGACGACAAGGTGATGCCGCAGACGATCGAGGCCATCTCGCACGCGAAGAATGCCGGCGTGCCGTTGGTGGTGGCGATCAACAAGATCGATGCGCCCGGCGCCGATGCGGCGAAGGTTCGTCAGGATCTGTTGCAGCAGAACGTCGTGCTCGAAGACTTTGGTGGGGCCGTCCTCGCCAGCGACATCTCGGCGAAGAAGGGCACCAACATCGACCAGCTGCTCGATCAGATCCTGCTGCAGGCGGAAATCCTCGACCTCAAGGCCAACCCGGCGCGTCGCGCGCAGGGTGCCGTGGTCGAGGCACAGCTCGATCCGGGCAAGGGTCCGGTCGCGACGGTGCTGATCCAGAACGGTACGGTGCGCGTTGGTGATGACTTCATCTGCGGCGTGTTCTCCGGGCGCGTGCGCGCACTTCTCGACGAGCGCGGGAAGATCGTGAAGTCCGCTGGTCCCGCGATTCCCGTGCAGGTGCTCGGCATGACCGGCGTACCGATGGCGGGTGACCAGTTCGTCGTCGTCGAGGATGCGGCCGAAGCGCGCGAGATCGCGCAGCGCCGCGAACGTCTCGAGCGTGAAGCACGCAGCCGTCGCACCACCAAGTCCTCGGTGTCGCTGGCCGACTTCATGGCGGCCGCATCGTCGGGCGAGAAGCGCACGCTCAAGATGCTCATCAAGGCTGACCAGGGCGGACCGGCAGAAGCCCTTGCCGACGCACTGCAGCAGCTGTCGAATGCCGAAGTGCAGGTCGAGGTCATCTCGCGCGGCGTCGGTGCGATCTCCGAGAGCGATATCCTGCTCGCGAAGGCCGCCGGTGCCATCATCGTCGGCTTCCACGTGCGCCCGGACAACAAGGCACGCTCGGCGGCAGAGCGCGAAGGCGTCGACATCAAGCTCTATCGCATCATCTACGAAGCGGTCTCCGACGTGAAGTCCGCGCTCGAAGGCATGCTCCGTCCGGAACAGCGCGAAGTCATCTTCGGCGAGGCCGAAGTCCGCGAAGTGTTCCGCGTGCCGAAGCTCGGTGCCATCGCCGGTTGCATGGTGCGCAGCGGCATGATGAACCGGCAGGGCAAGATGCGCGTGATTCGCGACGGCGTCGAAGTGTACGAAGGCAGCATCTCGTCACTGCGCCGCTTCAAGGACGACGTGAAGGAAGTGAAGGAAGGCTACGAGTGCGGTATCGCGATCGAGAACTTCAACGACATCAAGGTCGGCGACGTGCTCGAATGCTTCCGCACCGAGGAAATCGCGCGCACGCTTTAGTGGCGTCGAACCGACGTCGGGTTGCACCACGGCATCCCGAGCGTCGGGTCACGTCACCCCGGGTACGCATCCTTTTTGTGGCCCCCTCGGTGCAGGTGCACTGTGGGGGTCGCTGCGTCAGCGGACCGTCTCGACGGACGCGCGACGCACTGGAGAGACAGATGGCTGGAAACGAACGTCGCCCCGATCGGGTGGCCGCTGCGATACAGGAAGAAGTGGCGCGTGCGCTTTCGCGTGACGTGCAGGACCCGCGCATCACGGGTGCCTTCGTCACGGTGACGGGTTGCGAAGTGTCGCGTGATCTGCGGACGGCCAAGGTATTCGTCAGCATTCTCGGCGACGAGCAGGCGAAGGCGTCCGCACGGGAAGGCCTCGTCGATCTTGCCCCCCAGCTGCGGGGGCCGATCGGTCGCGCACTGCGCCTGCGTGCGGCGCCCGAAATACTCTTCAAGGTCGATGAGAGTGTCGCGTATGCCGCGCGCATCGAGACGTTGCTCGCGCAGATCAAGACACCTGCCGCGGATGCCGACGCCGCCGACACATCCGTCGAGACTTCCGGCGACGATGAGCACCGCAACGACTGACGGACTGCTGCTGCTCGACAAGCCGGCCGGCATCTCTTCCCACGACGCGGTGCTGATGGCGCGTCGTGCACTCGGCGAAAAACGGATCGGCCATGCGGGAACACTCGACCCGTTCGCGACCGGACTGCTCGTGCTGCTCACCGGTCGTGCCACGCGACTGCTGCCGTACATTCCCGGCGAGCCGAAGGTGTACGAGGCGACGATCAAGTTCGGCAGCGAGACTGACACCGAGGACCTGCTCGGTATCGTGACGCGCGAAGCGGCGCCGCCGAGCGAGATGGCCGTGCGCTCCGCGCTTCCGCAACTCACCGGTCGCATCGATCAGGTGCCACCGGCGTACTCCGCCAAGCGCGTCGATGGACAACGGGCCTACGAGGCGGCGCGTGCCGGCGTCGCGCTCGAGCTCAAGCCCGTGACGATCGCGGTGCACGCCTGGGAGATGCTCGCGTGGCGTGATGATGCGTGCGATGTGCGCATCACGTGCGGCGGCGGCACATACATCCGTTCACTCGCGCGCGATCTCGGCCGACTGGTTGGGAGCGCCGCCCATGTATCTGCGTTGCGTCGCACGCGCGCCGGCGCGTTCATGGTCGATGCCGCACAGCTCGCGACGGCGCTGCGCGACGTGGTGCCTGCACTGCGACCACCACTCGATGCCGTGCCACACCTGCCGCACGTCGCGCTGACACACGATGACGTGCACCGCATTCGTCGCGGCCTCGACATCGCGATCGATCAGGCTCCGAGCGCGATCACGACACATGTCGCACTCGTCTCCGCGGACCACGGTGGACTGATCGCCCTCGGCGAGCGCATCGGGGATCGCTGGCAGCCGCGCGTGGTGATGCGCGATGCATGATGTCCCGCCGTCGTCCGGCCTGCCGTCGAACGTCGTGCGCACCGCGGTGACCGTCGGCACGTTCGATGGCGTGCATCTCGGCCATTTCGATGTGCTGCAGCGACTGGTGACGCTTGCGAAGGCGCGCGACATGGCGAGTGTGCTCGTCACCTTTGCACCGCATCCGAACGAAGTCGTGCGACCGAGCGCCGTGCCGATGCTGCTCACACCGGGCATGGAGAAATTCGAGGCACTGGCGACCATCGGCATCGACTACTGCGCCATCGTGCCGTTCACGCGTGACCTCGCATCGCTCACTGCGGCGGAATTCGTGCGCCGCATACTGCGGCCACGGTATCGCATGGACGCGCTGCTGGTCGGGCACGATCACGGCTTCGGCCGGGACCGCGCCGGTGGGCGCGAGCAGCTGATGGCGCTCGGCCTGTCGGATGGTTTCGCAGTGGAACAGGTGACGCCGGTGAGTCTCCCCGACGGCACGGTCGTGTCCTCGTCGACGATCCGGGATGCGGTGGCCGACGGCGATCTCGAAACGGCGCGTCGCGGACTCGGACGCCGGTACTCGCTGTCGGGCGTCGTCCAGCGGGGCGATCAGCGGGGCCGCACGATCGGATTTCCGACCATCAACCTTGGCACACCGCACAGCCGCAAGCTGCTGCCGCCGGCGGGCGTTTACGCGGCGATCGTCCAGACGTCGGGCGGCGCCTATGGTGCGATGATGAACCTCGGGGCGCGCCCCACCGTCGCCGACGCGCGACAGACGGTCGAGGCGCATCTCCTCGACTTCAGTGGCGATCTCTACGGCCAGTACGTTCGGATCGACATGGTCGCGAGTCTGCGCGCGATCCGCCGCTTCGACGGGCTCGCTGAACTGACGGAACAGTTGATCGCTGACCGGTTAGCAGCCCGGACTGCGTTGACCCGGTTCGGCTGAACCGGCTAGGTTGTATGGCTATCCGAACACCGATCGAATTTCCCTCAATCCGCTGCAGGGCATGAACAGTCTGCGGTCCCGCCTCCTGCTGATCGCCGCGGCCATCGCGCTTTCGGTCTTCGCCCTCTTCCCACGCGCCACAGCTGTGCGGGAACGGCAGCCTGACGGTTCATTCGTCGAAACCACCAAGCGCCTCTGGCCCCTCAAGTACGGGCTCGACCTGCAGGGCGGCATGCACCTCGCCCTCGAGATCGACGAGAGCAAGGGGGCCGTCGCAGACAAGAAGGACGCACTCAATCTTGCCCTGAAGACGGTTCGCAATCGCATCGACCAGTTCGGCGTGTCGGAGCCGACGGTGCAGCTGGCAGGTGATGATCGCATCATCGTGGAACTGCCGGGTATCGACGACCAGCAGCGCGCCCAGGATGTGGTGCAGAAATCCGCGTTCCTGCAGTTCCAGATCACCGACGAGACCAACGCGCTCGAGAAGTCGCTGCCACGCATGGACGCTGCGGTGCGCAGCCAGCGCCTCGACGGCGCTGCGAGTGCTCCGACGGCGAACGCAGCCAAGCCGTCGGCTGCTGCGCCCCTGAGCGGCCTGCTGACGGGCGATACGACGAGGAAGGTCGCGGTCGATTCCGGCAAGGCAGCGGGTACCGAGACTGCTGCGCGCGTCGCCGCGGCGGATACCGCCGTGAAGAAGGACGCCAACGGGCCGGTGACGAAGCTGGTGCAGCCGGGCCAGTTCCCTGGCCAGTACTTCGTGAAGGAAACTGACGTCGCGCGCATGACGCGCTACCTCGCAGACAGTGTCGTGCGCGCGGCCGTCGCGCCGGGCAAGGTGATCCGCTTCGACGCCGACACGCTTGTCGGTGCGCCGGGGCAGGGTGCGTATCGCGCGATGTATGTGCTGGACAGCAAGCCGATCATCACCGGCGACTATCTCACGGATGCAAAGCCGAACAACAACCCGCTCGAGGGTGGCTACATCGTCGAGTTCGAGTTCAATGCCGAAGGTGGTCGCATCTTCCGTCGTGAGACCGGGCGGCACATCAGGGACAACATGGCGGTGGTCCTCGACGACCGGGTCATGACGGCACCGACGATCAACAGTGCCATCGGCCGCAACGGTCAGATCACGCTGGGCGGTGCGGGGCTGCAGGAAGCGCAGGACCTGGCGCTGGTACTTCGCGCCGGCAAGCTGCCGGTGCCGCTCAAGGTGGCCGACATGCGCAGCATCGGAGCCAGCCTTGGGCAGGACTCGATTGACAAGGGCGCGCTCGCCTTCGGTATCGCTATCGCGCTCGTCATCGCCATCATGATCGGCTACTACCGCTTCAGTGGCATGATCGCCTGTGTTGCGCTGGCACTCTACATCTTCTTCACGTTGGCGGCACTCGCCGGCTTTGGCGCCACCCTCACGCTGCCTGGTATCGCTGGCCTGGTGCTCGGCGTCGGCATCGCGGTGGACGCCAACGTGCTGATCTTCGAGCGCATCCGCGAGGAGATGGATCGTGGCAAGTCGGCGCGCCTCTCGATCGAGGAGGGCTTCAAGCACGCCCTCAGTGCGATCGTCGACACCAGCGTCGCCACGATCCTCTCGGGCGCAGTGCTGTACCAGTACGGCACGGGACCCGTGCGCGGCTTTGCCGTGACGCTGGTGGTGGGTGTCGCCGCCTCGTTGTTCACGGCCATCTTCGTGACGCGGACCCTTCTCCTCCTCTGGCTTGACCGCACTGGCGGCACAAAGCCCCTGAGCATCTGATGCTGCGAATCTTTCACAACACCAAGTACGACTTCATCAAGTGGTGGAAGGTCGCCGCCATCTCGACGGTTGCCTTCATGGCGATCGGGCTCGGCTCCTTCGCATTCACCGGGCCGGTGAACTACTCCGTCGAGTTCACCGGCGGCACGCTGATGCAGCTCAAGTTCAAGGAAGCCGGTGATGCCGGGAAGATCCGTGCGGCGCTGGACGCCGGCGGCATTCGCGGCGCCGAAGTGCAGCAGTTCGGCGGCGCCGATGAATTCATCGTGCGCGCGCAGGACAGGGCACTGGTCGAGCAGCAGGCCGCCGGCGCGGAGAAGGTGGCTGACCAGATCACCAAGGCGCTGTCCGCTGCGTTGGGCCCCACGTCGTTCACCGTCGTGCGCAAGGAATCCATCAGCCCGAAGGTTGGTGAGGAGCTGAGTCGTAATGCCGTGCTGGCCATGGTGCTGGTGTCCCTCGCGACGCTGATCTACCTCGCGTTCCGCTTCGAATGGCGCTTCGGCGTGGCGGCGGTCGTCGCCACGTTGCACGACACGCTGATCACGATCGCGTTCATCAAGCTGCTGCATCTCGAGGTGTCGCTGACCGTCGTCGCGGCGATCCTGACGCTGCTTGGATATTCCATGAACGATACGATCATCATCTTCGATCGCGTGCGCGAAAACCTGAAGACGTCCGGCAAGGAGACGCTCTACAACATCCTCAACCGGTCGATCAACGACACGTTGCCGCGCTCGATCATGACGCATGCGACGACGTTCTCGGCATCGGTCGCGCTGCTGTTGTTCGCTGGCGAAGTGATCCGCCCGTTCGCGTGGGTGATGACGTTCGGCATCTTCGTCGCGACGTTCAGTTCCATCTACGTCGCCGGTCCGGTGCTGCTCTGGATCGAGGCGAAGTTCCCGCGCAAGGCGACGAGCGGTGCTGCGGCCCGACCCGACTCGACCGCGAAGAGCCCGGGCGCCGTCGCGACCCGGTGACGACTGCCGCTTGCACGATGGTTTCCGGACAGACCGCCGCCTCGCGCGGCGGTTTTGTCGTTGCGGGCGCCACGTGCTGATCGATAGCCACGCACACGTCGCCAGCGAGAAGTTCGACGGCGACCGCAACGCGGCGTTGCAACGCGCATGGGACGCTGGACTCTCGCATGTCGTCGTGATCGGCGAGACATCCGTTGCGGCTCGTGATCTCGCGCGCACCGATCCGCGGCGCCTGTCGTTCACGGCCGGCGTGCATCCGCATGAGGCTCATCAGTTCGATGCGACGCGCGACAGCGCACTGATTCACGCGCTCGTCACCGATGGCGCGGTGGCCATCGGTGAATGTGGCCTCGACTACTACTACGATCACAGCCCGCGAGCGCAGCAGCTCGACGCCTTCCAGTCACAACTCGACATCGCCGCCGTCACCGGATTGCCGGTCGTCGTGCACACGCGGCTGGCCGAGGACGACACGCAGCGCCTGATGCGCGCATCAGCCGCTCGCGGCGTCGTCGGGGTGCTGCATTGTTTCACCGGGTCAGTGGTGCTCGCACACGCCGCGATCGAGATCGGCTGGTACATTTCATTCAGCGGCATTGCGACATTCAAGACGTGGGAGCGCGACGATGTCGTCGTTGCCGTGCCTGACGCCCAGCTGCTGGTGGAAACCGACTCGCCGTATCTGGCGCCGGTGCCGCATCGCGGAAAGCGCAACGAGCCGGCATTCCTGCCGGACACCGTCGCGCGCCTCGCCACCGTGCGCGGGACGACGACGCAGGAACTCTCCGAACTGACGGCGCGCAACGCGATCCGGTTCTTCCGCCTCGACCTTCCCACATCGTCGAACTGATCGATGCCGACCGATCTCGAAATTGCGCAGTCCATCACGCTGCGGCCGATCCGTGACGTCGCTGCTGAACTCGGCCTGAGCGAGGACGAGATCGATCTGTACGGTCGCTACAAGGCGAAGCTCCCGCTTTCGATCGCGCAGCGACCGGTGAAAGGAAAGTTGGTGCTCGTGACGGCGATTCATCCCACGGCCGCCGGCGAAGGCAAGACGACGACATCGGTCGGACTCGCGCAGGCGCTGCGCCGCATGGGCACCAACGTCGTGCTGTGCCTGCGCGAACCGAGTCTCGGGCCGGTGTTCGGGGTGAAAGGCGGCGCGGCGGGCGGCGGTTACGCGCAGGTGCTCCCGATGGAAGACATCAACCTTCATTTCACCGGCGACTTCCACGCCATCGCCAGCGCGCACGCACTCCTGTCGGCGTTGCTCGACAATCACCTGCAGCAGGGAAATGCGCTCGACATCGATCCGCGCCGTATCACCTGGCCGCGCACGATCGACATGAACGACCGGGCGTTGCGGAAGTGCCTGATCGGACTTGGCGGCGCCACGAACGGCGTGCCGCGCGAGGAGCGCTTCATCATCGTGCCGGCCAGTGAAGTGATGGCCATCATGGCCCTCGCCAGCGATCTGGACGACCTGCTGGCGCGTCTGTCGCGCATCGTCATCGGCAGCACCTACGATGGGCAATTCGTCACCGCAGGGCAGCTCGATGCAGCCGGTGCGATGGCACTGCTGCTGCGCGACGCCTTGCGACCGAACCTCGTGCAGACCGCCGAAGGTGGGCCGGCACTCGTGCACTGCGGACCGTTCGCGAACATCGCGCACGGCTGCAATTCGCTGATGGCCACGCGGTCGGCGCTCGCGCTCGGTGATGTCGTCGTGACCGAAGCCGGATTCGGTTCCGATCTCGGCGCCGAGAAGTTCTTCGACATCAAGTCGCGCATTGGCGGGCTGACGCCGGCGGTCGCCGTCATCGTGGCAACGGTGCGCGCGCTCAAGTTGCACGGTGGTGCGTCCAAGGCGTCGCTCGCGACTCCGGACGTCGATGCAGTGCAACGCGGCCTGGCGAATCTCGAGCGACACATCGCCAACGTGCGGCAGTTCGGCGTGCCGGTCGTGGTGTCGCTGAATCGCTTCACCAGCGACAGTGACGCGGAACTGGATTGTGTGCTGCGCGCGGTCACACGGAGTGGTGCGCGTGGTGCACTGTGCGAAGTGTGGGCGCGCGGCGGCGCCGGCGGCGAGGCGCTGGCCACGGAAGTGCTGGCGATGATTGCCGAAGATCGCTCGGCATTCGCGCCGCTGTATGATGTGTCGCTTGGCATTCGCGAAAAGATCGGAACACTCGTGGCTCGCGTGTACGGCGGCGACGGCGTCGATTTTTCACCGCGTGCCGAGCGGGCGATTCGCGATCTCGAGCGTCAGGGGCTCGGGCAGACGCCGGTGTGCATCGCCAAGACGCAGTATTCGTTCAGCGATGATCCCAGCCGCCTCGGTGCGCCGCACGGGTTCCGCGTACACATTTCCGAGATCCATCCGGCGGCCGGTGCAGGGTTTGTTGTAGCTCAGGCCGGTGATATCATGACCATGCCGGGTCTCCCCGCCGTGCCCGCCGCGGCACGCATCGGTGTGGATGGCGCAGGTCGCGCCATCGGATTGTTCTAGCGCTCCATTCTCCGAGGATTCGTCGTGTCCAAGCGTGTGATCAGCACTCCCCATGCTCCTGCCGCCATCGGCCCGTATTCGCAGGCCATCGCCGTCGACAACCTGCTCTTCACGGCGGGCCAGATCGCGCTCGATCCTGCGACGATGACCATCGTGCCGGGCGATGTCGCAGCGCAGTCTGAGCAGGTGATGAAGAACCTCGCCGCGGTCTGCGATGCAGCCGGTGCGACGCTGCAGGATGTCGTCAAGACCACCGTGTTCCTGCAGGAGATGAGCGACTTCCAGGCGATGAATGAAGTGTACGCCCGTCACTTCGGTGAGAATCGTCCGGCGCGCAGCACCGTCGCCGTGCGAGGGCTGCCGCGCGACGTGCGCGTCGAGATCGAAGCCATCGTTCGCCTGCCGAACGCCTGAGTGACCGTGCGCGTCACGCAGTGGCAGTCGCGCGCCACGCGCCTCGTCGCACTTGTCGTGCTGGTCAGTGGCGTGGCGCCAGTCGGCGGCGCGCAGCAGCGCCCGCCGCCCGGCGTTCCTCGTGACTCGATTGCGATCGATACGACGAAGCGGACACCACGCCGTTTGCCCAACAGCATTCCGGATTCGCTGTTGCGGCCGCCCATCACCCCCAAGGCGGCGTTCCTGCACTCCCTTGCAGTGCCGGGCTGGG
>JACMLX010000237.1 GCA_014379355.1 Gemmatimonadaceae bacterium
ACAACGTCGCGCGCGGCGAGTACACGGCCGACGCGACGGTTGCGCGCACGGGCTCGATCAGCGCATGCGTGCCGGAGACCATCGCCGCCGACAGCGGGTGCACGCGGCCATCCGCGACCACGCTGACAACCGACGTCCGCAGCAGCTTGCTGAGCATTGGTGCGGGCAGCGTCCATGTCGCCTGCACACGTCGCGACACACGTGCATCGTCGATGCGCTTGTCCGTGATCCGTCCGCTCACGATCGCGGCGCCGCACGGGGCGGAATCGCAACTGACCCAGACGTGCACCGCGCGGTCACGCGGCGTCGGTGGGGCACCGCGTTTCGCGATGGGGAGCGTATCCACGAGGACCAGATTCGCCAGCACGACGCCCGCCTGTGCTCGCCGCCCACGATCGATGTCGATGCTGAGTGTGTCGACTACGCAATCCGATCGGCATTCCGCCGCATCGAAGGCTTGCACCGCCGCGGGCGCAGGTGCCCGGCTGTCACGCTGCGCAGGCAGGGACATCGGGACTGCGGCGCCGACGGCGAGCGCAAGGAGACGTACGGCGCGTGACACTTCGGGTGGGGCAGGGAATCGCATGCCCCACGGTCGCCGAATTCCGCCCAAGTCACAAGGTGCGACGCACTCAGATCGACTACATGTCGCCTGGGGTGTGCCACTCGGGCAATCCGGAGCCCTCAGCTTCCGTCATCGCGCGCGAGTGGGCCGCGAGACCGACGGTGCGGACCCACGCCGTGATCGCCATGCGTGTCAACAGTGCCGTCGGATTCGTCGACGGGCGATGGACCGCCAGCGCGTGCACCAGCCGTCGCTTGTCGTCGGCCGAATCGCAGTACTCTTCCGCAAACTCGGACAGGTTCGCGCTCCGTCCGAGTCCGCAACCATCGGCGGAGGCGATGACGTCGTACACGCGAGTCGTGAGGTGCGCGCGACCACCACCGCCGGCGAGAAACGCGATCACGACGCCGGAATTGCGGACCGCCGTGATCACATCCGCCTGCGGTACTGCGCCCGCGCGTGCCGCCGCATCGCTCAACGGAATGCTCGGCGCCTGTGGAGCCGGCATGTGAGATTGCACACGTCGCATCACGTTCGTCGTGACGATCAGTTGTGCCTGCGGCGGACGTCGACGGAAGAACACGGCAACCCTGGTCAGCGGGCGCGCCGGGAAGGCGCGAGATCATCTGGTGACGCGCTGTCGACGACCCATTGGAACCGCGCGTCACGGCTGGGGTCGCTCGCGGGGGAAGGCATCGGAGGTCCGGCGGCGCCGCTAACTTGCCGCGGCATGCAGCCGGTGTCCGCCGTCCCGACGTCGCCGGTGTCGCCATCGCCCTGACCTCGTAACTTTCCCACATGCCTCTCGCGTTTTCTGTCGTTCACGTCGATGCAAGCGCTGTCTCCGCCGGCGTTCTGGCCATCCTCTGCCCGAAAGGATCGCTCGTTCCCGCAGGCCTGACCGCGCTCGATGACGCCCTGGGCGGTGCGCTGTCGCGCTCCTTCGCACGTGGCGCTTTTGTCGGCAAGCGGGATGAGGTGCTGCACCTGTCGGGTGGTGCGACGGGCCCGGAGCGAGTGCTCGTGATCGGGATGGGCGTCGTGACCGACGGGCCGGCTGCGCTCAAGCGTGCCGCACAGCTCGCAGCACGTCGTGCGAACGGTCTCAATACCGCGTCGATGGCCATCATCGTGCCCACCGGCCTCAATGCCGTTGACCTGGAGCAGGTCGTCATCGGCGCGTCGATGGGCGCGTGGGAGTATCGCGAATTGAAGTCGCCTCCCACCGAACCCAGAACGACACTCGAACGCATCAGCATCGTGGTCGAGGATGAAGCGACGGCGGCGGCGGGACTCGCGAGCGGCGAAAGCATCGCGGCCGGATATTCGCTCGCGCGACGTCTGCAGATGATGCCGGGAAACCTCTGTACGCCGGATGCGCTGGCCGATGCGGCCCGCGACATCGCGGCGCGTCATGCGATGGACGTGACCGTGCTCGGGCGTCGCGAAATGGAAGCACTGCGCATGGGAAGTTTCCTTGCGGTGGCACAGGGCACACCGCAGGAGCCGCGACTCATCGCACTCGAATATCGCGGCGCCGGTGACGCGCGTCCGATCGTGCTCGCTGGAAAAGGTGTCTGTTTCGACACGGGTGGCATCTCGATCAAGCCGGCACCGGGCATGGAGTGGATGAAGTACGACATGAGCGGTGCCGCCGGTGTGCTCGGCGCGATGGAGGCGATCGCGCGATTGAAGCTGCCGATCAACGTGGTCGGCCTCGTGGGTGCCGTGACCAACATGCCGTCTGGCACCGCCATCAATCCGGGTGATGTGGTGCAGGCATCGAACGGCACGTTCATCGAGATCGTGAACACCGATGCCGAAGGTCGCCTCGTGCTGGCCGACGTGCTGCACTACGCCAAGAAGTACGATCCCGTGGCCGTGGTCGATGCCGCAACACTCACCGGTGCCGTCGTCATCGGACTTGGGAACTCGCTGATGGGTGTCCTCGGCACGGATGCGACGCTCGTGCAGGATGTGCTCGCGGCCGGGGCGCGGGCCTCTGAGCCGGGCTGGGAATTGCCGCTCTGGCCGGACTATGAGGAGCAGATCAAGTCGGACACGGCGGACATCAAGAACACCGGCGGTCGCGCGGCGGGAACGATCACGGCGGGACTCTTCCTGAAGGTGTTCACGGAAGGGTATCCGTGGGTGCATCTCGATGTCGCCGGCACAGCGTATTCGGAGAACGACCTCGTCTCGCTGCCGAAAGGGCCGACTGGACGTCCGGTCGGCACGTTCGTTGAATTCGTGCGCGCGAGGGTCAGCTGAAGAGCTGGCGCATGCGTGCGGTGATGTGTGCGGCGCTCGTCGCCACCGCATCACTCGGTGCGCAGGGGCGCACGGCGGCCGACTCGATCCTGAAGGCGCGCGCGGACTCGATCGCGCGCGAGGACTCCGTGGTCGGAATTCTGCCGCAAGCTGAAGTGCCCCTGCTCACGGAAGCCGGCATGTCACATCGCTGGAATCGTGACAGCCTGTTTGCAACCGGCGCGTTGACGCTGGCCGATTTTCTGGATCGGGTGCCGGGACTCTCGACATTTCGTGCCCGATTCTATCTCGCCCCGCAGGTTGCCGCGTACAACGGCGACCTTTCGCGCGTACGACTGTTTCTGGACGGCATCGAACTCGAGGCGCTCGACCCGCGCGGCGGCGGCGTGACCGATCTGTCCCAGTTCCCGATCGCGGCGCTGGACGAGCTGGTGATAGAGCGCGGCGCGAATGAATTGCGCCTGCTGATGCGCTCGTGGCGCGGACCGGATCGCATCACGGCACAGACGCGCGCCGATGTCTACACCGGTGACAATCGCAGCAACACGTTCCGTGGATATCTGGCGCGCCGAGCGCACAATGGCTTCGCGTCCCAGGCCATGCTGCAGCAGCGCAGCACCGACGACCGTCGCCTGGGCGGTGACGGTGATGCCACCACGATTTTCACGCGACTCGGCGTCATCAAACCGAAATGGAGCATCGATGCCACGCTGCTCCGCGTACGGACGACGCAGCAGGCGCTGAGCATCTTCGATGTCGCCAGGTATGTGAACACCGGTCGGCCGATTCCGAACTACGACATCGTGCAGCGCGAAGCGTACCTTCGCTTTGGTGCCGGCGACGTGAACCGCGGGCCCTGGCTGCAGCTGATCGCGGCGTCACGCCAGAGCGTGGAGAGCACGGCGCAGCGCGGGGCGGACCTCACGAACGCGTATGCGGCGGACACGGCCGACACGACCCGCACCAGCACGCAGTATGTCGCATCCATCGGTTGGTCATCGGCACGCGCCAGACTGTCGGCGACGAATCGCCTGCGGCTCGTGGACGGCCAGCGGCTGAATCATCCGTCGGTGCGCGTTGGCTTCGATCTCGGACGCCTGACGATCGCGGCGTATGGTGAACGCAATCCCTTCGACAAGGTCACGCGCGGTGACGCGTTCGCGCGCGTGCAGCCAGTGTCCTGGTTTGCGATCACGGGTGCCGCATCATATGGGACCACGGGATCGACATTGCTGCCCATCGATTCCACGGGCGTGAAGGAAGAGGTGTTTTTTCCCGTCGCGCGCGCGGCGCGCGGCGAGGTCGCGATTCGCCTCGGGCGCCTCTGGTTGCAGGGCGGAGGCGTGGTCCGCGACAGTGCCGTGCTCCGTGCGCCGATCATCTTCGATCGCGCGATACCGGTCGTGATCGAAGGCCGGGCACTCGGCGCGACGTTTGCCGTCGTCGGGCCGTTGTTCAAGGGTTTCTCGATGCATGTTTCCGGTGTGCAATGGCAGGAGGCCGGCTGGTATCGACCGCAGACGCAGGTTCGCAGTGAGCTGACGTGGCGCTATCATTGGACGGGAGCATCGAAGACCGGCTTCGATTTTCTGCTGGCAGGCGATGCAGAGTACCGGACGGAGACGATCTACCCGCTTCTCCAGTCGGACAGCACGCTCTCGGAGCTGCCGACATTCCCGGCAACGCCGGTCGGTGTGCGGGCGGAGTTCCGGATCAAGGACGCGACGATCTCCATCCAGGTGCGCAATGTCCTCAATGTCCAGTACACCACAGTGCCCGGCCTGCTGATGCCAGGTCCACTCACGATCTACGGTGTCCGATGGACGTTCTGGAATTGACCGGATCGCACGCATGATCGGCACGTTGCAGAGCATGACCGGTTACGGCAATGTCGATGGCATGATCGGCACACACCGCGTGTCCGTCGAAGTGCGCAGCGTCAATCACAGGTTCTTCACGCCATCGATCAAGTTGCCGCCCGCGCTCACGCGACTCGAGTCGGATGTCCGCGAGTTGCTGCGCAGACATGTCGCGCGTGGGCACGTGACGCTGTCACTGCGCATCGAGCGTGAAGGTGTCGACGGTCCGCGCATCGATGTCACGAGGCTGATCGCGTATGCGGAGCAACTGCGCGCCATCCCGGCTGAAGCCGGCATCGACACCCGTGTCGATCTCGGGACGCTGCTGCGGCTGCCGGACGTGGTCACCAGCGGCTCGACCGACGACGAGTCGATCGGCGCGATGGAGCCGACGCTCATCCTCGCACTCGTGACCGACGCCATTCAGGCGTTCGTGCGCATGCGGGAAGCGGAAGGCGCGCGCCTCGCCCAGTACCTGCTCGAGCGGCTGGAAATCATCGAGGAGGCCCTCGCCCGGCTGGCAGCCCGGGCGCCGGCCCGGCTGGTCGAACAGCGGGATCGCCTGACCGCCGCCGTGCAGGAGCTCGCCGCCGGGATCGCCGTCGACCCGCAGAGGATGGCACAGGAGATCGCGATTCTGGCGGACCGGGTCGATGTCGCGGAGGAGCTCAGCCGTTTTGCCTCCCATAACACCGCCTGTCGGGCCGCCATCGCGGCGCCCGGCTCGGAGGCGGTCGGCAAGCGTCTCGGGTTCATCCTGCAGGAGATGGTCCGCGAGGCGAACACGACGGGAAGCAAGGCGAATGATGCGGACATGCAGCGCGATGTGGTCCTCATCAAGGAGGAGCTGGAGCGGATGCGCGAGCAGGTCGAGAACCTCGAATGACGACTCCGGCCTTCCCGGTCATCCTGGCGGCCCCTTCTGGTACGGGCAAGACGACCATCGCCCGGCGGTTGCTCGAGCGCCGCCCCGACCTTGGATTCAGCGTCACCTGCACCACGCGCGCTCCTCGGCCAGCGGAGCAGCACGGGATCGATTACTTTTTCTTGGCTGGTGCGGAGTTCGAGTCCAGGGTCGCTCAGGGGGAGTTCGCTGAGCATGCCCTGGTGCACGGCAAGCGGTATGGCACGTTGCGCAGTGAGATCGCCCGGCTGATGGCTTCGGGCAAGAATCCGATCATGACGATCGACGTGCAGGGTGCCGTCCAGTTCGTGCAGGCGTTTCCGGAGGCCGTGCTGATCTTCCTGCTGCCACCGTCGGCAGTTGAATTGCTTGCGCGGTTGTCGGGGCGTGGTTCGGAAGATCGTGCCACAGTGACGCGGCGCGTTGACAGCGCGCTGACGGAGCTGACGACCATCGATCAGTTCGAGTACGTGGTGGTGAACGACGAGTTGGAACACGCGGTCGCGCAGGTGCTGAGCATCATCGATGCGGAGGCGTTGCGTCGGACGCGGTTGACGGATCTGAGGGACCGCGTGACGGCACTCGCCAACGAGCTGCGCGACGCGATCCGGTAGCATCGGCCTGACCCACGTCAGTCCGCTGGTTGGTCACCCAACGGCGCTTGCGCGCCGAGGAGATGGAACACGAATGCGAGTCTTCACACCCGGCGACATCACCGAGCAGCAGCAGTCGCAGAACAAGTACCTGGGCGTCCTCGTGGCGGCCAAGTACGCGCGCGTGCTGAACGAATTCCCGAAGATGGGATCCACCGGCAAGGAGAAGAAGCTGACGACGCGTGCACTCGAAGACCTGCATGGCAAGGACTTCGACTACCGCGTGATGCCGCGTCGTCGTCCCGACTGACCGGCCGGGGCGAGCAGTGGCGTGTTGATGAGATGCGTTTAGCACAAAGCCTGCCGCGGCGCCCGGCTACCGAGGCGGAAACCGCAGCAATACCAGCGGTATTGCGAGGATTTCCAACGACGGAAGGCGGGATGCCACGGAAGGCGACTGCAGTGCGCATCTCATCAACAGGCCACTAGATGCGCCCCTTCGACGGCCGCCGCGTCATCCTCGGGGTGACCGGCGGTATCGCCTGCTACAAGGCTGTCACGCTCGCCCGCCTGCTCACACAGGCGGGCGCAGTCGTTGATGTGATCATGTCCCGCGCCGCGCGCGAGTTCATCGGCGCGATCACGTTCGAAGCGGTGACGGGACGACCGGTTGCCCCGGACATCCTCGACGCTGGTCACGCGTTGGCGCACATCCGTCTCGCGAAGGAGGCCGCGCTGGTGTTGATCGCGCCGGCGACTGCCGACTTCCTCGCGCGCGCCGCGCAGGGTCGCGCCGATGATCAGATGACGGCCGTGCTCCTCGCGACGAAGGCGCCGGTGCTGATCGCCCCCGCCATGAACGATGGCATGTGGTCGCACGAGCTCGCGCAGCGCAACGCACAGACGGTGCGTGACGTCGGCTACGAGGTGCTCGAGCCGGAAATCGGTCCGCTTGCATTCGGTGAAGGCGTGGGCCCCGGTCGTCTGCCGGAGCCGCACGTGATCGTCGCGCACGCGGGGCGCCTGCTCGAGACGGCGAAGGGACTCGCGGGCGCGCAGATCATCGTGACGGCCGGGCCGACACGCGAAGCGCTCGACCCGGTGCGCTACATCACGAACCACAGCAGCGGACGGATGGGCGTGGCGATCGCCGCCGCTGCCTGGCGACGCGGTGCGACGGTCACGCTCATCCACGGCACGCTCGAAGTTCCGCTGCCGACCGGCGCGACGTGTATCGCCGTGACGACGACGGCGGAGATGCGGGACGCGGTCGCTGCCGCGCTTCCATCGGCCGATGCACTCGTGATGGCGGCGGCGCCGGCGGACTTCCGCGCCGCCGACGTGGGCACGCAGAAGATCAAGAAGCGCGAGGCGCCGCCGGTCATCGCGCTGCAGCACACCGACGACATTCTCGTGAGCACTCGATCGCTTCGGCGCGCCGGTGCGATCGTGATGGGATTCGCCCTGGAGACCACACAGGTCGAGGAGAACGCGCTGGCCAAGATGACACGAAAGGGACTCGATTTCATCGTGGCCAACGACGCCACCGAGGTCGGCGCAGGCTTCGGCACCGACACCAATCGCGTCGTCATTCTCTCGGCGGACGGTGAACGCGAAACACCGCCGCTGATGCCGAAGACCGCGCTCGCGGATGTGCTGCTCGATCGTGTGACACGCGCATTGGACGCGCGCTCGTGAACGCCAAGGAACGTCTGCGCGCGTACCTCGAGCAGCGGCGTGAACTCGGCGAGTCGGAGATGGTCCTCGATGCACTCGAGGTGGACGATGTGATGCGGATGCTTGGCGCGC
>JACMLX010000238.1 GCA_014379355.1 Gemmatimonadaceae bacterium
CCCCGACCTGCCGGGTGAGCGGCATCACACGTTCCTGTTCGCCATCGATGACGCGGTCGTGATCGATGCGGCGGTGAACGGCAACGATGCACGCTGGATCAATCATTCGTGCGCGCCGAACTGCGACGCCGTGATCGATGCAGGTCGCATCTGGATCGAGTCCCTGCGTGACATCGTGCCGGATGAAGAACTCGCCTACGACTACGCCTTCACGCTCGCGGAGCGTCACACACCAGCCGCCAAGCGTCGATTCCCGTGTCACTGCGGAGCTCAATCGTGTCGCGGGACGATGCTTGCGCGAAAGCGCTGACCGGCGGGCACGTGTAGTGTGGTGCGTGTCACGACATCGCCGCGACTATCGCTCGCTGCCCACCGCAGTGCTGTCCAGCCAACCGCCCGTGAACCCCGCCCGACGCAGACCACGCAGGATGTACGGATTGCGCCGCATCGTCTTCCAGACGAGCTCCGACCGGTAGTTCTCGAGCATCGCCACGATCGGCCCCTGGTCGATGCCGAGATAGTCTCGACCCACCCAACCGAGCGCCGGGTCGACCGTGCCCATGCGCACACGGATCGCCGGATCGACGATCGACGGATTGAACGCATCCTTGAAGCCGTACCGGTCGAACAGCACGCGACCATAACGCTCACGCATGGCGACCATCGCAGGGAACGCAATCTCGGGTGCGAATGGCAGTGACCCGATGGCCGCAGTCGGCGCGATGGTGCCGTCGTCACGTTCGCTGCCATCCACCTTTTCGACACGATCATCCGACGCGCCGCGCGCCCAGTAGCTGCGCAACTGCACCTGACGCCCGCCGAGCGTCACGGTGGTGTCGGCCGGGCCGTCGGACGCCGTCAATCCCCAGATATCGGCGCCGTATCCGGCGAAGCCGCCTGGGTTCGCGATCGCATACTCCCGCTGCGCCAGCGTCGCGCGGCGAGAGTTCTCAAACCAATCCAAGCCTCTCGAGCGACTGTACGCGTCACGGATGCCGCGGAAGTCGATCCAGACGTGGCTGTACTGATGTCCGAACAGCGGCGAGAAATTGGTATGCGGCTGTCCACGGTAGGTCGTGAACCGGTTCGTGGCATTCCACGCCTCCCACGCACCGTCCGGCAGGGGATGGGTCGGTGAGCCAAGGCCGAGGATGTAGATGATCATCGCCTCGTTGTAGCCACGCCAGTCGGCGTCGTAGTGCTTCACCTCGGTGTTCCAGCCCATCACCACGCGCGGGGGGCGCGTCATGGACCATTGCCAGTCCACTCGGCGATAGAGCGAGTCGGCCACGGCGCGGATCGCGACCTCGGTGGCGTCACGACCATCATAGTAGCTTTGTGCGAATAACACACCGCCGAACAGGAGTGCGGTGTCGATGGTCGACAACTCGACCGTGCGATACCGGCGGCCGTCTTCGTAGCGCAGGAAGTGATAGAAGAATCCCTGGTACCCACCCATGTTCTGTGCGTCGGGCCCCTGCGGCAACTTCCACAGGTACTCGAGCGTCACGAGCGTGCGCCGCGCCGCCTGCGCGCGCGTGATCCACGCACGCTCGGCACCAATCGGATACGCGGTGAGTGCAAACCCGATGCTCGCCACCGACGAGAAGTCCTGCTGCGGCCAGCGATCGTGCGCGAGGCCGGTGGTGGTGTCGGTCGTTTCCCAGAACCAGCGGAACGTGCGCTCCTGCACCGTGTCCGCCAGCGCCAGTTGCCGTGCACTCGGCACGAACGGTGTCTGCGCTGGTGCCGGTGCTGCAACCGTCGCGCGCTGGCAGCCAGCGAAGAATACCGCCGCGCCAACCAGCAGCGTCCCAAGACCTGATCGTGTCGTCATGCCGAGGATCCTATCGCTCGGTACAGCGCGCTTCCAGCCGTGTGTGACTCGACGACTGATTCAACGCAGAGGCGCGGAAGAGAACAGCAAGGCGCAGCAGATTTTTTGCACAGCGCGCGTGCGCTGTTGCTCTTCCACAGGCATTTCATTGCGCCTCTCACATCCTGCTGCGTCTCTGCGTTGAGCCTGCCACACCGTTCCGCATTCTTCCACGCGTACGTCATCCGCAAACTGCTTCAGCGCAGAGTCGCAGAAGAGAACAGCAAGTCGCAACAGTTTCTGTGAACAGCGCGCCCAGTGGCTGTTCAACAAGCAATTCATTGCGCCTCTCCACCCTTCTGCGCTTCTGCGTTCAGAATACTCCCTGCGTCTCTGCATTCAAGCGTGTCGCGCACACTCCGCAGACATGGAAAGGCCATGCCGATGGAGTGAGTCGCGACATCAGAACTCGACGTTCAAGCCCGCCTGGAAGCGGCGCGCGTCGGACACGACGCAGTTGGCGGTGTTGAAGTTGGGATTCGTGGCCGGCAACGTGAAGATCTCACCGTTCCAGCAGCCAAGATTGTTGAAGTTGAAGGCGTTGAACAGGTCACCGGTGATCGCGATCCGGTACTGGCTCGACAACATGAGCAGGTCCTTCCGCAGGCGCATGTCCACGTTGCGATATCCCCAGACCTTGCCGGGGAAGATGAAGTTGTCCTTCGGCGGACGCCCCGAGTTGATCAGCAGCCGCCGCTGGTTGGGACCGGAACCGAGGCTGTTGTCCGTGACGGTGTACGGGTCACCTGAGTGCAGCCGGACGACGCCCGAATACTGCACACCCCACAGGTACGGGATGTCGACGATCCAGTTCGCGACGAGCAGGTTCGGCACGTCGATGCTGGTCGGGAACTTCGGATACTGCGCCACCGACGGGAAGTCGAGCGAGAACAGGTCGCCGCCGCGCTGACGACCCTTCGCATACGTGTACGCAACGCCGACACCCCAGTTGAACTTGTTGCGCGCCACGAACGCGTAGGGCCGGTCCACCTGCACCATCAGCGCCTGATACCAGGTCTGCGGCGTGTTGTCGCTCAGCAGCACGTTGCTGTAGTTCGTCGAGACGTTCGCGCAGCACTGCCCGTTCGCGTTGCGATTGCCGAAGATGTACGTGAAGCCGTTCTTGCTTGCGACATTCGTGTAGGTCGCCGACACCCGCCAGTCGGCGATCGTCTGCCGGATACCGCCACTGTACTGCATGGAGCTGGGCGGTCGCGTGTCGTTGCGTACCAGGAACACCTCGGGCTTCGGTGCGGTGCCGCTCGCGATCAGCCCATCCAGACCGGCTGCCGTCAGGTAGGCCGGGTCCCATCGGATCGTCGGGCTGCCGTCACGCGGCAATCCGTCAGACGAGAAGCGGAATGTGCGGATGGCATACTGCAGGCGGAATTTTTCATCCAGGCCGTTGTTGAAGTTGCTGCGATCGTAGAAGATGCCGTAGCTGCCGAAAACCGTGGTACGCCCGGCTTCGTCGAGGGCGTACGAGAAGCCGACTCGCGGCTGCACGGCGCCGAGGAACACCTTGCGCTGTGACCCGTCGCTGAAATACTGGTTCACATCGAAGCCGCGATTCCGCAGCACGGAATCGAGGTCCGCGCGCACGCCAGCCGGCGTCACGTAGTTCCGGTCGAACTGGTTCGTCTCCACGTCCCAGCGCACGCCGAGGTTGAACGTCAGGCGCTTGGTCGGGCTCCAGTCATCCTGTGCATACAGGCCGACCTGCGTATTGCTGGCCGTGATGTCCGGGTCACCGGTGCCGTACTGTGCTTCACGCGGAAACGCGAAGTTCTCGGCCGAGTTGAAGCGATACACCGGGGGGCGTACGAATGTCTTGCTGGCTTCGTAGTTCAGCAGGTCGACGTTGCCACCGATCTTGAACACGTGATCGCCGGCCATGCGCAGCCCGGTGTACGTGAAGTCGTGGCGCAGCGACGCGCGGTCCTGCACCCAGCTCTGGCCACCATCACGACCGCCCAGACGACCGATCCCCTGATAATCGAGACCGACGAGCGTCCGGTTCTCCGGCGTCGGGTCCCAGTTCCAGCGCGAGAAGTTGAGCAGCGTCTCGTGCAGCTGTGACCCGCTCGCCCATGAGCGCTTCGCCACCACGCTGTTCACCTTGTTGCGCACATTTTCAGCCGACTCGATGCTGGTGCCGCCGCCGAAGCTGCGCACGTCGGTCTCGAAGCGGCCGTTGTAACTCAGCTCGTAGTTCGACTTTTCGCCTGCCGCGAAGTTCACCTTGGCAAGGAAGAGATTCGAGCGGAACGGTGATTGATATGCTCCCGCGTTGGATGCGAAGCGGCTCTGCACATCGGCTGGAATCTGCGCGCCGGTCGGGATCGCGCTGAAGTTCACCGTCTGCGCACGATTCTGGTCGTTACGCTCGTACGATCCGAAGAAGAACAGCTTGTTCGCGATGATCGGTCCGCCCAGTGTCGCGCCGGCGAGGTAGCGACGATAGTCCTGCGTGGTGAAGGTCGTGGGATTCGCGTTCCGATTCCTCCGCTGGAACGAGTCGAGTGCGACGAAGTCGTTGTTCACGTAGTTGCCGAATGCGCTGCCGTGCCACGCATTGCCGCCCGACTTGGTCGTCGCCACGATGATCGCGCTGGAAGCCTTCTGGTATTCAGCCTTGAAGTTTTGCGTGATCACACGGAACTCCTGCACTGCGTTCTGCGGAAACGGGTTGCCACGGCTGGCGTCCTGCCCGGCGATGCCCGAGCCCGTGATGTCGTTCTTCTGGCTCGCACCATCGATGAAGACGTTGATGCTGCCGGCGTCGAGTGCACCGGCACGGAAGTTCTTGGTCGTGCCTTCCGCATTCTCCCCGGCGATTCTCACTCCCGGCGCGAGTGAGGCAAGTCCGAGGAAGTTGCGATCCGCCGTCGGGAGCGCGTTGATCTGCGCCTGCGACACGTTCGTCGCCACCTCCGATGTGCGCGTATCGACGCCGCGCGACTCGGTGACTGTGACGGCGGCGAGTTGCGACGCCACGTTCGTGAGCAGAATGTCGAGTTCGATGGTCTGGCCGATGCCAACCGTGCGACGCCGCGTCTGTGGCGCGAGTCCGACTCGCCGGAATCCGATGTCGTAGATTCCAGGCGTCAGGCCGGGAAGCACATACGTGCCGCGCTCGGTCGACACGTTGGAGCGGACCACACCATTCGCGATGTTCGTCGCCGTCACCTGTGTGCCGGGCGCGGGTGCACCGCCCTCGACCGTGATAGTGCCGCGCACGGTGCCTGTGGAATTCTGGGCGACGACCAGCGGTGCGCCGATCGTCAGTGCGACGATGGCAGCAGCCACGAATCGGCCCAGCCGATTGATGAACGAGCCTGTTGTCATGGAACGTTGTCCAGGTTGAGTGAGCGCTGACGGCGAGCGCATGCAATCGCTCGTCGCGTATGAGCGTGGGCGCAGCGGACCTTCATTGTCGACGCGCGAGACAGTGCGGTGAGAGAACCCGCCAACGTCAACGCGCCGTCGAGAACGGCAGCACGGGGAGGTGTGACACCTGCGCCGCCTGGGTGGGCATGCGTGCTGTCCGATGGTATCGATCGGATACCGCAAACTTTTTCAGGCGCGCAGCATCAGTCAAGGGTGCGCGCGCACGTCGCTGAAATGTCTCCACCGTACTCGGCGATTCAACGACAAATCAATCGTGTTGCACACTCACGCGATGAGATCGCGACTGACTCAGCCTCGTCAGCTAGGCCCTTTCGATTCCATCACGGTCGATCCGCGCACGATCAACGTGGTCGTGATGAGCTGTACCGTCGGCTTCGCTGGCGCACCTTTCACGACGGAGCTGATCAGCATGCTCATCGCCCGCCGGCCGAGTTCCTCGATTGGCACGTGCACGGTCGTCAGTGCCGGCGTGAGGTACCGCGCCATCGGCACGTCGTCGAATCCGGCGATGGCAAGGCTCTCGGGCACACGAATGCCGGCGTCGCGAAAGGCGCTCATCGCCCCGATCGCCATCGAGTCGTTGCACGCGAAGCAGAATTCGAAACGGCGCGGGTGTGCGAGCATCGTGTGCGCCGCACTCCAGCCCGAATCCTGCGAGAAGTCACCGACGAACTCGGTGAGTGTCACGTCGTCGCCGGCACATGCGATCGCCGCACGAAACGCATCGCGGCGTGCGATCGCATCACCGTTCGTCTCGGGCCCGGTGATCATCGCCAGATGCCGGAATCCGCGCGACATGGCGTGCTCGGCGACTGCGCGGGCACCGGCTGCATTGTCGATCATGAGCGACGGCGCACCGCTCGCGCGCGCATCGATTCCCACCACCACGACCGGCGCCGTCTGCGCGAGCATCGTGATCACGTCATCTGCCCGATTGCCTGGCGCCACGATCAGATAGCCATCGACACGCCCACGCATCGCGGCGGCCGCGTTCCGCAACTGCACCGGATCGGCGTGGCTGCTCGTCGCCAGCAAGTGGATGCCGCGCTCACGTGACGTATCGTCGATGCCGCGCAGGAACTCGACCCAGAACTCGCCGAAGAGATTCGGCAGCAGCACGCCAAGGGCGCCGTTCCGACGTGTGACGAGCGATCGCGCGCCCCCGTGTGGCACGTAGCCGAGTGCGAGGGCGGTGGCCTGCACGCGATCCCGGATGGCGGGGTCGCCGTGGTGCCGTCCATTGAGTATGCGCGATACGGTGGCGGCCGAGACCCCGGCTTCGCGCGCTACGTCAGTGATGGTCGGGCCGACGGTGTTGGGCGTGCGCGGTGGACCGATGAGTGCATCGTCGGGCGACGGACGGGATGGGTTGTACCGCACGGGCTTGCGAGCTGTCATGGGCGGGGGGAGCGCCTGACCATCTAAGAGAGGAATCGCCGGTGAGCGACCTCTGGGGTGGGCAAACGTTTTCTCGGGACCGCGGGGAGTCAAGGGTTGAAATGTCAGATCCCTGCGACGAGCAAGCCGGAGCCGACGCTCATTGAGGCGGATCACCCTGCTGTTTCACGACACGCTGCGGGCGCCATGTGACGCGACGTCGACTCAGTGTCGGTGCATGAAGTCGCGTATCGCGGCCAGATACTCCGTTCGCGCATCCCACATCGTCATATGCCCTGCGCCATCGAGTTCGACATACTCGCTTCCCGGCAGCATGCGCTGGAAATCCCGCGCGGCATTAGGAGACGTCTCGTCGAACTGCCCCGCCATCCAGAGCACCGGCTGCGTGACTTCCCTGATCCGCGGCGTGCCGTCGTAGTCCTTGAACGTGCCGACCACCGTGAACTCCGTCGGCCCGTTCATCGTGTTGTACACCTGCATGCCGATGTACTTGAACGTGCTGTCCACATCCGCCGGCATCGGCGTGGTGCGGATGACGTGACGCGCGTAGAACTCCGCACTTGCCGCCAGGTACGGCGGCGCGGTGGTCGTACCGGCCTTCTCGTTCTCGCGGATGGCCCGGATCATCGAGTCGGGCATCATCGCGATCATCGAGTCGACGTCATGCCGGAAGCGCACGATGCTGATCGCCGGACCGGACATGATGACGCTGCGCACGCCGGTCGGTTTCGTGAGCAGGTATTCGAACGCGAGCAGGGTGCCCCACGAATGGCCGAGGAGATGGATCTCCTTGTAGCCGAGTGCTTCACGAACCGCCTGCACTTCCTGCACGAAGCGCGGGATGGTCCAGAGTGTGGGGTCGTCCGGACGATCGGAGCGTCCGCAGCCGAGTTGGTCGAAGAAGATGACCGGCCGTTCGTCGGCGAGTTCCGAAAGTGGTGACAGGTAATAGCTCGGCATGCCGGGCCCGCCGTGAAGCGTGAGCAACGGGATGCCGGGTTTGTCGGCGCCGACGATGCGATACCAGACCTTGCCGCCGGGGACCTGGATGAAGCCTTCTTTGATCGAGTCGCCGATCGCACCGGCTGCGACGCTCGGCGCGCGCTCATCGCGCGGCGCCTTCGCATCCTTCGTCTGCGGCATGCACGCCACCACCGCCGCCGTCAGCATCACACCACACACCACGACTCGCATTGCGACTTGCTCCGGCACTCGAGAAGTCTCAAATCGACGGTCCGGCTCTCGATCGGTCAAGCGTGGCGTGCTTCCAGCGCGCATTCCGGAATCGTGAACAGTTTTCGCGCGGGGACGCGGTGGCGCGGGGCGGTCGGCGCGCATTGCGACACTCGGCGCGCAGTCATCCTTGAATGGCTGTTGGAACTGCGCTCGCGAGACGATGATTCACTAACACTTTGCGAATCTGCAAACCAGAACGGCAACTCGTTGTCGTTGTCCCCGCTCCCCCCCGCGGGCCCCGCGCGAAAACTTGTAGCGATGGCTCGCGAGACGCGGAGTCGAGACGGAGCTAGATTCTCGACATGCTTGACGAATCTCCTGCACCGAAGTTCGACCGTGTCGCGCTGATCGGCATTGGGCTGATCAACAGTTCGCTGGCGCACGCCATGCGGCGGCACGGCATGGCGGGCCACATCGTGGTGGGCGATTCGAATGCGCTGCACTGCCAGCGCGCACTCGAGTTGGGGATCGCGGACGCGGTCTTCACCGACAACGCACTCGCGGTGCGTGATGCGGACCTGATCGTGCTTGGTGTGCCTGTGGCCGCGATCGCCGCGGTGGCAGCGGAGATCGGGCCGCATCTCACGGCCGGTGCGATCGTGACGGATGTCTGTTCGACGAAAGCGAGTGTGATTCGCGACCTGATGCCACATCTGCCGGCGGGTGTGCACTTCGTGCCAGGGCACCCGATCGCCGGCACGGAATTCTCCGGTCCCGATGCTGGTTTCGCGGAGGTGTTCGAGGAGCGGTTCTGTCTCCTGACGCCGTTGGTCGGCACACCCGATGCGGTGATCGCGCGCGTCGCCGCGATGTGGACGCGTTGCGGCATGACGGTGGAGGTGATGGACGCCGAGCATCACGATCGTGTGCTGGCGATCACGTCACACCTGCCGCACCTGATCGCCTACACGATCGTCGGGACTGCGACGGATCTGGGGACGGAGCTGGAAGAGGAAGTGATCCGGTACTCGGCGAGCGGGTTCCGGGATTTCACGAGGATTGCGGCGAGTGATCCGGTGATGTGGCGGGATGTGTTTTTGAACAATCGGGAGGCGGTGCTGGATGTGCTCTCTCGATTCAATGAGGACTTCGCTCGGATTCAGACGGCGGTGAGGGAGGGGGATGGGGAGGCGTTGTTCGAGTTGTTCAAGAGGACGGGGGCGATACGGAGAGGGATTGTCGGGTTGAGGCAGCATACTGCAGAGGAACAAAAGGTGCGGCAAGGCGAGACCAACTAAACAACGAAAGAGCCAGTTCGTCTCGCATTGCAACTGAGAAGCCCTGGTAGCGGCCGTGCATCGCACTCACATTCATGTCGAGGCTTTCGATTCCCAAACTTTTAGCGCCATGACTGACGAAGGCGAACGCTACGGCTGGCAGTCAGACTTTCAGGAATTCCGCGAAACGCCGCCGCTGGTCATTCGCGAGCGACTCGCGGAATTCATCGTTGACGCGTCGCCTGAACAGAAGCGCGCATGGGCAAGTTCGATTCCGCCGCTGCAGGTCGAAGTCGAGAAGTCCATCGTCCGCGATGCGCTCGCGAGCAAATACTCGGCAATCCTTGAATACATGCTGCCGATGGAATCGCGGCGGCCGGATGTACTGCTCCTGATAGGCGCACGTGTCATGGTCATAGAGCTGAAAGGAAAAGCTTGGCCACAACAAGCCGACTTTGATCAGGTAGCCGCCTACGCGCGAGATCTCCGTAACTATCATCGCGAATGTGACGGTCGTGACGTCGTGCCGGTGCTCGTTCCGACGCGCGCCACCGGATTTCAGCAGATGATCGACGGCGTCTACGTCACTGGTCCCGACGGACTGAATGAACTCATTGCGAGACTGACGACCGAGTCATCACAGCCAACCATCGATCGTGCGGCGTTCCTGTCTGATGATGCGTACTGCCCGCTCCCGACGCTCGTGCAAGCTGCGCGCGAGCTATTCTTCGACGGTAAGCTGCGTACGATTCATCAGGCGCGGATGGCAACTCAGCCTGCGATCGACGAGATCAGCAGGATTGTCCATCAGGCTGCGCTCACGAGGTCACGGCACCTGATTTTGCTCACGGGTGTTCCTGGCGCGGGTAAGACGCTCGTCGGACTGCAGACCGTTCACGCGAAGTACCTTGACGACTTAGCGATTGAGCGCGCGGGAGCCAAGCCGACAACGCCGGCGGTGTTTCTGAGCGGCAACGGTCCACTTGTCGAGGTTCTTCAGTACGAGTTGCGGGGCGCGGGTGGTGACGGAAAGACCTTTGTTCGCGGTGTGAAGGAGTACGTGAAACGCTACTCGTCGAAGCAATCGCTCGTCCCGCCAGAGCACGTTCTGGTATTCGACGAGGCACAGCGCGCCTTCGACGAAACGAAAATGCGACAGTCACACGACAGCCCGAATGCGAAGTCCGAGCCTCACGAATTCATCGGGTTCGCTGACCGCATCCCTGAGTGGTGCGTCGTCGTCGGCTTAGTCGGCTCTGGCCAGGAAATACATGTCGGCGAGGAAGCTGGAATCGGACAGTGGAGCGATGCAGTTTCGGCCTCGAATAGAGCTGCGGATTGGTCAATTCATGCGGCACCGCACGTCGCGAAACAACTCACCGGTCGACGCGTGCCAGTCGAAGTGCGACCTACACTCAATCTCACGCAGGAACTGCGATTTCACCAAGTCAAGGAACTGCACACGTTTGTTGCCGCGCTGCTCGAGAACCGGGCACCTCTCAACCTCCGGAGCCTCGCTGAGCAACTGAACGACGATGGGTACAACTTTCGGCTTACGCGAAATCTCGACACTGCGAAGGACTACCTCCGCGTTCGATACGCCGATGACTCTCAGGCACGATTTGGTTTAATCGCGTCGTCGAAGGATAAAGCGCTGATACAGTTTGGCGTTCGCAACGATTTTCAGTCCACGAAACGCGTCAAGTTCGGTCCATGGTACGGCGAGGCCGAAGACTCGGCTACCGGCAGAAGCTGTCGGCGACTTGAAGACTGCGTGACGGAATTTGGCGCTCAGGGCCTCGAGCTCGACGCGGCATTGCTGGCGTGGGGTACAGACTTCCGTCGCGTAGACGGCAAGTGGAATAACGACTCAGCCGGCAAGTACATGAAAAGTTCAGTCGTGCGCGATCCGTTTCAGCTTCGGCTGAATTCGTATCGCGTATTGCTTACGCGAGGTCGGGATGGTGCAGTGATTTATGTGGCTCGACTCGCTGCACTCGACGAGACTTACCAACATTTCTTGAATGCCGGAATGTTAGATCTCGACACCCCTACTCCTACCCCCGCGTCCCCACCCCA
>JACMLX010000239.1 GCA_014379355.1 Gemmatimonadaceae bacterium
CCTCGCTGCTGCCGTCCGGCCACCTGATGCCGCGCGATGGCGATCTGTTCAACATCGATGCGGCGCTCACCGAAGAAGAGCGCGCGATCCGCGATTCGGTGCGCCGCTTCGTGGACGAGCGCATCCTGCCGATCATCGGCGACTGTTACATCGACGGTCGATTTCCGAAGGAGCTGATTCCGGAGATGGCGGAACTCGGCATGTTCGGCGCCAATCTTCCCGAGGAGTACGGTTGCGCGGGGCTGAGCAGTGTCGCGTACGGCCTGATCATGCAGGAACTCGAGCGCGGCGACAGCGGCATCCGCAGCTTCGCGAGCGTGCAGGGCGCGCTGGTGATGTATCCGATCTTCGCCTTCGGCAGCGAAGCGCAGAAGCGCACCTGGCTGCCGAAGATGGCGAAGGGCGAGATCATCGGCTGCTTTGGACTGACCGAGCCCGATGCGGGATCGAATCCGGGCGGAATGCTGACGCGCGCACGGAAGCAGGCGGACGGATCGTGGATCCTGAACGGCGCGAAGATGTGGATCACGAACGGTTCGCAGGCGCACGTGTCCATCATCTGGGCCAAGACGGACGACGGTGACGACAGCGGCAAGTCGGTGCGCGGCTTCATCGTGCCGACCAACACACCGGGCTTCACGGCCAGGGATCAGAAGGGCAAGCTTTCGTTGCGCGCCAGCGATACGAGTGAGCTGGTCCTCGTGGACGTGCACGTGCCGGCCGATGCGATGCTGCCCGACGTGCAGGGGCTGCGTGGCCCGCTCAGCTGCCTGACGCAGGCGCGCTACGGCATTTCGTGGGGCGCGATGGGCGCGGCGATGGCGTGTTACGAGGAGGCGCTCAGCTACTCGAAGACGCGCATCATGTTCGACAAGCCGATCGGCGCATTCCAGATCCAGCAGGTCCGCCTGGCCGACATGATCACCGAGATCATCAAGGGCCAGCTGCTGTCATTGCACCTCGGTCGCATGAAGGACCTCGGCACGTTCAACTCGAATCAGGTGAGTGTCGCGAAGCGGAACAACGTGAATGTGGCGACGGACATCGCGCGTGAGGCGCGTCGATTGCTGGGCGGCAACGGCATCCTCGCCGAGTATCACAGCATGCGCCACATGGCCAATCTCGAAAGCGTCTACACGTATGAGGGCACGCACGATGTGCACTCGCTGATCATCGGCAACGCGATCACCGGATTGCAGGCGTTCAAGTAGGCGCCGACGCGCTGAGCTCGTCGGCAGATTCGGCTGCAACTGGTGTAGATTGTGGCACAGGGCCTGCACTGATCGTCGGTCACGGACGCGTGCAGGGTCGCACCACACCGGAGCGTCCGCTGGCTCAGCGGCGCTCCGTTTTGTCTTCATTTCCGACAGTCTGTCGGTCTCAGGAGTTCGCGATGAGTTCGCTGGTGCAGTTCGTCTGTTTCACCACCGTGTTGCCGCAGGAGGAATTTCTGGTGGCATGGGAGCCGTTCGCGACCGGGTTCCTGTCGCGTGGGATCGAGCGCATCGTGCTGTCGGAAAACACGGAGCGCACGACAGAAGCGGCGTTCGACTACGTCTCGCGCAACCTGTGGGACGAGAAGCGCTTCGAGCGTGCCTTCCCGCATGGTGTGCGCGGGAGCGGCGGCCTGGGCCCGATCGGCGTGCTGCAGGCCGGCGGATTCCGGCTCACCGAATCGAGCAACGTGGACCTGGCCGTGGGACAGCGCCACGATGCGAAGGTCATTGCTTTCTTGATGACGCGCACCGGTTTGCGCGACAAGACACGCGCCGCGATCCGGTCCGGCTGCCAGCATCCGGGCGTGACGGCGAGCGCGATCTACCTCAAGGACGGTGACGCGCGGACCGATCGATTCGACATGGTGATCGAGATCTACTGTCGCGAAGGTTCGACCGACGAGATCATCGACATGCTGCGCGTGGCGACGGCCCCACACGTGACCGCCGCCCCAGTGATCATGGGCGCCTACCTGGAAGTCGCCGAAATGGGCGTCGAAGCGAAGCGCGCCTAGTACTGCATCTCGCGCGAACGTCGCGCAGCAGGCAGTTTCGACGGGTCCCGGCGCCGATGCTCCGGGACCCGTTCGTGCACTGCCGTCCACAACTTCCGACCGTCTCACGACCTTCCGACATGATGCGTCGCCGTCGCATGACCCTGATGGTGCGTGTGCTGTGCGCATGCGGTGTGCTGGCGCCGATTTCGATGCACGCCGCACGCGCAACCCTGGCCCCACGCGCCGCGAGTTACGATGCGCTCGTCACCTTCTTCCGTGCGTGGCGCGTCTTCCAGAAAGCGCCGATCGCGAAAGGGGCGCCGGACTATTCCGTGCGCGCCATGACCGCGCAGCAGCGATCACTGGCGTCGTGGCAGCGTCGCCTGGCGGCCATCGACACGAGTGGCTGGACGGTGCCGCAGCGCGTGGACTGGCACATCGTGCAGGCGGAAATGCGTGGCATGGAATTCGATCATCGCGTGCGGAAGCCGTGGGCCACGAATCCGGCATTCTACGTGACCGTCTTCGGCGATCAGAGCGATCAGCCGGCGCGCGAAGGACCATTCGCGGACGGTGCGATCGAAGTTTGGGCCGAGACATTTCCCTTGAGCGCCGATCGCGCCGCGCTGATGCGAACGCAGCTCGAGGCGATTCCGGTGCTGCTGTCGCAGGCGCGCACGAATCTCGTCGGGACCGGTGCCGATCTGTGGAAATATGCGCCGGGCGCGATCCGTGATCAGGGCACGCAGCTGGCCGCCCTGTCGGCGAAAGTGCCGGCGAATCTGACGGCCGATGTGGAGCGAGCGAAGACTGCGACCGACGAATTCGCGACGTGGGTCGAACAGCAGGCGAAGACGAAGCGCGGCCCGTCCGGCGTCGGCATCGCCAACTACAACTGGTACCTCAAGCATGTGATGCTGGTGCCGTACACGTGGGAGCAGGAAGTGGCGATCATGGAGCGTGAGCTGTCACGTTCACACGCGCTGCTGGCGCTGGAGGAAGTGAAACACACCGGACTCCCGCCGCAGGTGCCACTGGCGAGCGAGGAGGAGCACACGCGCCTGTACACACAGGGCGTGACGGACTACATGGCGTTCCTGTCGTCACACAACATCATGACGATCCGACCCGACATGGAGCCGGCGCTGCGGGCGCAGACGGGGCACTTCATCGCGGGTCCGCGCGAGTTCTTCTACGAGGTGGATTATCGGGACCCGGAAATCATGCGCACGCATGGCTTCCACTGGTTCGATCTCGCGTACGCAGCGAACACACCGCACAGCAGTCCGATCCGCCGCGGTCCGTTGCTGTACAACACGTTCGTCACCCGCACCGAGGGCAATGCGACGGGATGGGAAGAGATGATGCTGCAGGCGGGCATGTTCGACAGCAAGCCACGCTCGCGCGAACTGATCTACATCCTGCTCGCCGAGCGGGCGGCGCGCGCGATGGGCGACCTGCAGATGCATGCGAACCAGATGACGCTGGAAGAGGCGTCGGCGTATGCAGCGAAATACACGCCCCGCAACTGGCTGCGCATGGATGGACGCCTGGTGCGCGGCGAACAGCATCTCTACCTGCAGCAACCCGGCTACGGCACGAGTTACGTCATCGGCAAGATTCAGGTCGAGGACATTCTCGCCGCGCGCAAGCAGCAGCTCGGCGATGGCTTCTCGATGAAGGAATTCATGGACACCTTCACCGCCGCCGGGCTGATCCCGGCGTCGCTCCTGGGCTGGGAGATGACGGGTGTAGCGCCACGGCGGTAGGCGCCGGGCACCATCGGGAGGTTTCATCGGGCAGCACGGATCTATTCGCGTGTATACACGCGCTGCGACAGCCGCCGCTTGATCCAGAGCGGGATGTGGCGCGCGAGGAAGACGAGGATCCTGTACTGCGCGCCAGGGATGCAGATCACCGGACCACCGTTCTCGTATTGACGCAGCGAGGTCTCGACGACGGTTGCGGCGTCGAGCCACATCCAGGGCGGCGCGGATTTCTTCTGGTCGAACGCCATGCGCTGATGAAATTCCGTATGCGTGAAGCCGGGACAGAGCGCCTGCACACGAATGCCGAGTGGCTCGAGTTCGAGTGACAGGCCTTCGCTGAAACTCCGCTGCCAGGCCTTCGTGGCGCAGTAGTTCACGTTGCCGGCACTGTTCACGAAGCTGGCCACGCTGGACACGGTGATGATGCCGCCGCGGCGCACCGGCTTCATGAGTTGCAGCGCAGCGTGCGTCAGCCGGTTGACGGCCGTCACATGCAGCCGGAGCATTGCGTCCTGCTGCGCGAGCGGTGTGGCGGCGAACGACCCGGTGGTCCCGAAGCCGGCGTTGTTCACGAGCAGATCGAGGCGACCGGCGGCACGCATTGCGTGTTCCGCGATCGCGAGGCCCTCATCGGTCGTGAGGTCCGCGGACACGGCGGTGGCACCGGCGCCGAATGTCGCGAGTTCACTGGCGAGTGTCGCGAGCCGCTCGCCGTCACGGGCGACCAGCAGCAGATCGTAGCCGCGCTCGGCCAGTTTCCGGGAGAAAACAGCTCCGATGCCGGAGGAGGCGCCGGTCACGAGGGCGAGAGGTCGCTGGGTCATGCCGGAATAATGTCCTCGCACCGCGAACAAATGTCCTGCACGGCGGAGGGCGTCCGGCTATTTTTCCGGGATCGTCATTCATCCGTTTCATCCACAGCCATTGGGAGTGCCAGCGGTGAAGATCGCCGTGTGCATCAAGCGCGTCGCCGACATGGGCGCCCGCTTCCAGATCGGCGCTGACGGCACCTCCGTGTCGGACGCCGGCATCAAGTACGACATGAGCGACTTCGACGAGTGGGCCGTCGAAGCAGCGCTGCAACTCAACGAAAAACATGGCGGCGGCGAAGTCACCGTCATTTCACTCGGCCCCGACGCGGCGCAGGAAACCATCCGCAAGGCGCTGGCGATGGGCGCCGACAAGGGCGTGCATTTGAAGGCCGACAGGATTCCGTTCGATGGGTTCGCGATCGCGGAAGCGCTGGCGGCGGAACTGAAGGACGGTGCGTACGACCTGATTCTCTTCGGCCGCATTGCCGTCGACAGCGCCGCCGGCGTGACGGGCGCGATGGTGGCCGAGCTGCTCGGACTGCCGTGTGTGACGGCGGTCTCGAAGCTCGACGTGAACGGTGCGATGGGAACGGCCGAACGTCAGGTGGAGGGCGGCGTCGAGACGTTGTCGTTCCCGCTGCCCGCGCTGTGCACGATCGATCAGGGCCTCGTGACGCAGGCGCGATATCCGAGCCTCAAGGGCATCATGGCCGCCAAGAAGAAGCCGCTCGAGAGCAAGCCGGCGCAGCTCGGCGCGATTTCCGTCAGCGTGCGCAAGATGGAACTGCCGCCTGAACGATCGGCGGGTCGCATCGTGGGCGAAGGTGCCGCAGCCGTACCGGAACTGATCCGACTCCTCCAGACTGAAGCGAAGGTACTCTGAGATGGCGAACAACATTCTGGTGGTGGCCGAGGCACGCGGTGGTGACGTGCGCAAGGTCGCGCTCGAAGTCGTGGCGGCTGCGCGCTCGCTGGCCGATGGGCTGGGTGGCGAGGTGCATGCGATCGTCTTCGGCGGCGCGGGGATCGGCGCTGTCGCACCGAAGCTCGGTGCCGTGGGTGCCGATGTGGTGCTGGTCGTCGAGCATGACGGCTTCGCGACGTACAATGCGGAAGCCGTCGCGGCGACTGTGGCGACGCAGATCACGACCGGTGGATATCGCGCGGCACTCTTCGGTGCGAGCGCGATGGGCCAGGATCTCGCGCCGCGTATCGGCGCCAGGCTGCGCGTCGGTGTGGCCGCCGATGTGGTGGCCGTGAGCGCAGACGGCACTGACATCGTCGTGCGTCATCCAATGAACACGAACAAGATCATCGCGACGATGGTGCTGTCGGCGACGCCGGCGCTGGTGAGCGTGCGGCCGGGCGCGGTGAGTGTCGGCACGTCGGCGAAGGCCGGCGCCGTGCAAAGCGTCGCGTCGGCCATGGATCCGGCCGCAGGTCGCGTGAAGGTGACCGGTGTGTCGATGGGTGGCGGCGCGAAGCTCGATCTCGCGGAAGCACCGGTGATCGTGAGCGGTGGGCGCGGGCTCAAGGCCGCCGAGAATTTTTCGCTGGTCGAGGAACTGGCGGCGGCGTTCGGTAACGCCGCCGTTGGTGCCACGCGTGCCGTGACCGACGATGGCTGGCGTCCGCACAGCGATCAGATCGGACAGACCGGACGACAGGTGTCGCCGGACCTGTACGTCGCCGTGGGCATCAGCGGCGCCATTCAGCACATCGCCGGCATGCGCAACTCGAAGACGATCGTCGCCATCAACAAGGACAAGGATGCGCCGATCTTCAAGGTGGCGGACTATGGCATCGTCGGTGATGTGTTCGAGATCCTCCCGGCGCTGACGGCGGCTGTGAAAGCTGCGCGGGCGCAGGGCTGATCATGTCGGGACAGAACATCGCATTCCTGATCGTCCTCACGGCGGCGCTGGGACTCTTCAGTTACAACATCCAGCGGCTGGTCAGCTACCTCCGGCTCGGCACGTCGGAGAATCGGCTCGACCATCCGGAGCGTCGCACATGGAACCTGATCACGATCGGATTCGCGCAGACGAAAATTCTGCGTGAACGCGGTGCGGGACTATCGCACGCGTCGGTGTTCTGGGGGTTTCTCGTCCTGACCGCGGGCACGGCCGAAATCCTGCTGCACGGTGTGTGGCCCGCGTTCAGCTACGAGGCGATCCTGCCGCGCCCCTTGTGGCAGCTGTTCATGCTGAGCCAGGAACTGTTCGCGGTGGTGGTGCTGGTCGCGGTGAGCTGGCTGCTCTGGCGACGGCTGGTGGCACCACCGAAACGCCTGCAGGGAAAGGAAGTGCACGGCCTGGAAGCGGTGATCATTCTCTGTGTGATCGCGTCGCTGATGCTCACGATCTACACCACCGGTGGGCTCGAATACGCTTCCGATCCCTCGGTGCGCGCGACGCAGTTCGGCTGGTTCCGCCCGATCTCGACGGGGCTCGGTGCGTTGCTCACAAGTATCCCGGGCACTCATGTCGCACACGATGTGAGTTACTGGCTGCATGCGCTGCTGGTGCTCGGTTTCCTCAACTTCCTGCCGTACTCCAAGCATCTGCACGTGGTCAGTTCATTGATCAACGTCTGGTTCAGCAATACCAGTGGCCCGGGCCAGATCGGCGTGATGCGTGCGATGGATCTGGACGCCGAGGTAGAGCAGTTCGGCGCCAGCGATGTGGATCACCTGTCGTGGAAGAACCTGCTCGACGGGTACAGCTGCACGGAGTGTGGCCGCTGCACGGCGGCATGTCCGGCGAACATCACCGGCAAGCCGCTCAGTCCGCGCAAGATCGTGGTCGATACGCGCCGACGACTGATGGAGAAGGCGCCGCTGCTCGCCGGTGAACTCGATGTGCCCGGCAGTGCCGCGCTGTTTCTGGACGCCGAGGGTGGCAAGGCCGCACTCGGCAACGTGCTGCTCGACAATTACATCACCGAGGATGAACTCTGGGCGTGCACGAGCTGTCGCGCGTGTGTGACCGAGTGTCCCGTGAGCATCGACCAGCTGGACATCATCAACGAGTTGCGGCGCGGGCTCGTGCTCAACGAAGGCCGCTTCCCCGAGGAAGTGCAGCCGACGTTCGAGTCGCTCGAGAAGAATGCGTCACCGTGGGCGTTCAGCCCGGCCGATCGCGCGCAATGGAGTGACGGGCTGAACATTCCCACGTACGCAGAGGCATTCGCGGAGGGCCGACGACCCGACATCCTGTTCTGGGTCGGCTGCATGGGCAGCTTCGATGATCGTGCGAAGAAGATCACGGTCGCCTTCGCGCGCATTCTGCAGGCCGCCAACATCGACTTCGCGATCCTGGGCCAGGAGGAAACCTGTCACGGCGATCCGGCACGGCGCCTTGGCAACGAGTACCTGTACCAGATGCTGGCGAAGGGTACGATCGAAACGCTCGATCGGTATGAGGTGAAGACGATCGTCACGTTCTGCCCGCACTGTTTCCACCAGATGGGGAACGAGTTCCCGCAGCTCGGTGGCAACTATGAAGTGGTCCATCACAGCACGTACATCGAACGGCTGATGGACGCGAACCTCATTCCGCTCAACACGGAACATGGCCAGCGTCTCACCATGACGTATCACGATTCGTGTTACCTGGGGCGGTACAACGCGGTGTACAGTGCCCCGCGTGAAACGCTCAAGCGGGCGTTGCCGGTACTGACCTTCGTGGAGCCGGCGCGCACGGAAAGCCGCGGCCTGTGTTGCGGCGCCGGCGGCGGCCGCATGTTCGTCGATGAAAAAGTCGGCAAGCGCATCAACGTCGAACGCACCGAGGAGCTCGTGGCCACCGGTGCCGACGTGATCGCGGTGGCGTGTCCGTTCTGCATGACCATGATGACCGACGGCGTGGCGAAGCTCGAGAAGGATGTGTCCGTGTTGGACATCAGCGAAGTCGTCGCCGGCCAGCTGCTTGGGTCTGCGCGAACGGCGTGAACCGAGTTAACTGCAAATCGCAGAACTGAACGGCCGCAGAAGGGCTATGCACGTGCGATGCTGCGGCAGTTCTGCGGCTGTTGAGTTCTGCGATTTGCAGTTGAACGAGGTCGGCGTGCTCGCGTACGAATTCAGCGCGTGATGCGATACAGGCTGACGGTGTGAAGATGGGCGCCGGCTTCGATGGGGACTCTTGCGACGGTTTCACAACTCAAGGCGTGACTGATGCACCAGTCGGGGAAGCCGGCGGAACCAACGCGTCCGGGATCGGCGATCCACCCTTCGCCATGTTGGCCGAGTGACTGCGCCATCACGCGCGCGATGAGCGGGGCGTTGCGCTGCTCGTACAACACGTCCGACGCGACAATCAGGTCGAAGCCGCGCAGGTCATTCGGCCAGCGGTTCCAGTCCGCGCAGCGCGCCGTGATGTCCACCTGCGCGTTGCGCCACGCATTCACGCGCGCGAACTGCGGCGAATCCTCGTAGTAATCGGTGGCGGTGACGTCGAAGCCCGCGCGTGCCGCCGCCGTGGCCACGGCACCACTGCCGCAGCCCAGCTCGAGCAGCGTGCGTCCGTCGCCCTGCAGGCCGCGCAGGAATCGCGACAGCACCACCGATGCCGGCCACAGGTCCGCCCAGTACGGCAACCGGTCATCGAGCGCGAAATCCTGTTCGGAAATCAGGTCATCGGAATTTTCCGGGTGCAGGATCTGCACCACTTCATCGACCGCGATCGTGACCGGCGACTCCCTGATGCGGAACCGGCCGCGCAGATCGAATTCGAGAGCATCGGGCGCTAGAACGTCCAAGGAACCGCCGGGTGCGGAAAGTTGCCGGGATGGAGCAGCATTGCACGCGCAGTCGCTCCCGCAGCAACATACGCCACATCATGCGGCACGATCAGCAGCGCGTTCGCGTGCATCATCGACGTCAGCAGTCCGGAACCCTGCGGACCCGTCAGCGTCGCGACGTGATGTTCATCGACCACGGCGCGAAGAAAGTGTGTGAGTCCGCCCGTCGTCGTGACGGGCTCGGCCAGCGTCACATCGATTGCCGTGCGCCAGAGCGGCAGGTGCACCGACATGAAGCGCAACGCGGGCCGCACGAAAATTTCGAACGTCACCATCGCAGACACCGGATTGCCTGGCAGGCCGAACCATGGTCGGTCGCCGAGCATGCCAAATCCGAATGGTCCACCGGGACGCATGCGCACGCGCCAGAAATCGAGTGATGCACCGAGGCGCTGCACGACATCGCGCGTGTAGTCGAAGGCACCAACGCTGATGCCGCCACTCGTGATCAGCACGTCGAAGTCAGGCGCACTCGTGATGCGCTCCGCGATGGCCGCCGGATCGTCTGGCGCGATACCGAGCGGAATCGGCACACCGCCGGCTTCCTGCACCGCTGCCCCCAGCGCATAACCGTTGGTGTTGATGATGCGTCGGCCGAGCAGCACGTCCTCGAACTGATCGACATCCACCAGCTCGTTGCCCGACGTCAGAATCGCGACGCGTGGTTTGCGGATCACCGTCAGCGTCGGTCGCCCGTTGGCCGCCGCCAACGCCACGTGCGCCGGGCGCAGCACGGTCCCGTACGACATGAGGCGGTGCCCCGCGCGAAAATCCTCGCCACTCGGCCGGATGTTCCGGTCCGCATCGCGATCGTTGCGCACCAGCACGCGATCGACACCCGCGTCCGTATCCTCGACGCGAATGACCGTGTCGATGTTGTCGGGCACGGGTGCGCCGGTCATGATGCGCCACGCGATACCGGCGGGGATGGACATCGGTGCCGGATCGCCGGCGGCGATGGTGCCGCCGACCGTCAACGACACCGGCGCGTCGTGCGTCGCGCCGCGCACGTCGTCGGCGTGGACCGCATACCCGTCCATCGCGCTGTTGCGCCACGCCGGATGTGTGTAGGCGGCATCGATCTGCTCGGCCAGCACGCGACCCACCACACTGCGCAGCGGTACGTCCTCGGGACGCAGACGTGGGACCGCTGCAATGATGCGGTTCATCGCGTCCTCGACCGGAAGGCGCGGCATGTCGCTCATGGTGCAGCCCGACGCATCATCACCAGTTTCTCCACGATCGCCTCCGCCACCCGGTCCACCTCACGATTCGGCACGGTGAAGTTGTTGGCGATGATCGAGAAGATCAGCAGTTCGCCATCGGCATTCGTGACATAACCCGAGAGCGATCGTGCCTTGTCGATCGTTCCCGTCTTCGCCTGCACGCGACCCGCGGCGAAACCGCGCATCCGTTTTTCAAGTGTACCATCGACGCCGGCGACGGGCAGCGCGTCGCGGAAGGTCGCAAAGACGTTGTGGCGGCGCATTTCGTCGAGCACGCGAACGATCGCGCGCGGTGTGAGGTAGTCGTGTCGCGACAAGCCGCTGCCGTCGCGGATTGCATACGCGTCGGGCCGCACACCCCAGGCGGCGAGCTGCCGCTCGACCACGACGCGTGCGCTGTCGGGCGTTCCGACACCGGTCTGCTGCAGCGCGACCGTGCGGAACACGACCTCGGCAATCTGGTTCTGCGACGGCTTCTGCATCGCCGGCAGTACCTGCCGCAGCGGCATCGACGTGAGCACTGCAACGGTATCGGAACCCGAGGTGCGAATGGCGCGACCGCGCACGGTGATCGCGGACTGCGCCAACGCCTGCGTCACGGCGGCGATGTACGTCGCACGCGTGTCGGGCTGCGACACGGTGAACGACGTCGAATCACCGGCGGCGATGCTGCCCCGAACACTGATGCCCGGCACCGCGGCCGAGTCGCGCCACCACTGCAGCATCGCCGCGCCGCTTCCTGCGGTGCGTGTCGTGACCGTCGACCTGATGATGGGAAATGCGGCCAGCGGTCCTGTCGTCACGCACGCCGGCTTGCCCGCAGGCCTGCATCCCGTCACGAGCACATCGGTGAAGGCATCATTGAACATCAGCTCCGTCACACCAGCGCCATAGTCGGCATCCAGGTCGTCCCAGTCCCATCCGAAGCCGAGCGGACTGCCGGGAAATGCCGGCGCCTCGTTCGAACGTACCGTGCCGTCGATGCGTGTGACGCCTGCGCTGCGCAACGCATCGATCAGCGGTCCGAATGCGGTGAGGGGATCGCCGCGCATCGCCACCGAGACGGTCGGATCGCCGCCACCGCTGACCAGCAGATTGCCGCGCAATACGCCGTTGACGATCGGCCCCGTTCGCGTGAACACCGTTCGCCATGTGTACTCGGGGCCGAGCAGTGCGAGTGCGACGGCACCCGTCACGAGCTTCTGGTTCGACGCCGGCATCACGAGCTTGTCGGCGTTCACGTGCGCCAACGGATCCCGGCGATCGGGTGCAACGAGCAGGATGCCCCAGTGCGCGTTGATGAACTGCGGCAGGGCGACCATGGAATCGACGAACTCCTGTAGCGGTGCGATCGCTGGCGATTCCGGCCCGGCCGACGAGGCCATCGCCGGACGATCGACCGGTGCCACGCTCGCCGGTATCGCACCCGTCACAGGTGGCGCCGGACGAGCGCAGGCGCACGCACCGAGCGCCGATGCGATCAGCGTGATCCGACGTGCGTTCATGTCGAGCGGATGACGAAGGGGAACACCCACGCTTCGGCGCGTCGAAGGTCGTCCGGCGTGTTGACGTTGAAGAATGTGCGCGCCGCACGTTCGGGTGTCAGCATCGTGTCGATGTCCCATGATGCGCCACCGACCTCGCGCCACAGCGCCTGTGCGGATCGTTCACCACGCGCGAGCAGCGTCGACGCCACTGCCGCGCAAGACGGTGCATATGCGGCACAGAGTGGCTCACTGCTCGCGTCGGCACGCACGGGCACACAGGCGTTCGCGCCGGCTTCCACGGCCTGTGCGAGTTGCTCGAGCACGTCGGCCGTCATGAACGGCATGTCCCACGCACACACGACGACGTTGGCACCATCACCGGCAAGGAGCGCCGTCTCCAGCGCGCCAAGCGCGCCACGGCCCGCTTCAGCATCGCGCACGACCGGGTGTTCACGAAACCAGAACTCCGCCGTGTCATCGTTGGCAGCGATCACCACATCGTCACAGGTCTCGCGCAGTGCCGCGAGCGCGGCGTCAGCCAGTCGCATGGCGCCCAGTGGCAGCAGCCCTTTCGCCACGCCGCCGAATCGGCTGGACGCTCCGCCTGCCAGCAGCACGCCGCGTCGGCGCTGCCGCGTGCCGGTCACGTCGGCTCGTACGTGGCGCTGAGTGTCGCGTCTTCGGCCACCACCACACGCGACACACGCACCCCTTCCGGCAACCGCGCCTGCACTCGCTCGGCGATGAAGCGCGACAGCTCCTCGCCGGTTGGCACGAGTCCATCTGTCTCGTTGAATTCCGGCACATCGAGATTGATGTTGCGATGATCGAAGCGCGCACGCACTTCCTCGCGCAGCACGGTGTCGAGCAGCCTGAGATCGATGAGCATATCGGTCTCGCGCTGCACCGGACCGCTCACGCTCACGTCGCAGACGTAGCTGTGTCCGTGAAAGTTCGGGCGCGCGCACAAGGCGAAGGTGGCCTCGTTCGTGGCGTCATCCAAGTCCGGCCGTCGATACCGATGCGCCGCCGCGAACGGCACGCGGCGCGTGAGCGTCGTACGGCCGGTCATCGCCGTCCGAATTCCCGCACCAGCCCGAGTGTGAGCATCGTGTTGCGCGTCCAGCTGCTCTTCGTGTTGCCGGTCAGGATTCGTGGCACGTTCGGGGTGCTGTCGCGGAAGGTCTGCGGATACGACACGCTGTAGAAGCGATTCGTGAAATCGGCGCGCACCGTCCAGCGTGACCGCAGTGGCGCGAACTTGATGCCAAGCCCGAACAGCGGCGCGAAGCGCGTGCCGAACTTGAACTGCGAGGAATCCGTGACCGCCTTGTTGTCGGTCACGATGCCGCCGCCGAACGTGGCACTTGGCACCAGCGAATGCCAGCTCCGGTTTCCGGTCAGCAGCAGCGTGAAGGCGCCGTCGATCGCCCACAACGGCTGCGACACGTTCAGGCCGACGCGATTCGCGAGGGGCTGGCCAGGCTGCAGGATGTCGCGCGTCGCCGTCTGGCGCATCACACTCGCGGTGAACGCGAGCGGTGACTTGCCGAGGTTGATGTCGTAGCGCGCACCGATGGCATATCCACCCCGAGGCGCCGCGCCCGCCTTGTCGTGCCCACCGAAGCTGGGGCCGGCCAGCACCGTCAGATCCTGCCGGATTTCGAGATCGCGGAAGGGACTGCTCTCGGGCGTCGATCCGACCTGTGCACCGAGCGATGAACCGCTGACAGCCACCAGCATCACACCAAGCAGCACACGCGAGGTCATGCCGTCACCGTAGCCAGTCGGAGGCTGCGCCCGCTCATCTCGGCTGGAATCGCGAGGCCAAGCAGTTCGAGCACGGTGGGACCGACATCACACAGGGCACCGCCCGCACGCAGCGGGACGTTGCCATCAGGATCGACGATAGCCAAGGGAACGGGATTGGTGGTGTGTGCCGTGTGTGGTGCACCCGTGACCGGATCCACCATCACATCGGCATTGCCATGATCGGCCGTGAAGATGACGCGCGCGTCGCCTGTCGCCGCCGCCGCGACGATCCGGCCGATGCACACATCGACGGCCTGCACGGCGGCGATCGCCGCCGGCAGTGATCCGGTGTGACCGACCATGTCGCAGTTCGCAAAGTTGCACAGCATGAAGTCGTACTTGCGCGTCTCGAGCGCGTCGACGAGGCCGTCGCAGATCCCGGCGGCACTCATTTCCGGCTGCAGGTCGTAGGTCGCGACTTTCGGACTCGGGACCATCCGACGTTCCTCGCCCGCGAAGGGCGCTTCGCGCCCACCGTTGAAGAAGAACGTGACGTGTGGATACTTCTCGGTTTCCGCCGTCCGCAGTTGCGTCAATCCCGCGGCCGCGATCACTTCGCCCACCATGTTGGTGAGCTGGGTGGCGGGGAAGGCGATGGGATACGTGAACGTCGGATCGTATTCCATCATCGTCGTGACGGAGAGCCGCGGTCGACCGTCGACATTGAACCCGATGAATGTCGGCGACGTCAGCGCCTCGCAGAGTTGCCGCATGCGATCGCTGCGGAAATTGAAACAGATCACCACGTCGCCGTCCGCCAGCCGCGGCGTCGGCGCACCGGACGCGTCATGCAGCACGAATGGCTCGACGAATTCATCGGTCGTGCCGGCCGCGTACGCCGCCTCGAGCGACAGTGCCACGGTACCGGCCGTCGCGGTCACGCCGATCCCGTCCACCATCGCGCGGTACCACTTCTCGGTGCGCGGCCAGCGATGGTCACGGTCCATGCCGAAGTAACGACCGCCGAGGGTCGAGAGCACTGCGCGTCCCGGATACTTCGCGATCTGCTGCTGCAACTCGGCGAGAAAGCCGCGTGCCGAGTTGGGCGGCGTGTCGCGGCCGTCGGTCATCCCGTGCACGGCGATTGTCGGGACGTGCTCACGATTCGCGAGGTCGAGCAGCGCGAACAGATGACTGTCGAGCGCGTGTACGCCGCCATGACCGAGCAGGCCGACGAGGTGTAACGTCACACCGCGCGCGGCCGCGTCGCGACAGGCGGCGACGAGTGCCGTGTTGGTGAAGAACGCGCCTGTTTCGATGGCCGCACCGATGCGAACCAGGTCCTGCTGCACCACGCGGCCGGCTCCGAGATTCATGTGGCCGACTTCGCTGTTACCCATCTGCCCGTCCGGCAGGCCGACCCGCAATCCGCTCGCTTCGATCAGCGTGTGCGGCACCGAACCCATCAGCTTGTCCCAATTCGGGGTCTCGGCGAGCGCAATCGCGTTGGCGGTGGCGTCGTCGCGGTACCCCCAACCGTCGAGAACGACGAGGCAGACGGGCCGAACGGAGTGCGAGGGCATGGATGGAGGGTGGGGCGGGGTAGTAATGTCGTGACCATGACGTCTGCTGAATGTACCCCCCACCGATGGGCCCTACCATCGACGGCGCGCCACTCCGTCGCTGCCTACACGCTCGCCTGTCTGGTGTTTCTTGCGGCGGGTCCCGCCCTCACGGCGCAGAAGGCGGCGGACTCGACAGCAGGTCGAGTGCTGAGTCCGGCAACGATTCCGCTCCGGCCTGCCGCGAAGGCGGAAATCCGGACGGCGCCGGATGGCGCCGTGATCGGTACCGTCGTCGCGCCGGGCACGATCCTGCCGATGGCGCGCGAGCGCGGTTGGGTACGGGTGCGCATGGAAGGCTGGATCAAGGAGTCTGAGCTGTTGCCGGTCGACTCATCGCTGCGCACATCGCTCAGTGCCGCGGATCTGCGCGCCGATCCGGAGGGTTCCAAGGGGAAGCTGATTCGCTGGAAGGTCGAGATCCTGGCGTTCCAGCGCGCGGATGCCTTGCGGCGTGACCTGAACACCGGCGAGCCGTATCTGCTGGCGCGTGGTCCGGCCGGCGAAAATGCGATGCTCTATCTCGCGTTGCCGTCGGCGCTCGTGAACGATGCGAAGGCGATCGTGCCGTTGACCGTCGTGCAGATCACCGCACGCGTCCGGACCGGTCGATCGGCGCCGACCAATGTCCCCATCCTCGACGTCGAGGCGATCACACCACCATGACCACCGACTCTCCCGATTCCATCGCTCGCCCCATCGTCGGTTTCGCGATCACCGGCCTGTTGATCGTTGCGGCCGCCGTCGCGATTCCGAAGCTGCGCGCCGAAACCGAGGCGTTGAAGCAGGAGGCGATCGCGTTGCGCGCGACGCAGGCGACTGGTGTGCAGGCGCTCGACTCGCTGCGGACTGCGACGGCCGCATCGCAGGCGATGCTGGCGCTCGAGCAGGCTCGCGCGACCGCGCGCGACGAACCGAAGCTGCATCTCGTGATTGCCGTCGATAGCGGCACGGTGGCGCTGGTGCGCGACGGCATCACGCTGCGCACGATGCCGGCGCGATTCCGCGGCGGCGCGCCCTCGCGGGGTCAGCAGACTATCACGAAGATCGCCGAATCCGTCGTCGCGGCGACCGCGCCGACGGTCGACTCACTCGGTAACACCATCACTGCTGCGGCGAAGGAAATGAAAGTCGAACGCGTCACGTTCACCGATGGCACCACACTCGAAGGTGGTGACGCTGCGGCGGCATTGCTTGGTGGCGTGGAAGTTGCGCCCGGGCCGCGCATGATTCTCGTATCGCGGCGCGACTTCGCCGCCATTCGACCGAACCTGGTGCGCGGCATGAAGGCGGTGCTGTTCTGATGCTGAGGCGATTCCTGTCGTCCGGAGGCGTGCTCGCGTGGGCCGCGCTCACGCTTGCGCTGGTTGGTGTTGGTGCGACGGCGTACGTGGGTCAGGAGACGCTGTCGGCGCGGCGCGCGCGTGACGCGGTGCGTGACGCGGGCGCGCAGGAGTTCGCAACGCTCTCACAGGCTCGCCATGCACTGACGCTCGTCGACGATTCGCTCCTCGCCGCGCGCCGTCGTGGCATGCCGAGCGCGGTGCAACCGTACATCGTCGTCAGCCTCGCCGACAATCGCCTGTGGGTGCGCGACAGCAGCGTCGAACTGTTCACGACGCGAGTCGCGAGCGGCAGTGGTCGCACGCTCGCACGAGAAGGGTCGAAGGAGAAATACAAGTTCGATACGCCACGTGGCCGTCTCACCGTGCTGAGCAAGGAAACGTCACCGGCGTGGGTGCCACCCGACTGGCATTTCGTGGAGCAGGCCGGGAAGAAGAAGCTTGGCATCCTGCGCATGAAGCGTGGCCAGATCATCCAGGTCGCGGATGGCATCATCACGACGCGTGGCAGTGAGGTGATCAAGCGCCACCATGATGGATCGGTGCAGAATCTCACGGCCACCGACGGCAAGGAACTCGTGGCCGGCGGTCGCATCATCATCCCGCCCGGCGGCACGAACGCGCGACGCTACAAGGAAATCCTCGGTACACACCGACTGAACCTCGGCGACGGGTATGCGCTGCATGGGACCAACGCGCCGAGCACCATCGGGCGCAGCGTGAGCCATGGTTGCGTGCGCCTGCGCAATGAAGACATCGAGACACTGTACAGGATGATTCCCGTCGGCACTGCGGTGTACATCTATTGAGAGCCGTTCGACGACTCGTGATCGCCGCTGCAGTGCTGGGCAGCGTGGCCGCCTGTGTCTCATCGAAGGGTCGCGCATGCCGCGAATCCGCTGATCCGTTGGAACTAGCGCGACTGACGCGGAATGTGGATTCGACCGTCACCGCGCTGCGGACCGCGTCAGACACACAGACCACCTGGCTGCGACAGTATCTGCAGGCGATGATCGATCGCACGGCGGAGCTCGATGGGTGCGGACGCATGACGAGCGCGGATGACCTGCGCACGGCGGCAGCGCTCGGCCTGCGCGCATCGGTGCTCGGTGTCCCGACCGTCGAGCGGGCATACATCTGGTCTCGGCGCGCGGTGCTTGCCGACACCTCCGACCGGCGGTCCTGGCGCGTGATGGCCGGCGCATGGGATCAGCTGCAAGTGCTGCGCATGCAGCCGCAGTGGTTTGCGACGGTCATCTCGTGCGATCGCTCGCCCGACGGCCGCTGCAGCCTCGCGACGATCGATACCACACGCGTCACCGACCCCCAACGCGTGGAACTCGGTCTGCACACCCTGCTGCAACAGCGCGCCCTGATCGATTCCATCAATCGCGCGCGCGTGCGGCCGTAGTTCTACAGCGTACGAACTGCATTGCGAGGATAGGGCGAGAGGCCTGGGAGTGCGTCGCGCTCGGCGCATCTTCGCTTCGCGCAGCATCGCCAACTGCAATTGAGGTGGAGCGCACTGAGCGCACGGAGTGCTTCCGCTGCAATGATCTGCGGATCGCGCACCGAAGAATTTTTGGTAACAGCAGTTCAACAACAAGGTTGCTATCGGTGCGCGATGCGCGGAGCGATGCACACGAGGCACTCCCTGATCTCCGCGGCCTATCGCCCCTCCCGGAAAAGCCGGCGATCACGCGCGAGACTGTCGTCCCTGCAACCGACGCACTCCGTGAGCTCAGTGCGCTCCGCCCCAAAAACGTCGGTGATGCCCGCCAAGAGAGGAGCGCTGCAAGCGCCGCACTCTCCGGTCTCCCCGATCTATCGCCACACAGCAGTTAGAGATCTCAAAGAATGCGCAGGAGCCTGAGCATGCGGTCAGCGCGTTTGAGAAAAGCCAGAAAGTCTCGCGTTATTTCGTGACCCGGACCGACCGACACTCGTGTATCAACTGTCACACGGGAGATGAGCAATGACAGGTCGGTCCATGATTGCAGCAATGTTGGTCGCAGGTGCCACGGCGCTCTATGCGTCGGCACCTCGCGTGGCGCACGCCGAAGTCGCGCCAGCGGTGCTGCATTCGCGCGCCGATGTACTGGCGCTGGATGACACGTTGCTCGGTCGGAGCGGCAAGCTGCGCGCCCGCTTCCTGCCGGCCACACAGGCAAGGGAATTCGAGCGCATCCAGGGCGCGCTGAGGGCGGAGTCGCCGATCAGCGGAACACAGATGCGGATCGCGTCGCTGCGCATCCTGCCGATCGTGCCGTTCTCATTCAAGGTCGCGGGTCGGATGGGTCTGTATCGCATGGGCTTCTGGCCTGGCGAGAAGCGGACCACGCGCGGCGTCTCGTACGACAACCCGCTGGGCTTTCTGGAAGTCACGCCCGGCAATCAGGACGTGCAGGTCTCCGAACACTTCCGGCTGGGCGACTTCGTGACGAAGGACCAGTCCACGATCTGGCCCAAGTACGTCGTGCTGCGCGAAGCGCTGGTGGACAAGCTCGAACTGGTCATCGACGAGCTGCACCTGATGGGCTACCCCGTGCAGCATCTGCAGGTCATGAGCGGCTTCCGCCATCCGTTCTACAATGCGCAGGGAGTCGGGCGCGGCGGACGGGCACGTGAAAGCAGGCATCAGTATGGCGATGCGTCGGATGTATTCGTCGACAACGACTTCGACGGCAACATGGACGACCTCGATGGCGACGGTCGCGTCACGCTCCTCGACAGCGACCTGATCATCCTGGCCGTCGAGCGCGTCGAGATGGCACATCCAGAGCTGAGCGGTGGTATGGGGCGTTATCATGCCACGCATGCACACGGACCATTCGTCCACGTCGACGTCCGCGGAACACCGGCCCGATGGGGCGGCGCGTAAGCCCACACCCGTCGGATTGATCGGGCTCACGCTCGCCGATCCCAAATTCGACAACCGGCCGCTGCTCGTCTCACCGCCCACGCGCTGGCGATTCGCCAAGTACGCCATGGCGGTGGTTCTGCCCGTCGGTGTGATGTTCGCCGCGCATCGCATCTCGGAGCCAGAAGGCCTCGAGGCCGCGGAGCAGCCCGACAGTGCCCTGGAATACGTCACGGCGCCGGACAGTTCGCTGCCCGCGCGCGAGATGGCGTCGCGTCCGCCGGCCCGCTCGTTCGCGACCGGCGCCTTCGGGCACAGCAACGCCGTGCGTGTCCGCGTGGCGTTGCCGAACGACCGGATGCGCCTGCCGATCGAGTTCGGTGGCGCTACGGTGGCCATGCAGTCACAATGGATCGGATTCGATGGCAAGGGCAACGAGCCAGCTGCACCGTGGCCGATTGATGGCGTGCTGCGCGCGCCGTCTCGTCCGGGGGCGTACTGGCTTGTCGTGTCGCGTGGTGGTGTCACCGATACGATTGCGGACCTCGCACTCTTCGTCGAACATCCGATGCCGAATGCGCGGGCCACCGGCATCAACGGATATCACATGGGACGCTGGCCGAAGGCGTCCGACGGCATCGTGCCACGCGGCTTCATCGAAGTCACGCAGCGTGTGAGCGACTTTCCGCTGTCGCCACACCTGCGTCTCAGCGACTTCGTCGTGCATGACGCGCAGGACGGGTATCCGAAATATCTGCATGTGCGTGAGCCGCTGCTCGACAAGATCGAGCTGGTGATCGACGAGATCGCGCAGATGCGCGGTCGTGCGTCATCGACGGTCAAGCTCAACGTGGCGAGTGGCTTTCGCAGTCCGGCGCACAACGGTGAATTGTCCGGCAGCGCCCAGGACAGCCGCCACATGTACGGTGATGCCGCGGATATTGCGATCGATGCGAACAACGATGGCAAACTCTCCGAGATCGATGCCCGCCTCGTGGCCGCTGCCGCCGAAGTGGTGGAGCGGAAACATCCGGATCTCGTGGGCGGCGTTGGACTCTACATCACGACTGAAGGCGCGGGCTGGCCGTACGTGCACATCGACGTGCGCGGCCGTCGTGCACGCTGGCGTGGCGGCGTGCGTCGCGGCGGTACGCTGAACGTCGATTCGTTGCCGGCGAGCGCGACCTTCGACACGGTTGCGGCGGTCGCGAAGTTGATGACGGCGCCAGCATCGAAGGTCGCATCCACCCAGACGGCTGCGGGACCTGTCGCGACGACGGCTTCGGCACAGAAGGTCGTCATCTCGCAGACGTCTGCCGGACCGGTCGTGACGTCGGCGCCGGCCCCGCGCGCCGTGTCGGCCTCCGCACGTCGCTCGGCGCGTGCTCCCGTACGAGCCTCGACCGCGCGAAAGGCGGTCCGCAAGCCGGTTGGTCGCGCACCGGCGCGGAAAGCAGCACCACGACTGTCGCGCCAGAGTGCAGCAGCGCACTCCCGTTCGCGCGTGACGACGCCGAAGGCGTCAGCGCCGGCGTCGCGTCCGCCGACCGAGGACCCGTTCGCGAACGCGGCGCGCAAATTCCGTACGGCCCGACCCTGAACGGGTGGTGTGGCACGGGGTACCATTCCTCCTGCCCGGATCTGCCTTCCCTGTCTCCCGCACTTTATGCCGCTCAGTCCATATCTCCGCGATCGCCTTGTGGCCAGGTTCGACACGCTGTCGGATGAACGGGCGTTCCAGGTGCTCGACTACGTCGAATTTCTGGAGTCGAAGTACAGTCGCCTCGAGGCGCCGAGCGGCGCCGCTGGCCTGCTCGTGAAGCTGCAGGAGACCGTCGAGGATGGCTTGCGTGCCGGCAAGGTGTCCGCGACGAGCGTCGCCGAAACGCTGGGATTCATGCAGAAGGCCGTCGGGGTGCTGAGTGGCGTGGCGGCCGCAGGGCAGAGCGTTGCGAGCGATCTGGCGGGTGCTGCGACGCGCGCGGCCCGCGCGGCAACCGGAGAAACCGGGGCACCGCCGCAACCCGGAACGGGCGCCGGTGAAGGTCCCGCACGGTGAGTGACAGCCGTGAGGAGAGCCGGGAAACCCGCCGTACGCGTCGGCTGGGAATTCCGCACGTCGGGCGCGGCATTCCGCGCTCCGAGCCGGACGTCGAGACGCCGTGGGCACCGCCGGCCGACGAGCGTCCGGAGGGTGGTCCGCGCACCGGTGCACGACGAACCGTCCTGGGAGCGATCCGCGACATTCCGCATTACCTGCGACTGCTGTGGGGGCTCGCACGTGACCCGCGCGTGGCCGTCGTCGACAAGCTGCTGGTCGTCGCGGCTGCGGTGTATGTCGTCAGCCCGATCGACGTCATCCCGGATTTCATTCCGTTCCTGGGCCAGGTCGACGACCTCTATCTGATCGTGCTGGCACTGCAGCGCATGGTCAGCCGGGCCGGGCGGGCGGTGTTGCGCGATCACTGGACCGGCAGCGTGGACGCACTCAGCAACATCAATCTCGCGGCCACATTGGCGGCCGCGGCGTTCTTCCTGCCACCCGGCATCCGTCGTCGTGTGCGCAGGGCACTGCGCGGCTGAGCGACCGGCGTTCTTTCAGGTAAATGCGGGCGGCCCTCCCTGGAGGTGCCGCCCGCGTCTATTTTCCGAGATGGCAACCACGTCTCGCCCCCCGATCTCATCGCCCGTCCGCGGCAGCATCTCGCCCGACGGTCAGTCCACCACCCTGATCGGGCGCATGCGCGTTCGTGAAGATGACGCACTCACGTTCGATGACGTGCTGCTGGTGCCGAGGCACTCGCTGATCCATCCGAAGGAAGTGCGCACCGTGAGCCGCTTCACCACCGGCATCACGCTCAACGTGCCGCTCGTCGCCGCCGCGATGGATACCGTCACCGAAAGTGAAATGGCCATCGCCATGGCCCGCGCCGGCGGTATCGGCGTGGTGCACAAGAACATGTCGATCGATCGGCAGAGTGCAGAGATCGACCGGGTGAAACGCAGCGAAAGCGGGATCATCCGCAACCCGATCACGCTCACACCGGATGCCTCGCTGCGCGAGGCCGTCGCGCTGATGCAGCGCTTCCGCATCAGTGGCGTGCCGATCGTCGACGCGGACGGCAAGCTGGTCGGCATCCTCACGAATCGTGACCTGCAGTTCGAACGGGCGCTCGATCGACCGGTGCAGGATGCGATGACGAAGGATCGCCTGGTGACCGCGGCCATCGGCACGACACTCGACGAGGCGGAACGCATCATGGGCGAGCGTCGCGTGGAGAAGCTGCCGGTGGTGGATGCCGACAATGTGCTGCGCGGCCTGATCACGGTGAAGGACATCCACAAGCGCCGGCAGTTTCCGAGTGCGAACAAGGACGAGCAGGGCAGCCTGCGCGTCGCGGCCGCAATCGGTGCAGGTGGCGACTATATCGAACGGGCGCGCGCGCTGATCGATGCCGGCGCCGACGTGCTCTGCATCGACACCGCGCACGGACACAGCGACGCGGTGCTGCAGGCGACGTCCAAGGTGCGCAACACGTTCCCCAGCGTGCAGCTGGTGGCGGGCAACGTGGCCACACGCGAAGGGGCGGCGGCGCTCGTCGAACGCGGCGTGAACGCGGTGAAGGTCGGCGTCGGGCCCGGGTCGATCTGCACCACACGCGTCGTGACGGGTGTCGGCGTCCCGCAGCTCACCGCGATCTTCGATGCCATCGAGGGCGCTGGAGACGTTCCCGTCATCGCCGACGGCGGCATCAAGTATTCCGGTGACATCGTGAAGGCGCTCGCCGCCGGCGCCTCGAGCGTCATGATGGGTTCCATGCTGGCGGGCACCGAGGAAAGCCCCGGCGAATCGATTCTGCTCGAAGGGCGCCGCTTCAAGACCATCCGTGGCATGGGGTCATTGTCCGCCATGCAGGACGGCAGTGCCGATCGCTACTTCCAGGACGGCGAGATGAGCGCCCGCAAGCTCGTCCCCGAGGGCATCGAGGGACGTGTGCCGTATAAGGGCCCCGTCTCCGACGTGCTGTTCCAGATGGTCGGCGGGCTGCGCAGCGGCATGGGCTACGTCGGCTGCGGCACCGTCGACGCGCTCCGCACGGAGAGCCAGTTCGTCCGCATCACGTCGGCCGGATTGCGGGAGAGTCATCCGCACGACGTGACCATCACCCGCGAGTCGCCGAACTATCACAAGTAGCGCGGGATGTTCGGCGTCGGTGAACTCTTTTCGTCGCGATTGACTTTCCGGTCTCGGCCATGTGAGCTTGCGCGGGTTCCGCCCTGACCGGGGACGTTCGTGTTTCCCGGTCAGGGCAGCCCTTTTTCCCGTTGTCCGACCCAGATACGGAGCTCCCGCATGGGACTTTGGTCACGTAAGAGCGTCACGGACCTGCAGGCGGAAGCCTCGGTCGAGAACGAACACACGCTCAAGCGGTCGCTTGGCGCGCTGAATCTCACGCTGCTCGGGATCGGCGCCATCATCGGCGCCGGCATCTTCGTGCTGACGGGCAGCGCGGCGGCGCAGTACGCCGGTCCCGGCGTCGTCTTCTCGTTCATCATCGCCGGCTTCGGCTGCCTGTTCGCCGGTCTGTGCTACGCCGAGTTCGCGGCCATGATCCCGATCGCGGGCAGCGCGTACACGTATGCCTACGCGACGATGGGTGAGCTGATGGCGTGGATCATCGGCTGGGACCTGATCCTCGAGTATCTGTTCGGTGCCGCAACGGTGGCGGTGGGCTGGTCGGGCTATTTCGTGGCATTCCTGAACAAGCTGAACATCCACATCCCGGCCCAGTTTGCCGAGGCACCGTTCGCCGTCGTCGGCACGCACACGCTGGTGCCGGCGAAGTTCTGCATCGACCCGGCCACCGGTGCCAAGGTGCATGACGCCGCCGGGAAGCTGCTCGACATCGCCAGCTGTGCCGCGCCGTACAACGTGGTGCAGGGCGTGATGAACCTGCCGGCCGTGATCCTGCTGGTGCTGGTGTCCACGCTGCTGGTGATCGGCATCAAGGAATCGACGCGCTTCAACAACATCATCGTCGTCGTGAAGATGGCGATCGTGCTCCTGGTCATCGCGTTCGGCTTCAAGTACGTCAACACGGCCAACTGGCACCCGTTCATCCCGGAGAACACCGGCGTCTTCGGCGAATACGGCTGGAGCGGAATCCTGCGCGCGTCCGGCGTCGTGTTCTTCGCCTACATCGGCTTCGATGCCGTCTCGACGGCGGCCGGCGAAGCGAAGAACCCGCAGAAGGACATGCCGATCGGCATGCTGGCGTCACTCGCGATCTGTACCGTGCTCTACATCGCGATGGCGCTCACGATCACGGGCATGGTGAGCTACAAGGACCTGAACGTGCCGCATCCGATCGATATCGCCGTGTCGCGGTACCCGGCGCTCAACTGGCTCGGGTACTTCGTCGACATCGGCGCGATCGCAGGCCTGGCGTCGGTCGTGCTCGTGATGCTGTTCGGCCAGACGCGCGTGTTCTACGCCATGGCGCGCGACGGCCTGCTGCCGAAGGTGTTCGGTGTCGTGCATCCGAAGTTCCGCACGCCGCACATCACGACGATCATCTGCGGACTGCTCTCCATGTCGGTGGCCGGGCTGCTGCCGGTCGGGCTGCTCGGCGAGCTCGTCTCGATCGGCACCCTGCTTGCGTTCGTGCTGGTGTCGATCGGCATCATCGTGCTGCGCAACAAGCAGCCGAACCTGCCGCGTCCGTTCAGGACACCGCTCGTGCCGTTGGTGCCCATTCTCGGCATCCTGATCTGTGGTGTGCAGATCCTCGGTCTGCCGATCGACACCAAGATGCGCCTGCTCGTCTGGCTCGCTCTCGGTTTCCTGGTGTACTTCGGATACAGCAAGTCCCACTCGAAGCTTGGGCGCGTCGAGGCAGGCCTGAAACCGCTGGACTGATCGCGGGGCACACGGGAATACAGGCGGCGCCCGGAATTCCGGGCGCCGCTCTTCTATGGAAAACACACACCGCATGTTCGACCTTCTCGCCGTTCCCGAAGACCGGATTCTCGCCATCCGTGCGATCGCCTCAGGGCTGTCATCCGGTATGACGGTCGCGTTGTCCACGCACGTGAACAGTGATGGCGACGGCTGCGGCTCGGAAGCGGCATTGTCACGCCTGCTGTTCCATCGCGGCGTATCGTGTCGCATCGTCAACCCGACGCCGTGGCCGGTGATGTTCCGCTTCCTGCTCGGCGGACCGGTGCAGGACTTCAGCGACCACGGCGCCGCGGCCTTGCGCGATCCCGATGTGAATGCGCTGCTGGTGGTGGACATCAGCGATGTGAAGCGACTGGGCAACCTGGCCGACGTCGTGCGCGAGATGACGGTGCCGCGCTTCTGCATCGATCATCACATTCCGAGTGACGAACCGCCGGCGTCGGTGATCTTCGCCGACACGCGCGCGTCGGCGACCGGCGAGCTGGTGTTCGATCTCGCGCAGGTGCTCGGTCTGCCGATCGACATGGAAACGGCGACGGCATTGTACATCGCGATCCTCACCGACACCGGTGGTTTC
>JACMLX010000240.1 GCA_014379355.1 Gemmatimonadaceae bacterium
CAGCGTCGCGCGGCGGATCGCGCGCCCGATGTGCTGGAGGTGGCGCACGCGCTGCACATCGGAAACGCCACCGGCGACGGCTCGGTCGCACGCGCGCTCGGTGAGCGCTGGGACGCGTCGGCGTGGCCCGTGATGCGTGGCGACAATCACCCAATCGCTGGACCTGCACGGGCTTTCCGAGCCGGTGTTCGCGTGATGCAGCTCGACCTGGCAGCGACCGCGCACGATTCGTCGGCTGTCACGTCTGCGACGAGGCGCTTGGAGCTTCTTCTGATCGATCGCGCCGGAACGGGGCCGATTGCAACGAGCCTGGCCGACCTTGCGCAGTCAGGCGGATTGACCAATCCGCGCGCACGCACGCGCCTCGTGAGTCAGGTTCGCGCGATTCTCGGCGATCGCGCATGGTTCGATCTCGGAGTCTGGGCGGAAGCGGCCCACGTCGCGGTCCTGCAGCGTCAGCCGGCGTTCTTCGCCGAACGTGGCGCACCGATGTCTCACCTCACGGAACTCCTTCGCCTCGCGCCACCTGCGCGTGACGCATGGCGCTCCGCGACGCTTCCATTGCGCACCCTCCCATCGCGCGCCACCGACGCCGACCTGCCCGCCATCGCGAAGGCACTCGAGGCCGTCATGCTCCTTGCTGGCGGCTGAAGTCGCCTGACTGGCGAGTCTGAAGCGTTTCACGCGGGGCTCGCGAGGGACGCGGGGAAGAGCGACAGCGGCCGTGTTCGCGGCGACGTGAGGAGACATCGCTGAAGAACGTAGCGCGGCGGAACTACAGCACGCATACAAAAAGTTTCGCGCGGGGACGCGGGAACGCGGGGGAACTGCAACTGATTTTTGGGGACTGCGCTCGCGGGCCGATGCTTGCAGCACATCCTCAGTTCCAAAGAAGTGCTGTTTCCCCGCGCCCCCGCTTCCCCGCGCGAAAACTTCTGGTATGCGCACAATCGTCAGGACGAGCTTCTGGTGCGCGCCCGCACGTTTGCGCCTCCTCGCGAGCCCCGCGTGAAAAGTGTCTTCACGCGAAAGTTCAACGAATGTGGTTCGAGACGTCCCCTCAGCCGCTGTTACGCAGACCCGCCGCCACACCGTTGAGCGTCAGCTGGATGATGCGCACCAGTCGCGCATCCTCGTCACCGGCGCGCAACTGCTGCAGCAGGACGACCTGGAGCGAGTGGAGCGGGTCCAGATACGGGAAACGGTTGCGGATGCTGCGTGCGAGTGCGGCGTTGTCACCGAGCAGCGGCTGGCCGGTGATCCGTTCGACCCACGAGGTGGCGCGGGCGCGTTCGTGCGCGAGCCGCGCGAACGTCGCACTCGCGAACGCAACGTCCGGCGCGAGCGTGAGGTAACGAGCGGCAATGTCGAAATCACTCTTCGCGAGCACCATGCCCATGTTCGAGAGCACCGTGCGGAAGAACGGCCACTCGCGATACATGCGTTGCAGCAGGGCCACACGCGATGCATCAGTCGCCCAGGCATCGAACGCCGCACCGGCGCCGTACCAGCCCGGCAGCAGGATCCGGCATTGACTCCAGCTGAACACCCACGGAATGGCGCGCAGATCCTCGATGCGTTCGGAACTGGTGCGGGACGCCGGCCGGCTGCCGATGTTGAGCGTGCTGATCTCGCGGATCGGCGTGATCGCACGAAAGAGCGGCACGAAGCCCGGGGTGTCGTACACGAGATTCCGGTACTCCGCGAAACTCGCCACCGACAACGCGTCCATCGCCTCCGCGAACGCAGGATCCGTCGCGGCGGACGACGCACCCGTTGCCGTCGCGATCGCCGTCGCCGACACGAGTGCTTCGAGACTGCGCCGCGCCTGATCCCGATCCGCATACCGCGCCGCGATCACCTCACCCTGCTCGGTGAGTCGCAACGATCCGTTCACGGCACCCGGTGGTTGTGCCAGCACAGCCTCGTAGCTCGGCCCACCACCGCGCCCGACGGTACCGCCGCGACCGTGGAAGAAACGCAATCGCACGCCGGCCTCGCGCGCGACGGCAACCAGCTCCGCCTGTGCGCGATAGATCGCCCAGTTGGCCGTGAGGTAGCCGCCGTCCTTGTTGCTGTCCGAGTACCCGAGCATCACTTCCTGCAGATCGCCGCGCGCGGACCGGATCCACTGCCGGTACTCGGGCATCGCGAGCAGCGCGCGCAACGTCGCGGCCGACGATTCGAGATCTTCGATGGTCTCGAAGAGTGGTACGATGTCGACCGCCAGGCGCGGTGTGTCGCCAGGCAGGAACAGCCCGGCCTCACGCAACAGGATTGCCACCTCGAGCATGTCGGCCACCGACTGGCACTTCGAGATCACGTAATGCCCGATGATCCGCTCACCGAAACGCTGGATGGCGGTGGCAGCCTTCTCCACGATCGCCAGTTCGCCGTGTGTGAGGTCGGAGTAGGCCACGCCCTTGCTCACGAGCGGACGCGATGTCGCGAGTTCACGGCGGAGGATGGCGATCTGTGCGTCGTCACCCAGCTCGGCATAGTTCTCCACGACGCCGGCGCACCGAAGCAGTTCATCGACGACGACAAGGTGCACATCGCTGTTCTGCCGTAGATCCAGCGTGCAGAGGTGAAAGCCGAACAGGTCGACTGCGGTGCGAATCGGCTCGACGCGCGCATCGGCCAGAGTGCCGGCGCCGTGCGCGTGCAACGATGTCTCGACGATCGCGAGGTCGCGCGACAGCTCCGCAGGATCGGCGTATGGCTCCAGCACCGCATGCGGCCCGTGTCCGGGCACGCGGCCAAGAGTTGCACGGGCAGTCGCGGCCAGCCGTGCATGCACCCCGCGCAGGGCGCGTCGATAGGGCTCGTCGGCGCGAAACGGCGAATCATCGCCCGACGCGTCCGCGAGCGCGAGCAGCGCGTCGGTGGGTGTGATGAGTCGCGATGACATCGACAACTCGAGTGACAACTGGAACACCGCGTCCAGATGGTGCGTCAGCGCGGTCGCTGCCTGGCGATCGACGGCCATGTTCAGCACATCGGCAGTCACGAACGGATTGCCGTCGCGATCACCGCCTATCCACGAGCCCATGCGCACGACAGGCGATGCACGCGGTGCGTGACCGGGCGCCAGCTCCTCCACTTTCTCCTGCACGGCGAGCTGCAGCGCAGGCAGTTCGTGAAACAGTGTCAACTCGTAGTACCGCAACGCTTCGGCGATCTCGTCACGCGCGCGCAGCTTGGCCAGTCGCAGCAGCGATGTCTGCCAGAGAGTGAGCACTTGCAGCTTGAGCGCCGCTTCCCATTTCACTTCCTCTTCCGCGTTCATGCGCATGCGATCGCGCTCCACGAGCATTTCCGCGATGCGCCGCTGCGTGTCGAGGATGGTCTTGCGCCGGACTTCCGTGGGATGTGCGGTGAGAACGGGGCTGACCTGCACGTCGACCAGCGTGGCGACGATCTGCGCGGCATCGAGACCATCGGCGCGCAAGGTGGTGACCGTGTGTGCGAGCGTGCCAGGCCGAGCCGGTGACCCTTCCGCGCGGTGAAAGCGACGCCGTCGCGCGTGGTGGACATCCTCGGCGATGTTGGCGAGCAGCGAGAACCAGCTGAATGCACGGATCACGTAGATCGCCGTCTCCGGATCGAGGTGCTGAAGCAGGTCATCCACGACGCGGGTCGTTGCGCCACCGGTGCGCCGCTGCTGCACCGCCTCCCGCCGTACCGTCTCGACCAGCGAGAACACATCAGGGCCAGCCTGCTCGGAGATCAGGTCGCCGAGCAATCGGCCGAGAAGGCGGATGTCGCGATCGAGTGCTTCGTCCGGATGTGCGGTCACGGCGTCGGAGTGGAAGTGGAAGAGATCTCCTCCAATCGTAACGTCTTCCGTGAGGGTCGTTGCGCCTGATCGAAAGTCGGCCATGGTTCGCTCATGACCAGATCTCGGGAACGCATCGCAGTGATCCTCAACGCCGGGTCCGGTGACGGGTCTGCGGAAGCGACCGAAGCCGTCGTCGGCGGCATATTTCGCGACGCAGGGTTCGATGCGCGTTTCACAATCCTTCGTGGTCCCGACGATCTGACCAGGGCGATCGACGCGGCCATCGCGGACGGAGTCACGATCGTGGTCGCCGGCGGTGGCGATGGCACCGTGAACAGTGTCGCCAACGCCATACATGGACACGACCTCACCCTTGGCGTACTGCCATTGGGCACACTGAATCACTTCGCCAAGGACCTCGGCATACCTGTCGTGACGGAAGAGGCGGCGGCCGTGATCGTGGCAGGCAAGAGCGTGCTGGTGGACGTCGGCGACGTCAATGGCCGGGTGTTTCTCAACAACAGCAGCCTCGGACTGTATCCTCGCATCGTGCAGCTGCGTGAGCGCTACAAGGCGCGCGGCATCGAGAAGTGGATCGTTGCCGCCTGGGCCACGATGCGTGTGACCCGGCAGCAGAAGCCGATGCGCATGCAGCTTGTGGTGGACGGGCACGACGTCGTCCGCAGCACGCCGCTGCTGTTCGTCGGAAACAACGAGTACCGGATGTCGGGATTCGAAGCCGGCTCGCGTGAATCGCTCACCGCCGGCAAGCTGGCGCTCTACCTGGTGAAGGCCGAGGGGCGCTGGCGACTGATCACGCTGGTGTGGCGCATCCTCACCGGGACCGCAACGGAATCGGGCGAAATGGCGATGGCGTCGGCGGCAGAGGCCACCATAGACCTGCCGTTCGATGTGAGCGTCACGCAGCTGGCGGTGGCCGTGGATGGCGAAGTGACGACATTGTCGCTGCCGCTGCGGTACAGCATCCGGCCCGCATCGCTGCGCGTCCTCGTTCCGGCTTGAGCGAGCTCGCTCTGTTCCTCCGGGCGGTCAGAGTCCGTCTGGGTCCAAAGCGGCGTGCATCCAAGCAGGCACAGCCGGGACGGCCGTTGGTCGGTCAGAACGAACATGGCCGATTGACTAACGTCAGGAAGGCGTCACGTACACGTATCCCGCCATGCAAAAAGGTAAGGGCGGGAGTGGCGCCGGAACTCTTGATGACGCGGTGGTCCGCACGTTGTGCGACGGCGATCTTCAGCATAATGTAGTACGTGCGTGCGCCGTGGGGATCCCCACCACACGTTCATGAAGAGGGTTGACCGGCGCGCCCGTGATTTTCCTGCCGACGCGGTGTGCGACGCTGCGTTGGCGAGTGCATCCTCATTAGCTTGAATGGCGTGACTGACTGTGTCACGTCAGCGCGTCGCGCCTATCCGCTTGTTCGCGAGCGGTGACCGCACGGCACGCGCGAGGGCAGTCCACCGCGGACTCCTCGTCGTACGTTTGGCGCCTAGTGAGACAATGCCGAGTTCAGAGAGCCGTCGAATTGCCGCTGCTCTCGAGCGCCGCGTCGGGGACAGTCATGACCCGGCGCATGTCGCGGCGTGTGCCATCGTCCTGTGGCGGGAAATCGAGACGCAGCTGATGCCGATTCTCGGCACTCGCGGCGTGGCAGCGTTGTTCGGCCGAACACTGTACCTGACGAGTCGCACGCACTCGTGGCTCGGTGAGGTGCCGGAAGGCGTGCACTCCGTCATGGATCTGGACAGCCTCCAGGCCGCGATTACGGCGCAGCCGTTCGCGATCGGCATCGAAGGCGCCGGTGCGCTGTTCGTCGTGTTTCACGATCTGTTGGTAAGCATGGTGGGCGCGCAGCTCACGGAACGACTGCTGCGCGACGTGATGGCGACTCCTTCAAGCGGCCACGCCGCGCAGGAAGCACAATGAGCCCCAGAGTCACTATCAACCGACTCGCTACCGGGGTGCCCGGTCTGGACGTCGTGCTTGCGGGAGGTCTTCCCGAATTCTCGTTCAATCTCATCGCTGGACCGCCGGGCAGTGGCAAGACGACTCTCGCGCATCAAATGATGTTCGCGCTGGCGTCCGCCGAACGGCCTGCGATTTACTTCACCGTACTCGGTGAGCCGTCGCTGAAGATGTTGCGCTATCAGCAGCAGTTCGAGTTCTTCGACGCCGACGCCATCAACCGCCATGTCCGCTTCATCAACCTCTCGGATGAGGCGATCGGCGGCGATCTGGAGCTGGTGCTGTCGCGCATCGTGTCAGAAGTGCAGAAGGCAGGACCGGGCCTGGTGTTCGTCGACTCCTTCCGATCCGTGATGATGGCCAGTGCGGGCGAAGGCTCGTCCGTCAACGAGCTGCAGGCGTTCGTGCAGCAGCTCGGCGTGCAGATGACCAGCTGGCAGGCCACGACATTCCTGATCGGCGAATACTTCAGCGAGTCCGATTCGAATCCCGTCTTCACGGTGGCGGATGGCATTTTCTGGCTGCGCCAGAGTGTCGAGCGCAATTCGATGGTGCGCAAGCTCGAGATCATGAAGATGCGCGGCCAGGCAACACTGCCCGGGCTCCACACCTTTCGCATCGGCCCGCGCGGCGTGACGGTGTTCGCGGCCGCGCCGCCGCCAGTTGAAACCAGTCCGCGCGTCGCGCCCTCCCGGCTGCCCATGGGGGTACCACATCTCGATGAAATGATGGGCGGCGGTCTGCCGAACGGGTATTCGCTGCTGGTAGCAGGACCATCGGGCTCAGGGAAAAGCATTCTCGCGAACGCGTTTCTCGCCGAGGGTGCCTTGCATGGCGAGCATGGCGTTATGGCGTCGTTCGAGCAGCACCCCACCCGAATGCGCAGCCCCGCGCTGACCCACCTGGTCGAGGCCGGTCGTGTGAGCATCATCGATTCGCGCGCTCCGGACCTGTCGATCGATGAGATCCTGCTCCTGATCATCACCGAGATCCGCGCCACCGGTGCGCGGCGTGTCGTCATCGACTCGCTGTCCGGATTCGAACTGGCGCTCGCGCCGACCTTCCGCAACGACTTCCGCGAAACTCTGGCGCGCATGGTGTCGTCGCTCGCAGCCGAACGTGTGACGGTCCTGATGACGTCCGAGCTCGAGGACCGCTACTCGGACCTGCGCTTCAGTCCATACGGCACGGCGTTCATGACGGATGCGATCATCGTGCAACGCTACATCGAAGTGGACAGCCGCCTGCGGCGCATGATGGCCGTCGTGAAGTTGCGGGGCAGCGAGCATTCTGACGAACTGCGGGAGTTCACGATCGTGGACGGTACCATCGCAATCGGCAACATGCTGACGGATCAGGAAGGGCTGCTCGGTGGGCGACCGACGCGCAAGCGTGCTGTCCCGGTTGTGAGCGGAGCGAACGATGTGTGATACCGTGCTCGCCAGTGCCGCGCCGTGAAGCCCGCGCCCGAAGGCGAGCAGAGCGCCGCTGAACGTACGGCGCTGGCATTAGCGCAGTTGCGTGATGTCAATGAACAGCTCGTGATCTCGACCGTGCGCGCGCAGCAGGATTCCGAAAAGTCCGCGCGCGAACTCAGCCTGCTCACGCGAGCCGCTGAGCTGGACGCACTGACCTCGTTGCCGACGCGCGCGATGTTCCTGGAGCGGATGACGCAGGCCATGTCCACCGCCCGGAGGGAGAGCACCCGGCTCGCGGTTCTCTTCCTCGATCTCAACAACTTCACGCAGGTCAACGATTCGCTTGGTCGCGCGATCGGTGACGAAGTGCTGAAGGATGCAGCGCAGCGCATGAAGATCTCCCTGCGCGAGGCGGACACGTTGTGTCGCTACGGTGGCGATGCGTTCGTGATGCTGCTGGCTGACGTCGCCGAGCGTGACGACGTGTCCGCGATCGTGCAGAACATCGTGGGGACACTTGGCAGACCGATGCAGTATGGTGCGCATGTCGTGCGCCTGACGGCGAGTGTCGGCATCAGTGTCTTTCCGGACGACGGCGACGAGCCGTCAGTGTTGCTCGAGCGTGCCGACGCCGCGATGCATCGCGCGAAGCGCGGCGGTACGGCAGGCCACGGATTTCACGAAGAATTCGTGGCGGAATGGGCCACGACGCATGGGCCGTCGAGCAGCGCGGATCGTGAGCCGATTCCATCGCAGGATGCGATAGCTGAACGCGAGTTCCAACACTTGGCGCTGCGCGACGCGAACGAGCAGCTCGTGCTGGCCGTGCTCGGTGCGCAGGCGGTGCAGCGGGAATTGGAGCTTGCGAACCGGCGCCAGAGCGAGTTCGTGGCCATCCTGGCCCACGAACTGCGGAATCCGCTGGCACCGATGTCGAACGTCGCGGCGATGCTCGCGCGCGTGCAAGCGGATCATCCGACGTTGCGAAAGCTGCAAGCCATCATCGAGCGTCAGGTCGGGCACATGACGCGCCTGCTCGATGATCTGCTCGATATGACGCGGGTCAACACGGGAAAACTTCGCGTCACACTCGAGCCGATGGATCTCGAGCGCATCATTCTTCGCTCGATCGAAGAGCGTCGCTCGGCGATGGAGGTTCGACTGCACCGATTCACCACGGACCTCCCGGATGTGCCGGTCATCGTGATGGCGGACGAGGTGCGCCTGGTGCAGGTGATCGGCAACCTGCTGGACAATGCGTCCAAGTACACGCCGAATGGCGGCGATATCGCCGTGACACTGCGCGTCGCGGATTCTCAGGCGATCATCACCGTCACCGACAGCGGCATCGGTATCAGCCCCGAGGCGCTGCCCGGCATTTTCGAGCTTTTCGCACAGGATCGTCACGCCGTGGGCTTCAACGGTGTCGGTCTTGGCATCGGCCTGACAGTGGTCTACGAGCTGGTGCTCGCGCACAACGGCACGGTCGCGGCGCACAGCGACGGACCCGGGCGCGGCAGCGCGTTCATCGTCTCGCTGCCACTCGCGGCCCCTGCAGCCTGACGCTCAGCGCTTCGGCAGCGCGCTGACGGTGACGTTCTCGACGTGCAGGTTGATCGAGTGATTGATGCGCAGCCCGACGATGCCGTCGGTCGGCATCTCCGTTCGCGCCGCATCGAGCACCTGGTTTGCGCCGACCCACATGGTGACACGTGGGCCGCGCGCTTCGACCACGAGTTGATACTTGACGCTCGTGCCCTCAGGTCCGCCCTTCCACGCTGGAATGCCGGCGTTCGCCGTCCAATCGCGGACGGTTCGTGTGGTCGCCCCATCACGCACCTTGAGCAGCGCCTTGCCGTCGCGTCGCAGCAATGCATAGCTGTAGTGCGGCGTCGCGGAATTCAGGTCGCGCCCGCCGAAGAAGACACCGAACCCCTCGGCACGCGCGCCCGGGTCGAACAGATGGAGCGTGGCTTCGAGACGCCAGTCGCCGGTGGCCCTTTTGGTACTGTCGAACAGGATGCCCGCCGGACCGGTGGTCACATGGAAGCCGGGTTTCATGGTGGTCATCACGACCCGCCCGGCGGCATGGATCATGGTGCCGGCATCGGTGCGCGACACCCAGCCTTCGGGTGCTGCTGGCGCTGCGGGAGTCTGAGCCGAGAGAGGCGTCGCCGCGAACAGCGTTGACCCGAGGGCGGCGCACGTCGCTGCCCTCCCGATACGTCGTGTCAGCGAAGTGTATGTCATGGCGCAAAGCTTTCGCACGGGACAATGAATCGCAATCCTGCCGGAACTCACGGCTCGTCGAGCGACGCCACGGGTTCGGCTGAGCGTCCGTTCTGCGGCGACCACCAGTGGATGGTTGGCCGAGGCGACGCGTCGCAGTGCTGCTGGGTACGGTGCCGCGCCGGGTGATCACACTGTGAACCGGTGTGGACGGTGAAAAGGCGTCGCTGCTGACGGCACAGATTTCGATCTGAAGCGTGCGCCAGAAAAAGCGCGTGCAACCAGAATCGTCGATCGTTTTCGGCCGTTTCCAACGCGGGCCAGATCGGGCGTGTACTCATGTGAGGACACACTGACCGAGTTACCACCGCGTATCACACCTGCGACTGCGCCCTTTCCGGAACGCACCGAGGTATCGGAGCACGCGCTGCGACATCCGGCTGCAGGCACCTCGCACCTCAGGCATACATTCATGAACAAGACGCGCGTGGTACTCGTCGCGGCGCTGTTTTGCACGGTCGGCGCGGGACTCTTCTGGTTCTATCGGACCGCGGAAGCGAAGACACCGGAGTTCCGCTTCGCCGCCGTCGAGAAGACGACGCTCGAGTCCACCGTATCAGCCACCGGTGCGCTCAGCGCCGTGCGCACCGTGCAGGTGGGTACGCAGGTGTCAGGGCAGATCGCCGCACTCTATGTCGATTTCAACGACAAGGTGAGGAAAGGGCAGCTGCTGGCTCGCATCGATCCCACCTTGCAGCAGCAGGCCGTTGCGGAATCACAGGCTGGACTCGACCGCGCTGAAGCCCAGCTCGCACAGGCGAAGGCAGAATTCGACCGCAACAAGCAGCTGTACGACGCGCAGGTGATCACGGCCACCGAGTTCACGACCATCCAGGTGACATATCGGCTCGCGCAGTCGAATGTGAAGTCGGCACAGATCAGCCTCGATCGCACCCGCCAGAACCTCGCCTATACCACGATCATTTCGCCGATCGACGGCGTGATCGTCTCACGCGCGGTGGAGCTGGGTCAGACGGTCGCCGCCAGTCTGTCGACGCCAGAAATCTTCCGCATCGCGGAAAGCCTCACCGAAATGCAGATCCTGGCCTCGGTGGACGAAAGCGACATCGGCAAGATTCTCGTCGGGCAGACGGCGACGTTCACCGTTGCCGCGTTCCCGTCGCAGACGTTCACCGCGACCGTGAAGCAGAAGCGGCTGCTGTCCGCCGTCACCGACAACGTTGTGAACTACACCGTCGTCCTCGGCGTCGCGAACACCGACGGTCGGCTGCTGCCCGGCATGACGGCCACGGTCAAGTTCCTCACCAACAAGGCCGAGGGTGTGCTGGCTGTATCCAATTCGGCGCTGCGTTTCACGCCGACGGCGGAGATGCTCGGCAAGGACAGCGCACTGCTCACGTCGCGTCGCGATTCGGGAGCGCGCCGGGCCGCAGGAGCAGGTGGTGCGCCGGCCGGAGCCGCGGTCTCAGGCGGTCAGGCATTCGGAC
>JACMLX010000241.1 GCA_014379355.1 Gemmatimonadaceae bacterium
CGCGCGGCGAGCTGGGTGGCCACCGAATCCGAGACACGCGCCGCCGCATCACGGCGCGCACGCGCCGTGACGTACCGCGCCGAGTCCGCGATGAACCGCCGTGCGAGTTCTTCGGCGCTCGGCCCGAGGCGGTGTTCGATCACCGGACCATCGACGGCCGACGGTCGCAGCAGGAATGCCACGCGCAGCAGCGCGATGCGTTCGATCGCACGGCCGAACGCCGTGACGCGACTGGACAGCTCGAGATAGATCGGATCGACGCCACCGATCGCGTCGTACTCGTTGCGCGCGCGCTCGGCCTCGGCCAGCGAGTCGGCGAGGGCGCGTACACGCGCATCCTGCTGCAGCAGTGGATCGGACGCGAGCGACCGCCACGACGCCGCCAGCGGAGCGTTCTGGGCGCGCTCGAGTCGCGACGACAACGCGGCAACGGCGATGCGGACCGAGTCGGGGATGGCATCGGTCGCGATCGGCGCCGCCGCGATCTCACCCGTCGGTACGCTGTCGACCACCGTGGCAGCCGCGATCGTGTCGCGTGCGGTCGAATCCATCGCGGCGCTGCTGAGCGTCGTGTCGGCCACGCGCGCCACACGCGGTGTGAAGCGCCGCGGCGGTGACACCTCGGCGAGAATGCTGTCGGCGCGGAACTGCAGGCGGCGCATGCTGGCCGCCTTGCGCGCGAGATCGACCGTGTCTGCCGGCGCGGGTACACGCTGCAGTGCTTCACGTTCCGCGCGCGTGAACCAGAGCAGCAGGCCGAATGCGATCGCGAACGTGACACTGCCGACACTCGCCATCACGCCGCTGCGATGCACGAGGTTGCGCGCGCGCCCCGCCATCCAGCGGCCGCGTGGCGACGCGATGTGCGAGTCGGGAGCGGAAGTCACGGGCGAAGTCCAGGGAAGCTCTGCACAAGTGGGATGGGCCGAGGTTTCCTCGCCATGAAAAGCAACGCGGCGCCCGACCGGAGTCGGACGCCGCGCGATACGACGGTCGAACAGCTTACTGAACCGTGATCTTCATGATCATGTTCATGGCCTGATGCGGCGTGCAGATGGCCGTGTACGTACCGGCGGCGATCTTGCCGAACGACATCGTCCAGGCATCGCCATCGGTCACCAGCATCTTGCCCGTCAGCTCACCCGTGCTTTCCGGCATGTTGGCGGTCAGCTGCGCCGCGCTGGCGCCGGCCGATGCCGGATCGATCGCGACGTTGTGCGGGCCACCCTTGACGGTGACGAACTTGATGCCGTCGCCTTCCTTGATCGTGATGGCGGCCGGCTCGAACCGATAGCCCTTTTCGTCGCCGATCATCTTCACTTCGTGCGTCGTGCCCGTGATCGGCGCGGCGGCGACGGCGCCAGCGGCCATCGCGCCACCAGCGGCCGGTGCGGCCATATCCGCCGACGGAGCGGCTGCCATCGCGCCCGCCGAATCTGCGGCCTTCTTCTCACCACCACCACACGCGGCGAGCGCGAAAACGCTCGATGCGACTGCCAGAACCTTGAACTGCATGGAATGACTCCTCGTAACCGGTGATTATCGAACAGACGAACGTGCCGTCCCGTGACGACTGCCTCAGTTTCGTGCGTGCTGCTGCCTCGAAACTGCGGGAAGCATAGGGCCGCAAGCGCCGGGGGCAAGTCCCCGGGCGACGTCTGACTGAAGGGAGATGCGCATCGACCTGTAACGAACACAGGTCCAGTGACAACGCGTTCCCGGCACTGACCGCTGATTGCAGCACACAATCGGCGCAATGCAGCACGCAGTACCATAGCGTTGACCCTGTGGTTCCGCTCCGCTACTGTACCTGCCATGCACCGCTCCGTCTCCCAGCACCACCAGCATCATCATGGCCGCCGCCCGACGGGCGTCCGGGTCTGGTGCGTCGCGTAGCTGTTCCACGCTGGCACTGTGCATCGCGGCGGCCCGTCCGGTTTCTGGACGGGCCGCCGCTGTTTTTGTCCCCAATCACGACACGACCGCATGCTCCGCATAGCACTTCCCAACAAGGGCCGACTTTCCGAGGATGCGCGCAGCCTCTTCACCGACGCCGGCCTCGAAATCCGCGGCAAGGGTGACCGCGCCCTGACCGCGTCGCTGGGCGGCGAGTTCGAGGCGATTTTCGTCCGCGCGGCCGACATCCCGGAGTTCGTTGCGGACGGCGCGGCGCAGGCGGGAATCACCGGGCTCGATCTGGTGCGCGAATCCGGCCGCGCCGTCAGCGAGTTGCTCGACCTCGAATTCGGACGCTGCCGCCTGGTGGTCGCCGTGCGCGAGGAAGGGCGGATCCGGACGCTCGGCGACCTCCAGGGCAAGCCGCGTGTGGCGACGGTCTTTCCGCGCATCACCGCCGACTACTTCGCGCACGCCGGCATTCCGGTGGAAATCGTGCCGGTCTCCGGTGCCGCCGAAATCGCGCCACATCTGGGCATCGCCGACATCGTCGTGGACCTCACCGAGACCGGCTCGACCCTGCGGGTGAACGGGCTGATGGAGATCGCGACGGTGCTCGAGTCATCCGCACGCGTGATCACGATCGTGCCGCCGGGTGATCCGCGCCGCACACAGCTCGATGACCTCGTCGACGCCTTGTCCTCCGTGATTCGCGCCCGCGGGCGCCGCTACCTGATGGCGAATGTGCCGCGTGCGAAGCTGGAGGAAGTGCAGGCGATACTGCCCGGCATCAACGGTCCGACCGTGATCGACATCATGGATCACGGCGAAATGGTCGCCGTGCACGCCGTCGTGTCGGCGGCCACGATCTATCGCACCATCGGCCAGCTCAAGTCGCTTGGCGGACAGGGGATCCTGGTCACGCGCATCGAGCGCCTGATGCCATGAGTGCACGCCTGTTTCGATTCATGGGAGCCGTGACCGCGCTGTCCCACGATGACCGCCGCGCGCTGTGTGACCGTTCGACATCCGCCGATGCGGTCGTGCGCGAGCAGACCGCCACGATCATCGCGCGCGTGCAGGAGAGCGGTGACGACGCGTTGCGCCGCATGGCGCACGAGTTCGATGGCGCGACACTCGACGCGCTCGAAGTTCCGCGCGGCGAGTGGGAGCGCGCGCGTGATGCGCTGGCGCCCGAGTTGCGCGCGGCACTCGAACGGACCGTGCGAAACGTGCGCACGGCACATACAGCGTTCCTGCCGCAGGCGATCGAGGTGGAGACGGAACCGGGCGTCCTCATCGGCCGTCGTCCGGATCCGCTGCAGCGCGTCGGCGTGTACGCACCCGGCGGACGTGCCGCGTATCCGAGTTCACTGATCATGGGTGTCGTGCCGGCGAAAGTGGCCGGTGTGCGTGACGTCATCGTCTGTTCTCCGGCGTCGGTTTCCGGACGGCCGTCGGACGTCGTGCTCGCCGCTGCAGCCATCGCCCGGGCCGATCGCGTCTTCGCCATCGGCGGCGCCGGCGCGATCGCGGCCATGGCGTACGGCACCGACTCCGTCCCACGCGTCGATCGCATTGTCGGTCCGGGCAATGCGTGGGTGGCGGAAGCGAAACTGCAGTGCGCGGGTGCCGTCGCGATCGATTCGCCGGCCGGTCCGAGCGAACTGCTCGTGATCGCCGATGCGCAGGCGGACGTGCACATCGTCGCCCGCGAAATGCTGGCGCAGGCCGAGCACGATCCGCGTGCGGCAGTGGTGTGTGTGGCGATCGGCGCCGAAGTGGCCGAGCGTGTCGCGGCGGCGGTTGCCGCGCTCCTCCCGTCAGTGGCACGTGGCGACATCATTCGCGACGCCCTGGCGTTTGCCGGCGGTGTGCTGCACACGGACACACTGCATACTGCCATCGACTTTGCGAACATGTGGGCCGCGGAGCATCTGCTGCTCGCACTCACGCCAGCTTCACTCGATTCGGCGTGTGCGGCCCTGCGTGGCGCCGGCACCGTGTTCCTCGGTGAATCGGCGAGTGTGGCGTTCGGCGACTACATGACGGGGGCGAATCATGTGCTTCCAACCGGCGGCCTGTCACGCTGTTATTCCGGCCTCTCGACGCTCGACTTCGTTCGCTGGACGTCGTGGCAGCGCGTGACACCCGTCGCCGCCGCGTCGCTCGCGTCCGCTGTCGGTGTGTTCGCCGACAGCGAGGGCCTGGCCAATCACGCCGCTACGGCGCGCCAGTGGAGCACTGCGACATGACCACGCCGGCCACCGACCGCCTCGCGATCGCACGCGCCGCGTACAACGATGTGCCACTGTACGATCCGAAACGCACGCCGGTGAAGATCGACCTCACCGACAACACGAATCTGTGGGGTGTGCCGCCGAACGCCGAACGCGCGATTCGCGACTTCGCACACAGCACCATCACGCGTTACCCGACGCTCTACGGATCGGAACTGAAGCGTGCGCTCGCCGAGCATGCCGGCGTGACACCCGACATGATCGTTACCGGCTGCGGGTCGGACGACATTCTCGATTCGGCGATGCGCGCCTTCGGGAACGAGAACGATCTCGTCGCCGCAACGGACCCGACGTTCGCGATGGTGCCCATCTTCGCGAAGATGAACACGCTGCGCTCGATACTCGTCACCGAGCTGCCGCAGCATGACGTGGACGCCGATGCATTGCTCGCGACCGGCGCGAAGCTGCTCTACGTCTGTTCGCCGAACAACCCCACCGGTGCACTCGTCGCGCGGCGCACGCTCGAAAAGCTGATCGACAACGCTCCCGGTGTGCTGCTGGTGGACGAGGCGTACGTGGAATTCGCGGGCGTGTCGAACATCGACCTGCTGAAGCGGTCGAATCGTGTGTTGCTCATCCGAACGATGTCCAAGGCATTCGGACTCGCAGGACTTCGCATCGGGTATGCCATCGGCGCACCGGAACTGGTGGCGGAAGTCGAGAAGTCACGCGGCCCGTACAAGGTCAACGCGCTGGCGGAACAGGTCGCCATCACGGCGCTGCGTTCCGACGTGCAGTGGGTGGAGGAGCACATCCAGCTCGCGATCGAAGTTCGTGACCGCCTGACCATCGAACTGCTCAAGCTCGATCTCGATCCGATGCCGTCGAGCGCAAACTTCGTCTGCGTGCCGGTGAAGCACTGCGTCGCGGTCGGCCTGGCCATGCGCGAGAAGGGCGTCGGCGTGCGCCCGTTCCCGAACCTGCCACGTGTCGGCGACTGTCTGCGCATCTCCGTCGGCCCGTGGCCGATGGTGGACCAATGCGTGAAGGCGCTCGCCGGTGCGATGAAGAAGGTCGGGAAGAAATGAAGCTGAGCATCTTCGACTACGGTGCTGGCAACCTGCATTCGCTCATCAAGGCGCTCGAGCGTCCCGGCGTCAGCGTGCAGGTCGATACCGATCCGACGCTCGCCGTGTCGGCCGACGCGCTGGTTCTGCCAGGTGTCGGTGCATTTCCCGCCGCCACCGCGGCACTCGGCGACGCCGGTCGTGTGGTCATGCGAGACGCCATCCGCAGCGGACTGCCCACGCTCGGAATCTGCCTCGGCATGCAGGTGCTCTTCGATGCGAGCGACGAGGGCGGCGGCGCCGGCCTCGGCGTGATCGCGGGACGCGTCGACAAGCTGCAGGCCGCGCGTATCCCGCAGATCGGCTGGAATCAGCTTGAACTCGGCGTGGAACGTGATGCACTGCTCGACGCGTCCGAGCTGCGCACCGCATACTTCGCCAACAGCTTCGTCTGCCGGCCACACGATCCATCGGCGGTGGTGGCGTGGAGCACGCATGAGCACGATCGTTTTCCCGCCATGATTCGCGTCAATCGATGCACCGGCGTGCAGTTTCACCCTGAGAAGAGCAGCGCGGCCGGTGTGAGTTTTGTGCACGCCTGGTTGCGCGAGGTGCAGACATGATTGCCATTCCCGCCGTCGATCTGCGCGACGGTGCCTGCGTGCAACTGGTGGGCGGTGAATACGCCGCCGAACGCATCCGGTTGCCCGATCCCGTCGCGGTCGCCCTCGACTGGGAAGCGAAAGGTTTTCAGGCGCTGCACATCGTGGATCTCGATGCGGCCACGGGTCGCGGCAACAACAGTCGCGCCATCGAGAGTATTCTCGACCGCACCGATCTCACGGTGCAGGTGGGTGGCGGTGTGCGCGACCGCGACGCGATCGTGCGCCTGATCGACGCCGGTGCCACGTACGTCGTGGTCGGCACACGCGCACTCGAGGACGAGGAGTGGCTCGCCGAAATGGCCGATGACTTTCCGGAGCAACTCATCGTCGCCGCCGATGTGCGCGAGCGGAAGATCGTGACGCGCGGCTGGACGAGGACCATGCATCTCGACATCGACGAAGCCATGGAACGCCTCTCGCTGTTGCCCCTGGCTGGCGTACTCGTGACGGCTGTGCACAAGGAAGGACTGCTGCAGGGCGCCGATCTGGCGTTGATGGAGGACGTGGCTGAATCGACGGATCTCGCCGTGATCGCGAGCGGCGGGATCGCCACCGACGTGGACATGCGCCTGCTGGCTGATCGCGGAATTGCCGCGGCGGTGCTCGGCATGGCGCTCTACACCGGCGCGCTGGACGCGCGCGCCATCGCCGAGGAATTCCGCGCATGAGTACCGTGGTCCGCGACACGAAGGAGACGCAGATCCGCGTGACGGTGTCGCGGGGCAGCGGCGTCGCCACGGTGGACACGACGCGCCCGTTCCTCGACCACATGCTGGTCACGCTCGCTCGCTACAGCGGACTCGATGTCGACGTGCGTGCGCGCGGCGATCTGCCGCATCACCTGATCGAGGATGTCGCGATCTGTGTCGGCGCCGCGATTGCCGCCGAGTTGCCACCGACGGCGGCGCGGTACGCCGATCGCACCATTCCGATGGATGATGCGCTCGTGCAGTGCGCCATCGACCTCGGCGGACGGCCGTATTATCGCGGCAAGCTGCCCGTCGCGATCTGGGAACACTGGATGCGCAGTTTCGCCGACAACGCAAAGGCCACGCTCCACATTCGTGTGCTGCGCGGCACGGATTCGCATCACATCGTCGAAGGGGCGTTCAAGGCGCTCGGCCTCTGCCTTCGTGACGCGTTCGTGGAATCCGGCGCGGTGTTCAGCACCAAGGGCAGTGTCGCACTGCAGGTCTCGGAGTGATGCGCACGTGCTGACCCGACGATTGATCGTCTGCCTCGACGTGAAAGGCGGGCGGGTGGTGAAAGGCGTGAACTTCGTCGGGCTGCGGGACGTCGGTGATCCGGTCGCGCTCGCGACGCGGTATGAGGCCGAAGGGGCGGATGAAATCACGTTTCTCGACATCTCGGCCAGTGCCGAAGATCGCGCCACGCTGCTCGAAGTGGCACGACGCACGGCCGAGCAGCTGTTCATTCCGCTCACGATCGGGGGCGGAGTGCGGACGGCCGACGATGTCGGTCGGGCCCTGCGGGCCGGCGCCGATAAGGTCTCGCTCAATTCCGCCATGGTCGCCGATCCGACGGTGCTCACCGCCTGCGCCGAACGATTCGGTGCGCAGTGTGTCGTCGCCAGCATCGATGCGAAGCTCGATGACGGTGGCACGTGGCGTGTCTGGACGCACGGCGGACGCACACCGACGAACCTCGACGCGGTGGCGTGGGCCGAGGAGTGTGTCGAACGGGGCGCTGGCGAGGTGTTGCTCACGAGCATCGATCGGGATGGCGCGCGCACCGGATATGATCTGCCGCTGATGCGCGCGGTCTCCACACGTGTGACGGCGCCGGTCATCGCCAGCGGCGGCGCAGGGAATGCCTCACACGTCATCGATGTGCTGGCGGACGGGCATGCCGATGCCGCGCTCGTCGCCGGCATTCTCCATGACAACGTCACGACAGTAGGTGCATTGAAGGACGCGATGCGCGCCTCAGGCCTGGTGGTTCGATGAGCGAGTCGCTGCTGCACGCCGTGACCGAGCTGGCGACGCTCGCCGGCAACGAAGCAAACCGCTACTTCCGCACCGGCGTCGCCGTCGAGACCAAGAGTGATGGCTCGCCTGTGACCGCCGCCGATCGTGCAGCGGAAACCGTCGCGCGCGACTGGATCCGGAGCCGTTTTCCGCATGACGGTATCCTCGGCGAAGAGTTCGGCCTCGAGAAGCCGGAGGCGCCACGCCGCTGGGTGCTCGATCCGATCGACGGCACGAAGAGTTTCATCAGCGGCGTGCCGTTGTGGGGCACACTCGTCGCCGTGGTGGAAGGTGAGACGGTGCTTGCCGGCGCGGTGTATGCGCCGCCGACGCAGGAGATGGTCGCGGCCGCACCGGGCCAGGGCGCCTGGTTCAATGGCAGGCGCACACATGTGTCGACGACCGCAGAACTCGGCAACGCGACACTGCTCACCACCGATGCGCGTTTCCCCGGCCGACCGCAGCGCCAAGCGCGCTGGGACACCCTGGCGCGGGCCTCTCGCATCGTGCGCACATGGGGCGACTGCTACGGCTACCTGCTGCTCGCCACCGGTCGCGCGGACATCATGGTCGATGATGCAATGAATCCGTGGGACGCCGCCGCCGTGCAGGTCGTGGTGGAGGAAGCCGGCGGCCGATTCACGGATTTTCGCGGACGCAGTACCGCCTTTGGCGGCGACAGCATTGCCACCAATGGCGCACTGGGCACAATTGTCCGCGATATCCTCTGTCCGGGCGGAGATCCCGGTCTCGATGCTTGACCTTGACCTGTTGAATTTCGCCAAGGGAGACGGCCTGGTTGCGGTGGTGACGCAGGACGCGACGACCGGCGACGTCCTGATGGTGGCATTCGCCGATCGCGTGGCGCTCGACGCCACGCTGCGCACCGGCGAGATGCACTATCACTCGCGCACGCGCGGGCTGTGGCACAAGGGTGCGACGAGCGGTAACACGCAGAAGGTCGTGTCGCTCACCGCAGACTGCGACCGCGATGCCATCCTCGCGCGCGTGATCCCTGCGGGACCGGCGTGTCACACCGGTGCAGTCACCTGCTTCACGACACCCGGCAACGCCGCGCCACCTTCCGACGCATTCGCCGTGCTCGATGCCACCATCGCAGCGCGCGCATCCGACACCGCGACCGACCGGTCACCGAGCTACACGCGCAAACTGCTCGGGAATCGCAATCTCCGCATGAAGAAGATCGGCGAGGAAGCGGCCGAACTCGTGCTGGCGTGCGCCGATGCGGATCCGGAACGCGCCACCAGTGAAGCTGCCGACCTGCTTTACCACACGATGGTCGCATTGCACGCCCTGGGCATCCGTCTCAGCGACGTGCGCGAGGAACTCTCACGCCGAGGCCGTGAATGAACGTGCTGCGTATCGTCGCGTGTTGTGTGCTCGCCTTCAGCACCACTGTCGCACAATCCGCACCGACGCCGACGGCGCCGATCGTGATCGTTCGCGCGGCGCGCCTCATCGATGGTCTCGGGGGCGCGCCGCTCGAACCGGCGATGGTTCGCATCGATGGCGAGCGCATCACCGCGGTCGCAAAAAACTTGCCCGTGCCATCGGGCGCGCGCGTGATCGACCTCGGCACCGCCACGTTGCTTCCCGGACTGATCGACCTGCACACGCATCTCACCGGTCGGCGTGGTGTGCACTGGGAAGATGCGCTGGTGAAGACCACGCCAGGTCATGACGCGTTGTGGGGTGCGCGCAATGCACTTGTCACACTCAACGCCGGCTTCACGACCTGCCGCGACATGGGTCCGACGTGGCCATACGTCGACGTGGACCTGCGGAACGCCATCGATGCCGGCGCCGTGCCCGGCCCGAGAATGATGGTGTCCGGCAACTACGTCTCGTCCACCGGTGGCGCCGGCGACGCACGCCAGTTCTCGATCTACGTGGATGTGCCGATCGTGCGGAACCTCGCCGACGGTCCGCAGGAGGTGCTGAAGGCGGTGCGCACGAACTTCAAGAATGGCGCCGACTTCATCAAGATTCTCGCCTCCGGCGCCGTCCTGTCCAAAGGCATCGAACCGGGCGCGCAGCAGTATTCGGATGAAGAAATTCTGGCCGCCGTGACGGAGGCGAACCGCTGGGGACGACAGGTCGCCTCACATGCGCATGGCGCCGCTGCCATCATCGCGTCGATCAAGGCCGGCGTGCGCACCATCGATCACGGCTCGTACCTGAACGATGAAGCGATCGCACTGCTCAAGGCGGGCAACCGTCGCACGTTCTACGTGCCCACGCTCTACACCACCGTCGCCCTCGAGGAAGAGGGTCTCGCCATCCACATTCCCGACAGCGAGATGGAGCGCGCACGCCGCATCAAGGAAACCGAGGAAGGGGGCTTCCGACGTGCGGTGGCGGCCGGCATTCCAATCGGGTTCGCCACCGATGCCGTCGTCATCAACCACGGCGACAATGCGAAGGAATTCGCGCTCCGCGTGTCACTCGGCGAGACGCCGATGCACGGCATCGTCTCGGCCACGTCCGTCAACGCCGAGATCATGGGCTGGAGTGATCGGGTCGGCAGTGTGCAATCCGGCCGCTTCGGTGACCTCATCGCCGTGACGGGCAATCCGCTGCAGGACATCACCGAGCTGCAGCGCGTGCGCTTCGTGATGAAGGGTGGCGTGGTCGTCCTTGACGCGATGGGTCGGAAATAGCGTCGAGCGTCACCGCGCGAAAACCTTAGGCCAGCGTTCAGGGCGGCAGTGAATCGGGAAAGGACGCCGTGTAGCTGATCTTCCAGCCGCGCGGCGTCTTCACGAAGACGCGCTCGGAAATGCCGATCGCCGCCTTGCCCTGCACGATGCCGCGGTAGCGATACATCCCATACACGACACCAGGCGCCATCGGCGCGACACGCATCTCGTTCACGATCAGCGTGTCCGGCCACGCCGGATTGCTGTCAGTCCGCGCCGGCCATTCCATCCAGCCGCGTGTCAGGCCGCGCAACCCGCCCCGCGTCAGGCCCGGTGTCTGCAGGTAGGTGAGCAGGTACCGCGCGTGATCACGCTTGTGGATCGCATCGATGTTGTCGCGGAACACCGCCAGCGCTGCGGCGGAATCACGGGCCGCTGATTCATGTGCCGCACGTTGCGCGGCGGCGGGCGCGACCGCCAGCAGCAGGCCGACTGCCATGAGCAATGCCGAGGTCAGCGATCGTGTCATGCGAGGACACCAGTGGACGTGGATTCGCGGGACATCGCAATCAGAAGGGTGTGATGCGCGACGGCGTGATCTTTCGCGTGTCACCGATATACGCCATCGTGATGCCGGACAGGTACTGCCGCGCCACTCGCTGGATATCCTCCGGCGTCACCTTGCGCAACTCGTCGACGAAGCCGCCGGCCAGCTTGTAGTCGCCACGATACAGCTGTGAGCGCGCGAGAAAGGTGGCCTGATCGGAGTTCGTTTCGTTGTCGAGGAAGAACTCGGTGATGAACTGCTGCACCAGCAGGCGCAGTCCCTCGGGGTCGATGAACCCGCGCTTCATGGCATCGACCTCGCGACGCATGATGCCGAGCACCGAGTCCGGTGCCGTCGTGGTGACGTACAGGCCCGGCGCCGTCACGGCGCGGTCCACGAACGGTGCGTTGACCGCATACGTCAGGTTCCGCTTGACGCGCACTTCGGTGAACAGGCGCCCGCCCAGTGCCGCCATCGCGATGCGCATCGGCTGGTAATCCTTGCTGTCGGCGCGTGGACCGATCCAGTAGCCCTGCAGGTAGTTCGTCGGCAATGCCCGCGCGATCGTGTGCAGCGAACTCGCACGAGCCGCCGGCACCAGCGGCGGGGCCCACTTGTACTCGCCGCGCGGGAGCGTGCCGAGTGTCGCGCGAATCATCGACTCCAGTTTCGCGCGCGGCACATCGCCCACGACGACCAGCAGCATGCGTGACGTCACCATCTGCGTCTTCTGCCAGGCCCGCAGGTCGGCCAGCGACAGGCCACGCAGCGTGACCTCGGTGCCGAGTGGCGAGTTGCCGTACGGATGTCCCGCGAATGCCACGCTGTCGGAGAATGAATTGAGGAGCGCTTCCGGATCGTCGCCGCGCTGCCGCACGCCACTGATGATCGTCGCACGCACCGTCTCGACTTCACCGGAATCGAGACGCGGCTGCATGATGCGGTCGGCGAAGATCGCAAACGTCGAATCGAACGCGGTGACCGTGCTGCGCACTCCGACCATCGTCCAGTCGATCGACGGCGACGCCACGATGGCGCTGCCGAGGCGCGCCATTTTCCGCTCGAGAATTTCGCGTGGGTATTTCTTCGTGCCGCGCTCCGACGCCTCCAGCAGAAGCAGTTCCAGCCCCGCCTTGGCCGCAGGTACGGCGGACACGCCGCCGAGCAGGTACAGGTTCGCCGCCACGACTTCGTTGGCCGTCACGCGGCGGTGAATCACGCGCAGGCCGTTGACCTCGAACGACGTCGTCGCGGAATCGGCGAGACGTTGCGCCTGCGCTGACAGTGGGAGCAGCAGCGCCATCACCAGCCCGCGCGCGCCGGCCCGCAGGGCGCGGCTCATGGCGTCACCTTTGCGCCCTTCACCGGACCGACCACATCCGCATCGGTCAGCTTCAGTCGCGCACGATCGGCGACGCTGATCAGCACACCCGTCACACTCGGCTTGCCGACAATGAACTTCGCGGCGTAGCGCTGCAGATCCGGCGGCGTCTGTCGCGCCATGTTGTCCACGTATCCTAGGAAGTAGTCGAG
>JACMLX010000242.1 GCA_014379355.1 Gemmatimonadaceae bacterium
CACCGGCACGACCCGCCGGTGAAGGGAGCAGCGCGCGACCGTCCGCCGACGGAGCATCATCGCAACCTCGTCGCCGTCGCGGCGGTGGTGGTGGTGGTCGCGGTGCTGCAGGTGGCGGCGGATCCCCGTACCGCGAATAGGGCTCGCGATGGGCTGGCTGGCTGCGCGACCTACTTCAGTCGCGCGGCCAGCTTCAGCAGGGAATCCGGCGCCAGTGGGCCCTGCAATTCGTAATCACGCCCCCGCGCGCGCCACCGCACGCTGCTCGTGCCATTCGTGCTGAAGACCACGAATGACGACTCGGTCTCCGGCGGCGGGGTGCGCTTCTGTTCCGTCGGTGGCTTGATGATCAACAGGACGATCGGTGTGCCGTTCGCCGAGACGTAGCGGCGACGTGTGAGCGACGGCAGCGATTCGTCCTCGAGTGCGGTGTAGCCGGCCAGCGGCGTCGCCTTCGCCGGCGCGGCTTTTCCGTCGGCGACATTCGCCGATGAATCCGCGGTCGCTGCGACGCCGGTCACGACGACCTGCCCCAGTTCCATCCGACGCTGCGACGCGATACGTGAGGGTCCCGACTGGGCCGGTGCAGCCTGCTGCGCGCGCGCACTTTCCTGCGCCTGCACACGACTCAGCGCGTCGGCCGATTCACGTGACCGCGCCTCGGCGTCTGCACGACGCTGCGTCGTGCTGTCCTTCGACGACTCCCCCACTGAGACCACCGGCAGCGGCACGATGATCGCGCGCGGCGCCGCCGGTGCGGCCACTGCCGACCCCGTCGCCTTCGAGTCCGCCTCGTCACGCGCGCCGCCGCCCGCACCCTCGGGACGATCCGCAGGTGACATCTCACTGTCGTTTCGCGGACCGTTGCGCGGCTTCTGTTGCGCGGCCGGCGCGGACTCGGCGATGTCCGATCCAGGCATCGCGTCGACCACGCTCGGCGTCACCAACGGGCGCGACGCACGATCGGCCATGACCATGGAGACAGCGGGTTCGTTGGGCGCAGCGTCGCGGGTGCGACCGACCTGATAGCTGACGCCGGCGACCACCAGCACACTGGCCGCCACTGCAACGCGACGCACCGTGCGGAAACGCGAAAACATCGGGATCACCGTTGCGTCAGTCCGCGCCTTCGGCGGAGCGACATCGGCCACCGCCGGCGCCACGGCCGGCGTGACGATGCGCACCGCACCTGCGTGGGCGTCGAGCGCACCGAGCAGCGACACGACCTGCCGCGCCATCGCGGTGGCCTCGGCGAAGCGCCGCGCGCAGTCGCCGCACGACGCGAGGTGCGCCTCGACGACGCTGCGTTCCGCAGCATCGAGTTCGTTGTCCACCAATGCGTGCAGCGTACCGTCATCCACGTGCGACATGTTCCCCTCCCTCTCCCTGCGTATACACCTCCAGCAAGCGCTTCCGGGCGCGTGCCAGTGTGGTGCCAATGGCGCCGCGCGAGAGCCCGGTCGCCTGTGCGATTTCGTCATAGTCGAATCCTTCGGCCTGCAACAGCAACACATCGCGATCACGCTCACTGAGTTGCGCGAGTGCGGCGCGCACGCGCAGCCGGGTCTCCTCGCGTTCGTACGCATCGTCCGGCTGTTCGTACGCCGCGACGTGATCCTCGTCCTTGACCAGCACCAGCCGTCGTTCCCGCGTGGCGGCGTTGCGTCCTTCCTCGCGCAGGAGGTTGAGCGCCACGGCGAACAACCACGGGCGTGGATTGGTCGGCGGCGCCGCCACGGCACGCGCGAACGTTTCCTGCGCCAGCTCTTCCGCGCGACCGCGGTCGCCCGTGCGGCGCGTGAGCATCCGCACGAGCGACTCGTGGTATTCGCGAAACAGCGCGCCGAGGTCCAATCCCATGATCCGGGAAATGCTCAGGCGCCGCGGAAGTCTTTCGCCAGCTGCATCACTTCACTCCCGGCCAGTGTCGCCTGGCCCGTGCGCTGAATCCTGATGCTGACACGTCGTCCTGCAATCAGGACGTCCTCGCCAAGTCCTGCGGCATCGCGCAACTCCGGCAGTGCCGTCAGCAGGGCAAAGTACGCCGTGGAGAACGCCTCGACACTCACGATGCGCTGCGTTCGCTGACCGATATCGGTCCATTGTGTACCCCGCTGTTCGTACCGCCGGCTGCCGACCACTTTCTGCTGCGCGGCGCCGCTGCCGGATCCGCCCACCTGTTCCACGCGATCCTGCGCCCGAACGCTCACCTGTCGTGCCGCACTGACGTTCGTTGCGCCCGCATAGTCGGCACTCGTCTGCGCCGCCTCGAAGGCGGCCTTGCCCGTCTGTGAACGTGCGGGCGGCGCCGCCGCCACGGCCGGTGCACCGGACGGCGCCTGACCGACTCGGCGACGCGCTTCCTCGTCACGCGGCATCACACCGCCGGACGATGCGACGACTGGTTCCTGCACCAGATACGCCGTGTATTCGGTCACGATGCCATGTCGCAGCGCGAGCGCCTTGATCTCCTCGATCCGTTCCGGCGTCGATCCTTCGAGACGCATCGTGCGCGTCAGTGCGCCGATGCGTCGCGCCGCCCAGAGTGTGCTCACATACTCGTGGTCCATTTCGCGCGCAGCGAATTCCACCGGCGTCGACACGCGAACCGACTGCCCGTCTCGCACCCCTTCGATCACGAGTGGTCCGTTGCCGGCGCCCTGGTATCGCCCGAGGATCACCAGTTCCTGGCCGGCGAAGAGATCAGGCAGTCGGACCGGTTCCATCGACACGATGCGGGCCGGTGACGACACCACACGCAGGTCCACCAGTGCCGGTGCGCGCAGCTTGCGTGCGAGATTCCCCACGGTCTGCTCGACATTGCCGTTCGGTGGCACGAAGTCCGCAGCGCCGTGTCCGTCCTGCGCCATGCGCTCGAGCAGGTATGTGTTCACATCCGTGCCGATGCCGACCGTGAACACACGCGCGCCGTGCGAGGCCTGCGCTGCCAGTGCCGCGAGGCGCTCCGGCTGTGTTTCGCCGACACTCGGCACCCCATCGGTGAGAAACACGAGCACGTCGAGATTCCCGTCGCGATCACCACGGCCACCATCGCGACGCAACGCCTCGCGCAATGCACCCTCGATGTTCGTGCCGCCGTCCGCGACCAGCGCCGTCGTCCAGTTGCGCGCACTTTCCAGTGCAGACGCATCGGCTGCCGTGTAGCCATCGCGAAACGTGCGAACTCCCGACGAGAACGAAATCAGGCGAAACCGATCACGCGCACCGAGCGTGCCGAGCACCTGCAGCATCGCGGCCTTCGCCTGTTCGAGCTTCGGTCCACTCATCGAGCCCGACACATCCACGACCATCGTCAGGTCGCGCCCGATGCGCTGCGTGTCGTTCACATCCGGCGGGGTCACGTACAGCATGAAGTAGCCGTCTTCGCCGCCGGGCGCGTAGGTCACGACACTCATGCCGGCTGCTGTCGTGCGTAGCGGCAGGAACAACTCCACGTCGCCACGTGCCGCATCCGTGATCGCCACGTTGCTGTCATCCGTGCCGCTCACCTGCACGGAATGGGTCGGCGAGAACGGTCGACCGAAGCGAGACGGCTCACGCAGGGTCACGCGAATGTCGGGGCGTGCGCTGCCACGCTCCTCGGCGCCGAGCGCGTAACGCCCGCGCAAGGCGTCGCCTTCTTTTTCAAGGATCTGCGTGAAACGCAGCACGACCTTCCGGGTCTCGCCGGGCTGGATCGGGAACACCTGCGCGCGCAGCAGCTGATGCCCGGCCAGCGTGACCAGCGCCGGATCGCGGCGGCGTCGCACGATGTCTTCGTAGATGCCGCGCGCCTTGCCCGCATCCATCAACTCACCGCGCATTTCCGTTTCGCCCATCCACAGCGACAGCGACTGGAACACCGCTTCACCGGCCAGCGGATAGTGGTACGTCCCTTCCGCGAGTCCGCCGCCGTTGTTGCGGAACTGCTCCTCGACTTCGATCCGTGCGACGCGCCCTTCGACCGTGGCGCGAATGCTGGTGGCGATTCGCGACACGTTCCACGCCAATGGCGGCGCCACGCGACCTGGCGTCGGTGTCGGTTCGATCCAGCCCTGCGCTCGAGCGGTGAGCGGTGCAGTGAACACAGCGGCGAGAACCAGCGCCGTGCGGAATGCGTCCTGTCGTGACATATGGTGCCTCGGGTATCAGGTCGCTGGGGAGATGCACGAGCCCGCAGGACATGCACACCGGAAACACGACGGGCCACCGCGATGTCGCGATGGCCCGTCCGGCACGCGTCGATCAGAGGACGGAGTCGATCAGTAGGGTCGCGGCGCCGCGGTGCGGGTGGCGGTCGCCTTGGCGCTGCGCGTCAGTTCAGTCGTCGCGCTGCGCTGTGTATTCGTCTGTGTCGCGGATTCGGCGCCGCCCGTCGAGACATTCACGTCCGGCAGGGTGACGGCCAAGGGAACGACCGTGGTAGTCGCCGGGGCCGGCGATTCCGCCGGCTTCGACTCCCGCCGAGCCGGTTCGCGGACGTAGACGATGCGTGTCTGCACCGGTGCCGGCGTCGGCGCCTCAGCGACCGGCACCGGCGCTGGCTTGCTGCTGGCGGCTGCAGCCTGAACCTGCCTTGCCGCTGCGACGGCCGCCGCTGCCGCGGCCTGCGACACGGACGACTTGAAGTACTTGTAACCGCTGAACGCGACCGCGATCGCGATCAGTGCACCACCGACGATGACACCGGTCAGCATCGACTGCGGCTTTCGCGCGACCGTGGTTTCGGTGACCTGAAACTCAGGACGATTCTGCGTGGCGAGATTGGGCACGGCCTGCGACACGTAGTCCCGGTCGGCCGACGGCGTGATCACCGACACCGACGAGGGCGAGCGATACGACGCACTGCGTTGCGGCGTGGACGAGAACGTGACGACGAGTTCCTGCTGTGCGGCGGCGTTCGACGCGGGCGACGCAGACGCCGGACGCGTCATGAACAGCGGACGCTCGGCGGTCGATGCGGAGGCGCCGGGTGTCGGCCGCGGACGGATGATGGACACCCCGTCGGCCGGCGTCGGCGTGAAGATCGACGGTTCGATGAGTGGCGATTCGGCGATCGGCGCGACGATCGCCGGCGGCAGATGCGAGACCGAAACCGGCGTCGGCACCGCTGATTTCTGTGCTTCGGATTCGGCGCGCAGCTTCGCGATCACATCCACGAGGCTCGCCGAGACCGGGACCTGCGTCCGGGTGGCAGAAGGCGGGAACTCGGTTTCGAGCGCGGGCGAGTGGCCGTTGGTCGATTTCGGTGCCCGCGGCGACGACGGAGCCAGCGGCGCATCGATGCCGTAGACCTCGACCACCGCCGAGCTGTTGCCACCGAGAGTGAGGACGGTGCCAGCGCCGCTCGGCACCAGCGCCTGTCGCGCCTCGGCTTCGGCGGTTTTCGGGGACGAACTGCCGAGCATCAGCGCGACGTAGTGGCGCGAACAGTCGGCGCAGCTACCGAGGTGATCATCGATCTCGCGCCGACGGTGGGCGTCGAGGCGACCAGCCACCAGGGCCTTGAGTTCGAACGGTTCGGGGTGCACGCGAGTCTCCCATCGTCGAGAGGCACAGCACGGTCACGCCGTCCAGGATGGGGCGTGGTCGTGACGAGAACAGGCGGTCCCACACCGCCTCATCCATACGACGAAGCGAACTCAGGACGGCAACAACAGATACATAATAATCAGAAAGCAGCCAGCCGTTACGTTCCGGACAGTATCGGCACTCCGCTCCGGGACTCAAGTCCCTCGGCTCGACACACAGAAAGGGGGGTGCCCTGCCCCCCGTTCAAAAGACGTCGGCCTCCAGTGCCATGACCGGGCCGGCGCCCGCCATGATGCGGGCGAACAGCCCGTGGGCCTCTGGGAGCATCTTGGTGAAGAAGAATCGGGCCGTCTTGATCTTGGCGTCGTAAAAGGCCCGGTCCCCATTCGCAGTCGGCATCTTGGCGTAGGCGGCCTCTGCCATCCTGAGCCACATGTCGCCCAGCGCCACGAGGCCGAACATCCGCAAGTAATCGGAACTGGCGGCCCCCGCCTCATCGGGGTTCGCCAGCGACTTGAGGGCGATGAATTGCGTGGCTTGCTGCAGGCGCGTGAAGACCTTGGCGAAGGGCTCGGCGAACTCATTCAATTGCGGATCCAGCGCCGTGCGCTGCAGCCGCTCGGACAGCGGGTGAAAGAAGAATCGCAGCATGCGACCACCTTCGGCCGGCAGCTTCCGGCCGACGAGGTCCAGCGCCTGGATGCCGTTGGCCCCCTCGTAGATCTGCGCGATGCGCGCATCGCGCACGAACTGCTCCATGCCGTATTCACGGATGTAGCCGTGCCCGCCGTAGATCTGCAGCGCCATGTTCGTGCACTCGAAGCCCATGTCGGTGAAGTACGCCTTGACGATCGGCGTCATCAACGCCACGAAGTCATCGGCATCTTTCCGTACCGCGGGATCGGTGTGCTTCTCATGCACATCGAGATGTGTGCCGACCCAGAGCGAGAGTGCACGTGCGCCTTCGTTGAACGCCCGAATCGTCATCAGCGCGCGACGCACATCGGGATGCACGATCAGTGGATCAGCCGGACCTGCCGGATTCTTGGCACCCGTCAGCGAGCGGCCCTGCAACCGGTCCTTCGCGTAACTCACGGCGTTCTGGTACGCGACCTCGCTCAGCCCCAGTCCCTGCATGCCGACGGCGAGTCGCGCGCCGTTCATCATGGTGAACATGCCGCGCATGCCCTTGTTCGTCTCGCCGACCAGCCATCCGATCGAATTCTCGAACGCCAGCACACACGTCGGTGAGGCCTTGATACCCATCTTGTGCTCGATGCTGACACAGCGCACGGCGTTGTCGGCGCCCGGTGCACCGTTCGTGTCGAGCAGGAACTTCGGCACGATGAAGAGGCTGATGCCCTTGATGCCGGGCGGCGCATCAGGCAGGCGTGCCAGCACGAGGTGCACGATGTTGTCGGTCAGGTCATGATCGCCGGCGGAGATGAAGATCTTGTTGCCGGTGATGGCATAACTTCCGTCGTCGCGCGGCTCCGCTTTCGTCGTCAGCAGGCCGAGGTCCGTCCCGCATTGCGCTTCGGTGAGGCACATCGTGCCGGACCATGAACCGCTGATCAGTTTCGGCAGCCACGTCGTCTTGAGCGCGTCCGTCCCGTGCAGCAGCAACGCGTGGTATGCGCCGTGACTCAGTCCCGGAAACATGCCGAAGCTGAGGTTCGACGCGCAGATCATCTCCTCGACCGCGAACCGCAACGTTTGCGGAAAACCCTGACCGCCATACGCTTCATCGGCGGCGAGGGCCGGCCAGCCGGATTCGACGTACTGGTGGTATGCCGCCTTGAAGCCTGTCGGCGTGAAGACATTGCCGTTCTCGATACGGCAGCCCTCCGCGTCACCGGACTGATTGATCGGCTGCAGCACTTCCTCGCAGAACTGTGCGGCACCCTCGAGCACCGACATCGCGGTGTCGTTGTCGAACTCGCCGTACCCGGGCAGCCCGGTCAGGCGCGCGTAGTCGATGACATCGTTCAGGACGAACTTCATGTCCTCCAGCGGTGCCTTGTACGTGGGCATCGGTCAATTCCTCAGTGGCTTGCCGGTGGCGAGCATGTGCTCGATCCGGGCCAGCGTGCCGGATGTGTGCGCCAATTGCATGAACTGCGCCCGTTCGAGATCGAGCAGTGCCGCTTCACTGATCGGCGTCGCACCGTCGGTGTCTCCACCCGTGAGCACGGTCGCGAGATGATCGACCACGACCTGATCGTGCGCGGTCACCTTGCCGGCTGACGCGAGGGCGGTCACACCGGCCATCAACATGCTCTTGCCGCGTGCGCCCGCCAGCGTCACACTGCGAGCGCCTGGCGCGACATATCCCGGCACCAATGACAGCGCCTTCGCCTTCGCGTCGGTCAGAAGCCGGTCACGATTCATCGTGATGCCGTCGCTCGCGCGCAGATATCCGATTGCGCGTGCATCGGCGGCCGACGTGGATGTCTTGGTCATCGCGATCGTCTGGAACACCTGGCCCGTCGCCGCCATCGCCTTCGCCGGATCCGATGCCACCGGCGCGACATGCCGCAGCAGCATCTCCTTGCAGCCACCCCACCCCGGAATGATGCCGACGCCGACTTCCACGAGTCCCATGTAGGTCTCAGCCGCGGCCTGGATCGCGTCGGAATGCAGCAGGATTTCCGTCCCGCCACCGAGCGCCATGCCGCCCGGCGCGCCGACCACCGGAAACGGGGCACGCTGCAGCGCGAGGTACGTCTGCTGTCCCTCGGCCACACCCTGCTCGACGGTGTCCCACGCTGCGATGTTGAGCGAGAACATGGACAGCGCGAGGTTCGCACCGACACTGAAATTCACCGCGTCGTTGTAGATGACGAGCGCCTTGTGCGCGCCGGTCCCGTCACCGATGGTCGCGATGACCCGACGGAGCATCGCCATGATGTCGGGATCGAGCGTGTTCATCTTCGACGTGAACTCGAGACAGAGCACACCATCCCCGATATCCCACACGCTGGCGGATCCGTTCTTCATCACCGGTTTCGACGCGCTCTTCACGTCGGCCAGTGACACCACCCCTGCGGCGCGTGGCACCGCGGCGTATTCGCCGCTCGGCAACAGCTCTTCGCGCACGCCGCCTTCGACGCGATAGAACGGCTTGTTCATCGCGACCAGCGCCGGCGCGTCAATACCGTGCGTCGCGAGCAGTGCTGCAAAATTCGTCGCACCCAGCTGATCGATCAGCTCGAATGGCCCGAAGTCCCAACCGTAGCCAAGTCGCATCGCCGAGTCGACGTCGCTGACGCGATCGGCGATGGTCGGCACCAACGCAGCGGCGTACGACAGCGACTGCGCCAGCAGCGCAGCGGCAAACCGTCCGCCGCGATCATTGAAGCCGACGAGAGTCTTCAGCGCGCTCTTGCCTCGCGCAGCGGCGAGGGATGCCAGTACCGGCGGGCGCTCTGCGCGATAGATCCCCGTGGCCAGATCCACGACCTCCTTGCGACGGCCGCCCGTGTCGTCCGGCACCATGCGCGTGAATCCACCGCCCTTGCTC